>JANPDN010000206.1:0-88266 GCA_031431555.1 Rubrivivax sp.
TGCAACATGACCTCGGACAACCAGACGCGGTAGGGGTCCCGCGTGCCCTGCCAGGGCAGGCCGTGGCGGCCATGTTGGCGCTGCCAGCGCACCACCCGGCCGGCCAGCGAACCAGCGGCCGCTGGTGTCAAGCTGCGTCGCGCCGCGCCAGCGCCTGCGGACTCATGCGGGCCGCGCTTTGTGCCGCATCAACGAGCGATTCCAGGCGCTGCTGCATGTCGCGCAGGCCCTGCTCCTGGTCTTCGAGTTCGCTGATCCGCGACTCGAGTTCACCCGAGGCTTGCTGGATGCGCTCGAGCGCATCGTGGCGGCGCCTGAATGCACGCCGGCGCTCGCGCAGCTGATGGTCGATCTGGCCGGAGACATTTTTGCTCCACAGCTCGAGCTCGCCCGCCGCGCTCTCGAAGATCATGCGCAGTTTGGACAACAGCATGCGGCGAAACTGCTCCATTGCCCCCGGTGCGGCAAGCCGCCAGGCCTGGGTCAGCCCGAGGTACTGGCTGTAGTTGCGCTCGATCAGGCCGAGCTCATGTTCCCAGCGTTCGAAAGTCGGCAGCGTACCGGTCAGGAAGGCAAAACCGAACTCGGCATTCAGCCGCGAAAAACTGGCGTCGACCATGCGGTGCATTTCGTCGCCATGGCCACGGGCGCGCACAAAAGCATCACGCAGATGGGCACACAGGGTCTCGAACGGGCGCAGCGCACCGCCGGCGACCAAGCGCATCCCGACCGGCGGCTGCATCGCGGCGACATGTTTGCGCAGGGTCTGGCTGCTCAGCGGCTCAGTCGCCGCACGCAGCAGTTTCATGTGCACCGCGCGTGTCGCCGACAGTCGCACGGTGCAGCGCTCGAAGTCCTCGATCTCGGCTTCGACGCGCGTCAGCATCAGCCGCACCTTGGCGCTGCTCTTGCCACGCAGGCCGCGCATCTCGAGGGTTTCTTCGGCGTTGTGGCGACGCCGATCCGCCAGCTGGTGCAGCGCGCCGGCCCGCAGCGCGACCAGCGTGTCGCAGGCGGCAATCGACAGCATCTCGTGCTGGCCCGGCAGGAGCTGTGCCGACAGCGCTGCTTCCAACTCGGGCAGGCGGCTGCGCACCAGGCCCGCGGCGTCGCCCTTGAGGCGCGCTGCGAGCGCGTCGCGCGCCGACAGCGGGAAGACCCGCGCGACATCGATGCCCAGAGTCAACGCGGTCTGGCTGCGCTGCTGGGCAATCTGCTGCTCGATCTGCTCGGCGCTGCCCAGCGGGTCGGCCAAGCTGTCGATCTTGTTCAGGACCACATACCGCTCGACCGCACGCGCGCCGAGATACTGGCGCCAGACTTCGAGATCGGAGCGGGTCACGCCGGTATCGGCACCGAGCACAAAAACCGTGGCATGCGCTGACGGCAGCAGGCCCAGGGTCAGCTCGGGCTCGGCGCCGATGGCGTTGAGGCCGGGCGTGTCGATGATCACGAGCCCGCGGTCGAGCAGCGGGTGGGGATAGTTGATCAGCGCATGGCGCCAGGCCGGCACTTCGACGCTGCCGTCGGGGGCCTGCGGCGCATTTTCTTCGGGGCGCTGGTCGTCCCAGAGACCCAGCGCGCGCGCTTCGTCTACGCTGACGCGGCGGGTTCGCGTGACTTGGGCAATCGCGCGCACCAGGCCATCGGGGTCACCCGGGTTCAGCAGGATGCGCGACCAGGGTTCGTCGCGATCGCGCAGTTCGGCCAGCGACAGGCCGCGCAGACGGGTCTCGATCGGTAGCAGGGCCAGCGATGGCGCCTTGTCGGCATCGTGGCGCAACTCGACCGGGCACATCGTCGTGCGCCCCGGCGAGGCGGGCAGCACCCGCCGGCCGGCGTCGGAGAGAAAGATCGCATTGATCAACTCGGACTTGCCGCGCGAAAACTCGGCGACAAAAGCGACGATCAGTTTTTCAGACTGCAAGCGCTCGTGCAACGAGCTCAGCAGCTGCGCTTGCGGCTCGCCGTGCAGTTCGTGTTCGCGCAGCCAGCTGGCCAGCGTGGCCACCGAACGGTCGACCCCGGCGCGCCAGGCGGCGAGCGACCCCAGGCGGGTGGCGAATGAAGAATGCATGCGCACGGTCGGCATCCACAAGATGCTAGCGCAGGGCCGCTCGCTGCTGGGGCCGGCGATACAAAGCTTGACAACAGCAACGCGCTTGTCAGCGCTTTTGGCACGCTCTGCAAAAATAAGTCGCGCGCTGCGCCTGCACGATGCGTTGCACCGGCGCAGTACAGCGCGGGCAAGGCAGGCCGGCACGGCCGTAGACCGCGGCTTCGAGCTGGAAAGCGCCGGCCGCGCCATGGGCGTCGCGAAAGTCGCGCAGCGTCGAGCCGCCGATGTCGATCGCCCGCGCCAGGATCAAACGCAAAGCCGCGAGCAGGCGCTCGGCACGCGGCCGGCTGATCGATGCCGCGCTCAGGCGCGGGTGAATGCCAGCATGGTGCAAGGCCTCGCAGGCGTAGATGTTGCCAGCGCCAACGATGAGCTCGCCGCCGAGCAGCACCGCCTTGATCGGGCTGCGGCGGGCTTTAAGCGCGGCGTGAAAAGCCGCCGGCGTGAGCGCGGCGTCAAAGGGCTCAAAACCGAGCCGGCTGAGCAGGGTTGCCGCCGGCGCCGCGTCAAGTGCGTCCGACCAGACCACCGCGCCGAAGCGCCGCGGGTCGGTCAGGCGCAGCGTGCCGCGGTTGGTGACGAGATCGAAGTGGTCGTGCGCGCCGGCGACCCCGGGGTCGGCGGCAAAGGCCAGCGATCCCGACATGCCCAGGTGCAGCAGCAGGCCGCCGGGGGCGCGCTGGCTGACATCGGGCTTGGCGCCAAGCGGCAACCAGAGGTATTTGCCGCGCCGCTGCGGCGCTGCGAGCAGGCGCCCGGCCAGGCTGGCCGGCGCGCAGCCCAAAGGCCAGCGCAGCGGTTTGCCCAGGCGTGCAGAAATCACGGTCGCGCCAGTCAGGCTGGGGCTGATCGAGCGGCGGGTGACCTCGACTTCGGGGAGTTCAGGCATGGGTCATTATGTGAGAATGAAGTCGTGAAACCACTCGACCGCACGCCGCTGCGCCGGCCCACTGACCAGCACCCTGATCAGCACCCTGATCAGCACCCTGATCGGCGAATTGTCGGGCTCGCTGAGCATCCGCACATCAAGCCCGATCGTTGTCTCGTGCCGAGCCCTTGGGCCCGGACGATCGCTTTTGCTGTCGCCGCGCTGGTGGGCACCGCCACGCTGGCCATCGCGCAGACGACCGCGCCGCCGGCTTCATCGGCCGCAACGGCTGAAGACGGCGCCGCGCAGGCGCCGCACCGGTCGGCGCTGGATGCGTTGATGTTCTATCAGCTGCTCATCGGCGAGATGGAGCTGCGTTCGGGCCAGGCGGGTGTGGCTTTCGAAGTGCTGCTCGACGCCGCGCGGCGCAGCCGCGACGAGCAACTCTTTCGTCGCGCAGTAGATGTCGCGCTGCAAAACCGCGTCGGTGACCAGGCGCTCGTCGCCACCAAGGCCTGGCGCGCGGCGCTGCCGGAGTCGCTGGACGCCTTGCGCACGCAATTGCAGATTCTGGTGGCGCTGAACCGCATCAACGATGTCGGCGAACCGCTGCGTGCGCTGCTGGCGCGCACGCCTGAGGCCGAACGTGGCGGGCTGATCTCGTCGGTGCCGCGCTTTTTGCAACGCGCCGGTGAGGCCCGTGCTGTCGCCGGCCTGATCGAAGAACAGTTGCAGCCCTATGCCGGGGCAGCGTCGACGAAGGTCGCGGCCCGGGTTGCGATCGGCCGCGGCTGGCTCGCGGCCGGCGACACCGACAAGGCACTGACGCTGGCGCGCGCGGCGGCATCTGACGACGCCACGGCCGCCGGGCCGGCGCTGCTGGCGATGGACCTGATGGGCCGCCAGCCTGCGGCCGAAGACGTGGTCAGCGCCCATCTGCGCCAGCCGAGCGCCGAGCCCGCCGTTCGGCTGGCCTATGTGCGGGTCTTGGTGCAAGCGCAGCGCCACGCCGACGCGATCAAGCAGCTCGAGATCGCGACCCGGCTGCAACCCGAGCTCGCGGCGCCCTGGTTGACCCTGGGCGCGCTGCATGTCGAGCTGAAACACCCACCGCAGGCCGACGCCGCGTTGCTGCGCTACGTGGACTTGGTGACGGCCGCGGGTGCTGGCGGCCCGCTTGCTGCTGGCACTGCGACGGCGACCGCGCCGGCGCCGGCCGACAAGGACGATGACGACGATCAAGAGGCAGCAACATCGACCGACAGCGCTGCTGACGCACGCGGCGCGGGACTCGTCCAGGCCTGGCTGCTGCTGGCTCAATCGGCCGAGTTGCGTGGTGATTTTGCGGCCGCCGAGAAGTACCTCGCGCGTGTCGACAGCCCGCAGCGTGCGCTCGAAGTGCAGAGCCGCCGGGCGACGATCCTGGCGCGCCAGGGCCGGCTGCGCGAAGCCCGCGAACTGCTGCAAAAACTGCCCGAACGGCAGCCCGATGACGCCCGCGCCAAGCTCGTCGCCGAAGCCCATCTGCTGCGCGAACTCAAGCGCTGGGGCGACTCGCATGCGGTGCTCGCCGCCGCCAGCCAACGCTGGCCCGACGACACCGAACTCGTCTACGAACAGGCCATGATGGCCGAGAAGCTCGACCGCGTCGACGAGATGGAGCGCCTGCTGCGGCGCGTGATCGCCGCCAAGCCCGAGCACCAGCATGCCTACAACGCGCTGGGTTATTCGCTCGCCGATCGCGGCCAGCGCCTGCCCGAGGCACGGGCGCTGATCGCCAAGGCCCTCGAGCTGGCACCCGGCGACCCCTTCATCACCGACAGCCTGGGTTGGGTCGAATACCGGCTCGGCAACCGCGATGAAGCTTTGCAACTGCTGCGCCAGGCCTATGCCTCTCGCCCCGATACCGAAATCGCCGCGCACCTGGGCGAAGTCCTTTGGGCTTCGGGCCAGCACGACGAAGCCCGGCGGGTCTGGCGCGAAGGCCGCAGCCGCGACGCCGCCAACGAGGTGCTGCGCGAAACGCTGGCGCGGCTGAAGCCCGACCTGTGATCCGCCGCCGTGCCGGCGCGCTGCTGCTCGCTGCGATCGGTCAGTCCGGCCAGCTCGGCCGGTACCACCAGTACCGCCAGGTCGGCCTGTTGGCGCTCGCCGGCCTGCTAGGCGCCTGTGCCACGTTGCCATCGCCGGACGCACCGGCACTCAGCGGCCGCTTCGCGATCCAGGTCGCGGCCAGCCACGATGCCCCGGCGCGGCAGGCCAGCGCCAGTTTCGAGCTGCGCGGCGATGCACAGCGCGGTGAACTCGACATCAGCGGGCCGCTGGGGGCGACGCTGGCCCGCGCCCGCTGGCAGCCCGGGCGCGCCGAGCTCATCAGCCCCGACGGACGACTGCCTTTCAGCGACCTCGACAGCCTGGCCGCGCAAGCCTTTGGCGAGCCGCTGCCGCTGGCGGCGATGTTTTACTGGCTGCGCGGCCGGCCCTGGCCCGAAGCAGCGCATGCGGCTATCGATGGCGGTTTTGTGCAGCTCGGCTGGCAGGTCGATCTTGGCGCTTTCAGCAGCGGGCTGATCGTCGCCCGCCGACCGGCCACGCCAACCGCGCCAGCGACGACGCTGCGGGTGCGCCTCGACAGCGGCGCCAAAACATGAGCCTGAAAAGACTCTTCGACGTGCCGGCACCGGCCAAGCTGAACCTGTTCCTGCATGTGACCGGCCGCCGCGACGACGGTTACCACCTCATCGAATCAGTCTTCGTGCTCATCGACTGGGCCGACACCCTGCACTTCGAACGCCGCAGCGACGGCGCCTTGCAGCGCCACGACCTCGGCGCGGCGCTGCCCGCCGACGACCTCTGCCTGCGCGCCGCACGTGCGCTGCAAACCGCCGCCGCGGTGTCGTTCGGAGCCGACATCTCGATCGACAAACAACTGCCCTCGGGCGCTGGCCTGGGCGGTGGCAGTTCCGATGCAGCAACCGTGCTGTTGGCGCTCAACCGGCTCTGGGGCCTGAACTGGCCACGTGAGCGCCTGCTTCCAGTCGCCACCAGGCTGGGCGCCGATGTACCGTTTTTTGTTTTTGGGCGCAATGCGCTGGCCCAAGGCATAGGCGAGCAGCTCTCGACAATCGACGCACCACTGCAAAACTACGCTGTGATCAAGCCCGCAGCGTCGATCCAGACCGCGGACATCTTCGGCAGCCCGGGCCTGAACCGCGATACACCCTCGGCTATAATCATGGGCTCTCTTGCAGGGGCAGCACTGGCTGGTCTGGAGCATGGGTTTGGTCACAACGACCTGCAACCCGTGGCCCAGTCGCAGTGTGCCGACGTGGCGCAAGCCGCCCGGTGGCTCGAAAGCCGGTTTGGCAACAGCCGAATGACAGGCTCGGGCAGTGCGGTGTTTGCGAGGGTCGGCATGGGTGAAACAGCACCAGGCCAGGCCAGCGGTGCATCAGACGTTGATGCACTCCCGCCGGGTTGGGTGGGTCGGCTGTGTCGAGGTCTGCCCGCACACCCCCTGTGGGCCTGGGCGGACTGATTTGTTTTTTGGGGTGCGGCGCGAGCCGCTCCCGTGTAGGGGAGTCGCCAAGTTGGTCAAGGCATCGGATTTTGATTCCGACATGCGAGGGTTCGAGTCCTTCCTCCCCTGCCAAATCTCTAGCCGCGGTTCTGGCTGGACACTGAGCAGCACCTTGTTCGACAGGTTGAAGATCCGTTTCAGCGCCACCGCCTGCAACCCGCCGCCGCGATCACCGCCCCTTTTAACCGCTCTCTCGACGCAAGCCCACCCCGACCGCGCCGCCGAAAGACCGACATGCTGTTCAACACCATGATCTTCAGCGGCAATGCCAATCCGGCACTGGCCAAGGAGATTGCCAACCACCTTGGCGCCGATATCGGCAAGGCCAAGGTCGGCCGCTTCTCCGACGGCGAGGTCGACGTCGAGCTGTACCAGAACGTGCGCGCCCGTGATGTTTTCGTGGTGCAGCCAACCTGCAGCCCGACGAATGAAAACCTGATGGAGCTGCTGGTCATGGTCGACGCTTTCAAGCGCGCCAGTGCCCGCCGCATCACCGCCGTCATCCCGTACTTTGGTTATGCCCGGCAGGACCGCCGGCCGCGTTCGACCCGCGTGCCGATCAGCGCCAAGGTCGTCGCCAACCTGCTCGAAACCGTCGGCGTCGAGCGGCTGCTGACGATGGACCTGCATGCCGACCAGATCCAGGGTTTTTTCGACATCCCGGTGGACAACATCTACGCCTCGCCGGTGCTGCTGTCGGATCTCAAGAGCAAGAGTTACCCCGACCTGGTCGTCGTCTCGCCCGATGTCGGTGGCGTCGTTCGTGCCCGCGCGCTGGCCAAACAGCTCGGCTGTGACCTGGCAATCATCGACAAACGCCGGCCGAAGGCAAATGTCTCCGAGGTCATGCATGTCATCGGCGAAATCGACGGCCGCAACTGCGTGATCATGGACGACATGATCGACACCGCAGGCACGCTGGTCAAAGCCGCCGACGTACTCAAGGAGCGCGGCGCGCGCAAGGTCTACGCCTACTGCACACACCCGGTTTTTTCGGGCCCGGCGATCGAGCGCATCGCCGGCAGCCAGCTCGACGAGGTGGTCATCACCAACACCATCCCGCTCAGCGAAGCCGCAGCCAAGTGCAAGAAGATCCGCCAGCTGTCGGTCGCTTTTTTGTTTGCCGAGACCATCCGCCGTATCTCTGACGGCGAATCGGTCACGTCCCTGTTTGCGGAGCAGAACAACAACTTCTGAGCCGCACGCTGCGCTGCCCATTCGGGCTGCGTTTTATCGAGGGTCCTGGTCGCGGGCCCCTCATTCATCTGGAGCTTGAAATCATGAAATTCACCGCTTACGAGCGTGTCTTGCAGGGGACCGGAGCGAGCCGCCGCCTGCGTCACGCGGGCAAGGTTCCGGGCATCGTCTACGGTGGCACGGTCACGCCGTCCAACATCGAGCTCGACCACAACGCGCTGTACCACGCGCTCAAAAAAGAGGCCTTCCACTCTTCGATCCTGGACATGGAACTCGCCGGCACGTTACTCAAAGTGCTGCTGCGCGACTTCCAGATGCACCCCTGGAAACAGCAGGTGCTGCACATCGACTTCCAGCGCGTCGATGAAGCCACCAAGCTGCGCAAGAAGGTGCCGCTGCACTTCAGCGGCGAAGAAAACTCGGTCGCCGTGAAGACCGACTCCTGCGTCATCAGCCACGTCACGACCGAACTCGAGATCGAGTGCCTGGCCTCGCAACTGCCCGAGTTCGTGATGATTGACTTGAGCGGCCTGGTCAAGGGCCAGTCGCTGCATGCCAGCGACCTGAAGCTGCCAGAAGGCATCAAGGCCGTCAAACACGGCACGCTGAACCCGGTCATCGTGGCTGCGACGGTGGCCAAGGCCGAGGTCGAAGAGGCGGTCGTTGCCGCCCCGATCGTTGCCGCGGCCAAGACACCGGCGAAGAAAAAAGACGAACGCCAGAACAAGAAGTAAGCCGATGCGTGGTGGTGCTCGACTGCAAGGTCGAGCACCGGCCGCGACGCCAGCCATCGGGCCCGGTTCACACCGGGCCTTTTTTTGTCACCGATCAGCGCAGCCTGCTCGGGTATGCTGCCGCGCCATGATCCGACTGCTCGTCGGCCTGGGCAACCCGGGGCCGGAATATCAATTCACCCGCCACAACGCCGGGTTCTGGTGGATCGACGCCGCGGCGATTGCGCTGCGCACGCAGCTCGCCCCCGACCGCGCCTACTTTGGCCAGGTCGCACGCGTGAACCGACCCGACGGCGATGGCCCGCTGTGGCTGCTCAAGCCGCAGACCTACATGAACCTGTCGGGCAAATCGGTCGCTGCGCTGGCGCGCTTTTTCAAGATCGAGCCGGCGCAGATGCTGGTCGTGCACGACGAGCTCGACCTGCCGCCCGGGCAGGTGAAACTCAAGTTCGGCGGCAGCCACGCCGGCCACAACGGCCTGCGCGACGTCCACGCCCAGCTCGGCACGGCCGACTACTGGCGGCTGCGACTGGGCATCGGCCACCCCGGCGTGAAGGCCGAGGTCGTCGACTATGTGCTGCGCAAGCCGGCTGCCGAGCACCGGGTGGCCATCGAGCAGGCGATCGCCAGCTCGATGGCCTCGCTCGACCTGCTGCTGAAGGGCGACATGAACAAGGCGATGATGAAGCTGCACCCCAAACCCCCCAAACCAGCGGCAGTGACAGCGCCATTGCCGTCGCAGCCCAAGCCATGAGGCCAGCAGCCTGGATCTGCTTGGTGCTGCTGGCACTCTGCACCGCGCTGCCGGCGCTGGCCGCGAGCAAGGTCTACCGCTGCGGCCCCGACGGCCGCGAGTTTTCGCAGATCCCGTGCAAAGAAGGCCGGCCGGTCGACACCGCCGACGAGCGCAGCGCAGCGCAGCAGCGCGACGCTCAGGCCGTGGCCGCCAGCCAGACCCAGCTCGCACGCAAGCTCGAAGCCGAGCGCAAGGCGCGCGAAGCTGCCGCGGCCACGCAGGGCCCGGCAGGCATCAAGCCGGCGCTGGCGCCCGAAGCCGCGTCGGCGGCCAAAGGCAGGAAGAAAAAACGCGGCACGGACAGCGACGAGGCCAACGGAAATACCGCAGCGCAGTTGCCGGCCAAACAAAAACCGCGCTGAGCGCGCTGAGCGCGCTGAACGGTCAGCGCGGCGCGGCGCTTGTCAGCCGCTCGTACTTGACGAGCAACTGCGCGCGGGTTTCGACAAACGCCGGGTTCACCGGGATGCAGCTCACCGGGCAGACCTGGACACATTGCGGGTCGTCAAAATGGCCGACACATTCGGTGCATTTGGCCGGGTTGATCTCGTAGATCAGTTCGCCCATATAGATCGCCTCGTTCGGGCACTCGGGCTCGCACACGTCGCAGTTGATGCACTCGTCGGTGATCCACAGGGCCATCAGGTGATCCGCCGCTCGGCAAGGCGCAACACCATCACTCCTCGGGTGCCGCCGCAACCCGCTCCTGCAGGCGCTGCAGCACCGAAGGTGCGACAAATTTCGAGACATCACCCCCGAGTGTGGCGATCTCGCGCACGAAGGTGCCGCTGACAAACTGGAACTGGTCGCTCGGCGTCAGGAACAGCGTTTCGACCTCGGGCATTAGTTGCCGGTTCATGCCGGCCATCTGGAATTCATATTCAAAATCGCTCACCGCGCGCAGCCCGCGCACCACCGCCTTGCCGCCGATATCGACAACAAAACTGCTCAGCAAACCGCGGAATGCCATCACCTCGACATTGCCAAAAGGCGCGGCGATTTCCTTGGCCATGTCCAGCCGCTCGGCGATGGTGAACATGGTGCGCTTGTGGTGCCCCGCAGCGACCGCCAGCACCAGGCGGTCGAAGAGGCTGGCGGCGCGCCGCATCAGGTCGGCATGGCCGAGCGTCATCGGGTCGAAGGTGCCGGGATAAACGGCGGTCAGCGGGGATTTCAGGCTCACTGCGCGGGCTCCTGTGCGCCGGGTTTCAACAGGGCCGCGCTTGCGGCCTCGTTCGTGATCTTGAGTGCCGCCTCGGGTACGGCCTCGGGTGCGGCCAGTGTAGGCGCGGCACGCAGAAGCTGGTAGTGCACCGCCCCGGCGCGGCCGGTGCGGTGGATTTCGATCCCGGCGGGCAAATCACGCAGCGCCGTTGGCGACTCCGCATAGATGAAGCCGCCCGGCGCGAGCGTGCGCACCGCCGCAGCCAGCGCACGATCGAGCAGCCCGGCGTCGTAAGGCGGGTCGAGCAGCACCAGCTCAAATTGCCCCGGCGCGGCGCGCGCCAGCGCGGCGACGCCGTCACCGGGCTCGACGCGCACCATCGCCGCAGCCAGGCGCTGCTGCACCGCGCGCAACGACTTCACCAGCGTCGCATCGCGCTCGACGAGCAGCACCGATGCAGCGCCGCGCGACGCGGCTTCGAAGCCGAGTGCGCCGCTGCCGGCAAAGGCGTCGATGACGCGCCAGCCGGTCAGGTCCTGCCCGAGCCAATTGAACAGCGTCTCGCGCACGCGGTCGGGTGTCGGGCGCAGGCCGGGTCGGTTGGCGACCGGCAGCTTGCTGCGTTTCCACAGTCCGCCGATGAGGCGGACTTCGTGCGTGCCTCCGCCGATGACGCGGACTTCGTGGCTGCCGCCGCCGTTTCGGCGGACGTCCGTCGCGCTGTCACCGACCACTCGGGTTTGCTGCGTGCTTTCGGATTTGCGGTCGAGTTCGCGGTCGACGTCGCGGAACCGCCCGCCGATGGCGCGTTGGGTGCGCGGTGTTGTTGGCGCCTTCACTGTCGCACCAAGATGCCAGCGCGCGCCAGAAATTCTTTCGCCTGGCCAACGCTGAAGTCGCCGTAGTGAAAGATGCTCGCCGCCAGCACCGCGTCGGCGCCGCCGATGCGGATGCCGTCAGCCAGATGCTGCAGCGTGCCGACGCCGCCAGAGGCGATCACCGGCACCGTGACGGCGTCGCTCACCGCGCGGGTGAGCTCAAGATTGAAGCCCTTTTTGGTGCCATCGCGGTCCATGCTCGTGAGCAAGATCTCGCCGGCGCCGGCGGTAACCATTCGTCGCGCCCAATCCACGGCGTCGATGCCGGTATTGCGCCGCCCGCCGTGGGTGTAGACCTCCCAACCCGGCGCACCGGCGCGTGCCTTGGCGTCGATCGCGACGACGATGCACTGCGCGCCGTATTTGTCCGACGCGGCTTCGATCAGCGCCGGGTCGGCGACCGCCGCCGAATTGAAGCTGACCTTGTCGGCGCCGGCATTGAGCAGCCGGCGGACATCGGCGACGCTGCGCACACCACCGCCGACGGTGAGCGGGATAAAAACCTGCGCCGCGACGGCTTCGATGATGTGCAGCAGCAAGCCGCGGTCGTCGCTGGTCGCGGTGATATCGAGGAAGGTCAGTTCGTCGGCGCCTTGGTCGTTGTAGCGCGCGGCGATCTCGACCGGATCACCGGCATCGCGCAGGCCGACGAAGTTGACGCCCTTGACGACGCGGCCGCCGGTGACGTCCAGGCAGGGGATGATGCGTTTGGCGAGCATGGCCTGAGCATAGCCAATGCCGAGACTCGCCGTGACCGCCGTGCCCGCCGCGACACGAAGGCGCCGCCGCGATGCACTACCATGGCGCCGATCGTGATCGCCCACACCGCGACCACCCTGCGACCACCCCTGGCCTCAACCATACGACCCCGCCGAGCCATGATGCAAACCAACTCGTTCCCACGCCTCGCCACCCTGCTGTGCACCACCTCACTGGCCCTGCTCGCCGCTTGCGGCGGTGGTGGGGGTGATGCCGGAGGAGCGCAGCCCACCGCCACCGGCGCGACGATCGCCGCCAGCGGCGCGCTGCGTTACGGCCAGCCGGCGCTGGTGACGATCAACGGCGCCAACCTGGACATGCCGATCTCGGTCGCGTCACCCGGCTGCACGGCGATGGCCCGCAGCACCACCGCGCCGAATATCAGCACCGCGACGACCGCCTACTACACCTGCAATGTGGTTGCTGTCGGCACGCAGACGGTGACCATCACGCGCAACAGCGACGGCGGCACCCTGACCACCGCGCCCTACAACATCCCGATGCCGCAGGTGACGATGACGGTGAGCAATGGCGCCGGCGTCAACGGCAGCCTGGTCATCACGCTGGCACCGGACAAGGCGCCGATCACGGTCGACAATTTTCTGGCCTACGTGAACTCGGGTTTCTACAACGGCACCATCTTTCATCGCGTGGTCGTGACGCCAACGCCGTTTGTGATCCAGGGTGGTGGCTTCCTGCCGATCACAACGCTGCCGCCGGTGGCCAAGGCGGGCTTGCGCCCGGCGATTGTCTTGGAAGACGACAAGGGCCTGCTCAATACACAGTGGTCGGTGGCGATGGCCCGCACCAGCGTCGCTGATTCCGCGACCTCGCAGTTTTTTGTCAACCTGGTGGCGAACAGCTTCCTCGACCGCACCGCCACCACACGCGGTTATGCGGTCTTCGGCAGCGTGACCACCAACACCGCGCTGGCGACCGCGATCGGCAACGCGCCCTGTTCGCCAATCACCGGTTTTTCGGAATGTGCGCCGTCGCCCAATGTGGTGATCAACAGTGCCGCGCAGACGCAGTAGTCAGCACCGCGACGCGCGCTGCGCGCGGGGCTGACTTCAGACCACGCGCAGTTCGTCGGCCCTTCTCTGCGCGGCAGTGAAATCCAGCGCGCCGTTGTAGATCGAGCGGCCGCAGATCACGCCGCTGACGCCGTCGAGCTCGACCGCGCAAAGCTGTTCGATATCGGGCATGCCGGCCAGCCCGCCCGAGGCGATGACCGGAATCGTCAACGCCTGCGCGAGCTTGACCGTCGAGTCGATATTGATGCCGGTCAACATGCCGTCGCGGCCGATATCGGTGTAGATCACGGCCTCGACGCCGTAGTCCTCGAACTTCTTCGCGATATCGATGACCTCGTGCCCGGTGAGCTTGCTCCAGCCGTCGGTGGCGACCTTGCCGTCGCGGGCATCGAGGCCGACGATGATGTGGCCGCCAAAAGCGCTGCAAGCGTCCTTCAGGAAGCCCGGGCTCTTGACCGCCGCGGTGCCGATGACGACATAGCTCAGGCCGTCATCAAGATAACGCTCGATGGTGTCGAGGTCGCGGATGCCGCCGCCCAGCTGCACCGGGATCGAATCACCGACCACACGCAGGATCGACTTGACCGCATTTTCGTTGATCGGCTTGCCGGCAAAGGCGCCGTTCAGGTCGACCAGATGCAGCCGGCGCGCGCCGGCATCGAGCCAGCGCCGGGCCATCGCCGCCGGGTCTTCACCGAAGGTGGTGGACAGGTTCATGTCACCTTGTTGAAGGCGGACACATTTGCCGTCCTTCAGGTCGATCGCCGGAATCAGCAGCATGGCGCTTGCAGTATTGGGTTGGGGTAGCGGGTTCGGACGGCGTCTGGAGCCACCGGCTGGTCAGATCAGGGTTGCCAGTGTAGAAAATTGCGGTACAGCGCGAGGCCAAAGGCGGCGCTTTTTTCGGGGTGGAACTGGGTCGCAAAAATGTTATCGCGTGCCACCGCGCAGGTAAAGCGCCCGCCGTAGTCGGCCTCGCCCACGGTGTGGTGCGGGTCGGACGGTGCCGCGTAGTAGCTGTGCACGAAATAGAACCAGGACTCGTCGGGGATGCCCTGCCACAGCGCATGCGGCGCCCGCGCCGGCGTCGACGGCGAGCGCTGCGCGACGCGGTTCCAGCCCATCTGCGGCACCTTGAAGCGGCTGCCGTCAGGCTGCAAACGGCCGGCCAGATCGAAACGCCGCACGCGGCCAGGGATCAGCGCCAGGCCGGGTGTGTCCTGCTCATCGCTGTGGTCGAGCAGCATCTGCATGCCGACGCAGACCCCCAGCAGCGGCTTCGTTGCCGCCGCATGCAGCACCGCAGCTTGCAGGCCGGAGTCGCGCAGCTCGCGCATGCAGTCGCGCATCGCGCCCTGGCCCGGCAGCACGACACGGTCGGCGGCAAAAACCGCGTCGGGGTCGGCGCTGACCAGGACGTCAAAGTCGCTGCCCGCCGCAACATGCAGCACCGCCTGCGATACCGAGCGCAGGTTGCCCATGCCGTAGTCGACCACGACGACCGTGGCGCGGCGCGGCGCGCCCACAACCGTCACAGACTTCCCTTCGTCGAAGGGATCACGCCGGCCGCGCGCGGGTCGGCCGTCAGCGCCATGCGCAGCGCGCGCGCAAAAGCCTTGAACACCGTCTCGCTTTGGTGGTGCGCGTTGTCACCCTTGAGGTTGTCGATATGCAGCGTGACCAGCGCGTGGTTGGCAAAACCCTGGAAAAACTCGTAGGCCAGCTGGGTATCAAAACCGCCGACCATGCCGGATTTGAAAGGCACGTCCATGTGCAAACCCGGGCGGCCGGAAAAGTCGATCACCACCCGCGACAGCGCTTCGTCGAGCGGCACATAAGCGTGGCCGTAGCGCGTGATGCCGCGTTTGTCGCCCACTGCTTGCGCGACGGCCATGCCCAGCGTAATGCCGACATCTTCGACCGTGTGGTGACCGTCGATATGCAGGTCGCCGTTGGCATGGATGTCCAGATCGATGAGGCCGTGGCGGGCGATCTGGTCGAGCATGTGGTCAAAAAAACCGATCCCGGTGGCGAGCTTGGCCTCGCCGCTGCCGTCGAGGTCGATGATCACGCGGATCTGCGTTTCTTTGGTATCGCGGCGGATATCGGCGGTGCGGTTCACTGTCGGACTCACTGTCGGCATCGCTGTCGTGTTCACAGGCTCGCCTTCAAGGCTTGCATCATGAGTTGATTCTCTTCGGCGCTGCCCACCGTCAGGCGCAGGCAGTTGGCTAACAGCGGGTGCATCCCGGCGACATTTTTCACGAGCACGCCGCGCGACTTCATGCCTTCAAAGGCACGCTTCGAATCCGGCACCCGAACCAGGATCATGTTCGCCTCGCTGGGGTAGGCGCGCACGCCGGCGATATCGGCCAGCGCGCTTTGCAGCCACCGGCGGCCGTCAAGCAGCAGCGCTGCCTGGCGCGCAAATTCGTCGGCATGTTCGATCGCAAACAGCGTTGCCTCGGCGTTGAGCACGCTGATGTTGTAGGGCGGGCGGACCTTGTCGATCTCATCGATCAGCGCTGCGGCGCCGCAGAGATAACCCATGCGCACGCCGGCGAGGCCAAATTTGCTCAGCGTGCGCAGCACCAGCACATGCGGCTGCGTGGCCATCCGCTGCATCCAGCTGCGCGATGAAAACGGCTGGTAGGCCTCGTCGAAAACGACAAACCCGCGGCCTTGCGCAGCCACCGCGGTGACGATGCTGTCGATCACCGCGTCGTCAAAAAGATTCGCGGTCGGGTTGTTCGGGTAGGCGATGTAGGTGATCGACGGCCGGTGCTCGTGAATCGCCGCGAGCATCGCCGGGCCATCGAGTTCGAACTCGGTGGTCAGCGGCACACCGATAAATTGCAGCCCCTGCAACTGCGCTGACATCGCGTACATCACAAAACCCGGCAGCGGCGCCAGCACCGACCCGCCGGGCACATCACAGGCCATCGCGAGCAGGCTGATCAATTCGTCGGAGCCGTTGCCAAGCATCAGCTTGCAGCCGGCGGGCAGGCCGACAAACTTCGACAACGCGGCGATGGTGTCGGTCACCGGCTGCGCCGGATAGCGGTTGATCGCGGCGCCACCCAGGCGCTCGCCCAGCTTGCGTTGCAACGCTGGCGGCAGCGCATAAGGATTTTCCATCGCGTCGAGCTTGACCAGCCCGGCGCTGGGCTGGATGGCGTAGGCGTGCATCGACTGCACGTCCTGGCGAATCGTGGTTTGCAGGCGGTCGGGCAACGGGCTCATCGGGTGCAGTGCCGGGGCTAAGCCCCCGATGATGCCGCAACAGCAACCACAAGCGCCGCCTGCCCCGCGGCGACGCCGCCCGGCTTCAGCGCCAGGCAACGGGTGCAGCGATCAGCCCGCGGCTTGCGAGCGCTGGCGCCGGCGTGCCCACAGGCCCAGGCCGGCCAAACCGGCGAGCATCAGCGCATAGGTCTGGACTTCGGGCACCGCGGTCGCGGTGAACGGGCCGCCATATCCTGGCGCGCCACCCTTGGGCTGGGTGCCGAGCAGGTCGAGCCAGACGCAGACGGCCGCGCCGCAGGGTTGGTCGATGTGCAGCAGGCCGCTGCCGATGGCCTGCTTGCCATCGGGCGAGATCGTGAAGTCGATCGTCTGTTTGCCGGTGCTCGTCAGCGAGGTCAGGAAGACGAAGCTGAACTCCAGGTCGCCCTGGGCGTCGATGATGTGCGAGAAGCTGTACTCGCCGCTGGGCATCGCCAGGGAGTTGATATCCCAGATATCGTGAAACGGCTCGCGGGGCGGGTCAGCCAGCAGGGTGCTGGCAGCACGCAGGCTGCGCAGGCCGACTTCTGGACTGACACCACCGCTGAATTCAGTGACGCGGCCAAAACCCAGCAGCTTGAACTCGGTCGAGCCGGTGCTGGTGGGTACCAGTGTCGCGGTGGTGTAAACCTTCGCGGCCATCGGGGTGGTGGCGAACAGGGCCAGCGCAAAGGCGGCGGTCAGTTTGGCGTGCATGGTGGTCTTGATCCCAGATGATTGTTGTTGGGCCTGGCGACTGCGAGGCCTGGCGAATCTATACCAGAGAATAGGGCGGTCGGGAAGGGCACGTCACCCGACCCGCCACGACGGCGCCGCCGCGCCAACCATCCGCCCTACCGCATGCCAACCCGCCCATGACCGAACGCGAGCAGATCGAAACCGGCATCCAGGCGCTGCAAGCGCAGCGTGCCGTGCTCGGCGACGCTGTCGTCGAGATGGCACTGGCGCCGCTGCGTGCGCGGCTGGCGGCGATCGAACTGGTGCTGCCCGCCGCCGCCGAACAGCAGCTCAAGCAGGCGACGGTGCTCTTCACCGATGTTGTCGGCTCGACAACCCTGAGCCAGCACCTCGACCCGGAAGATATCCACGCCATCATGGACGGCGCTTTGCAGCGCTTTACCGCCGTCGTCGCCGACCACCACGGCCGCGTCTTGCAATACGCCGGCGACAGCATGCTGGCGGTCTTCGGCGCCGCCGAAGCGCATGAAGACGACCCCGAGCGCGCGGTGCGCGCCGGTCTGGCGGTGATCGCCGAAGCGCAACTCGTCGCCGCCGAAGTGCTGCTGCAGACCGGCCACGCCGGCTTCAACGTGCGCGTGGGCATCAGCACCGGGCATGTGCTGCTCGGCGGTGGTGTGGATGAAGAGAACAGCGTGCGCGGCATCACCGTGAATACCGCTGCGCGCATGGAGCAGACGGCGCCGGTCGGCGGCCTGCGCATCAGCCACGACACCTACCGCCATGTGCGTGGCGTCTTCGATGTCGTCGAGCAGCCGCCACTCCTGGTCAAGGGCCGCGACGAGCCGCTCGTCACCTACTTCGTGCTGCGCGCCAAGGCGCGGGCATTCCGTGTCGTCACGCGCGGCGTCGAGGGCATCGAAACGCGCATGGTCGGGCGCGACGCCGAATTCGAAAGCCTGCAAGAGGCCTTCTTGTCGGTCTTCAAGCGGCAAACGCTGGTGCCGATGATCGTGGTCGCCGAAGCTGGGGTCGGCAAGAGCCGGCTGCTCTACGAATTCGAGAACTGGGCCGAAGCCCAGGCGCGCATGTACTTCGTGCTGCGCGCTCGCGCGCAACCGCTCACCCAACATGCGCCCTACGGCCTGCTGCGCGAGCTCATCGCCTGGCGCTTGCAGATCGGCGACAGCGACGACGCGGCCACCGCGCGCGCCAAGCTCGTCGACGGCATCGCGCCGCTGTTCGGCGACGAAGGCCAGGCCCAGGCGCATGTGCTCGGGCATTTGATCGGGCTGGACTTTTCCGACAGCCCGCATGTGCGGGGCCTGCTCGACGACGCCAAACAGCTGCGCAACCGGGCCTTCCACGTCGCCGCGCAGACGCTGCGCCTGCTGAACGCGCAACTCGGTCACCCGGCGCTCGTGGTGCTCGACGATATCCACTGGGCCGACCAGGGCTCGCTGGACTTCGTCAACTACCTGATCCAGGTCAACCGCGACGTGCCGATGTTCCTGCTCTGCCTGGCGCGCCCGGTACTGTTCGAGCGCCACAGCAGCTGGGCCAGCGTTGAAAAGACCTTCCAGCGCATCGACCTCGTGCCGCTCGACAAACGCGCCAGCCGCGAGCTCGCGCTCGAACTATTGCAGCGGCTGGAATCGGTGCCCACCGCCTTGCGCGACCTGCTCACATCGGCCGCCGAAGGTAATCCGTTCTACATGGAAGAACTGGTCAAGATGCTGATCGACGACGGCGCCATCGTGGCCGGCGCCGAGCGTTGGGCGGTGGTGCCCGACAGGCTCGTCGCGGCGCATGTGCCGCCCACGCTGACCGGCGTCTTGCAGTCGCGGCTGGACAGCCTGCCGGCGGCTGAAAAACTCGCCGCCCAGCAGGCCGCGGTGATCGGTTATGTTTTCTGGGACCAGGCGCTGGCCGCGATCGACCGCGCCTCAGGCGAGCTGCTCGGTGCACTCGTCAAGCGCGAGCTCGTGCACCGGCGCGACTCGGACACTTTTGACGGCCTGCGCGAGTACGACTTCCGCCATCAGGTGCTGCACCATGTGGCCTACGAAAGTGTGCTCAAGCGCGAGCGCCGCGAAATACATGGCCGCGTCGCACGGTGGCTTGCCGGCTTAGGCCCTGACCGCGCCGGCGAGAGCCTGGGCCTGACCGCCGAGCACTTCGAGCGTGCCGGCGACGCGACCAAAGCCGCCGAGTACTTCTGCCGCGCCGCCGAACATGCCGCCGCCCGGTATGCCAACGACACGATGCTCGCCTACGTTGCACGCGCACTGGCACTCGCCGATGAGGCTGACCACCAAACCCGCTGGCGGTTGCTCGTCGTGCGCGAAAAATTCCTCCGTTACCAGGACAACAAGGTCGCACATTCGATCGACCTCGAAAGCCTCGAGACGCTCGCGCTGGCCCTCGGCGACGACGCGCGCCAGGCCGAGGTGGCCTACTGCCGCGCGAGCAGCTTCAATTTTGGCGGCCACTACCGCGAGGCCGAAGCCTGCGCTCATGAAGCGCTGCTGCTCGCCGACCGTGCCGGCGCGCTGACGCTGGCCACCCAGGTCGGCTGCACGCTGGCCGACACCCTCGTGCGCCAAGGCCGTTACGACGCGGCGCAGGCGGTGCTCGACGCGCGCCTGGTGATCGTGCGCGACCAAGGCAGCGACCCGGCAGACGAAGCGCCGCTGCTGCTGGCCGCTGGCGTGATCGCGATGGAGCGGGGTGAGCTGACCCGCGGCGTTCAGCTTTTCGAGAAGACACTCGGCATGGACCGCAGCAGCGGCAATCTGCGCCGCCAGAGCATCGAGCTGAACAACCTGGGCGCGCTGCATTCGCTGCTCGGCAACTACGCCGCGGCGCGGGCTTATCTCGACGACGGCTTGCGCATCGCACGCGCCGCCGGCCGCCGCGACCTCGAAGCCTCGGTCCTGGTCAACCTGGCCTCGGCGGCCCATTTGCAGGGCGACGACACGAGCACGCTGGCCTACGCCAACAACGCTTTCGAGGTCGCCACTGCCTGCAGCCAGCGCGACCTGGTGGCCTACGCGCGCCTGGTCGCCGGGCATGGCGAGTTGGCCCTGGGCCGGCACAGTTTTGCAGAAACCGCTTACCGCGAATCGCGCAACCTGCTGCTCGAGTTGCAGATGCGCCCGCAGCAGGTGCTCGACCCGGTCGCCGGCTTGGCGCGGGTGGCGCTCGCGCGAGGCGAACCGAAAGCGGCGCTGGTGCAGGCCGAACTGATCCTGACCCACATCCACGCTGGCGGCAATTTTGATGGCGCCGAAGAGCCCCTGCGCCCGCCGCTGACCTGCTACCACGTGCTCGCCGCCGCAGGCGACCCGCGCGCTGACGCAGTGCTCACGCAGGCCCATGTCGATTTGATGAAACAGGCCGACCGCATCGACGACGCGCAAGCCCGGCGTGGCTTCTTGAACAACGTGCCACACAACCGCGAGATCGTCGCCGCCTGGTCGCGCCGGCAAGCGGCCAGTGTCTAAAGCCGCAGGATCATCTTCAACTCGCCGTCGTCGACTTCGCCGGTGTAGCTGAAGCCGAGCTTTTCGTAGAACGGGCCCGCATGGCCCGGCCCGGCTTGATGCGACAAGCCCACCGAGGCCACGCCCATCCGCCGCGCTTCTTCAACCACCCAGCGCATCGCAAGCAGGCCCAGGCCGCGCCGCTGGTAACGGGCGTCGACCATCAATCGCCAGACGTAGAGCTGTTCTTGCGGCTTCTTCGCGTCGGCGCGTGCGTCGTAGAGCAGCAGCAGGCCAACCGGCAACTCGCCGTCGTACAGCCCCAGCGGCCGGCCGGCGGGCTCGTACGCGGCCTGCGCCAGCGAGCGCGCGACATCGGCGACAAACTGCCGCTGCCCTCGCGCCACTGCCAGCTTGAGCAGCGCGTCGACGTTGTCCTTGCTGACCGCGACAACCCGCAGATCGGGCTCGGCCGGCGCGGCAGTCGGCTCGCCGCCGCTCAGGCGCATCTCGGCAGCGCGTGCATGTGCTTGCAGGCCTTCGCCGTAGGCCAGCTCGGCAGCGATCGGGCCGAGCTTTTGTGCGCCAGCAGCGCTGACCTCAATCACGCTGCTGCGCTTGCAAAAATCGTAGACGCCGAGCGGAGAGCTGAAGCGCGCAGTGCCCGATGTCGGCAGCACATGGTTCGGGCCGGCGCAGTAGTCGCCCAGGCTTTCGCTGGTGTAGGCGCCGAGAAAAATCGCGCCGGCATGTTGCAGCAGCGGCTCCCAACGCTGCGGCTCGAGCGCGCTCACCTCCAGGTGCTCGGGCGCAATGCGGTTGCTGATCGCGCAGGCCTCGTCCATCGAGCGGGTGTGGATCAAAGCGCCGCGGCCTTCGAGCGATGCGCGGATGACATCGCGGCGCGGCATCTCTGGCAGCAGGCGGTCGATCGCCGCTTGCACCTGTTCGATGTAGGCGGCATCCGGGCAGAGCAGGATGCTTTGTGCGAGCTCGTCGTGTTCGGCCTGGCTGAACAGGTCCATCGCCACCCAATCGGCTGGTGTCGAGCCGTCGGCCAGGATCAGGATCTCGCTCGGGCCCGCGATCATGTCGATGCCGACCTGGCCGAAGACCCGCCGCTTGGCGCTGGCGACATAGGCGTTGCCCGGGCCGGTGATCTTGTCGACCCGCGGCACGCTCGCGGTGCCATAGGCCAACGCGGCCACGGCCTGCGCGCCGCCGATTGTGAAGATGCGGTGCACGCCGGCCAAATGCGCGGCGGCCAGCACCAGCGCATTGCGCTCGCCGTTCGGCGTCGGCACGACCATCACGATCTCAGCCACGCCCGCCACCTGCGCGGGAATCGCATTCATCAACACACTCGACGGATACGCCGCCTTGCCACCCGGCACGTAAATGCCGACACGGTGAATCGCCGTCACCTTCTGGCCCAACCGCGTGCCGTCGGCGTCGAGATAACTCCAGCTGCGCGCGCAGGCGTCGAGCTGGCGCAGGTGATAAGCGCGCACGCGGTCAGCCGCCGCGCGCAGCGCGCTGCGCTGCGTCGGCGTGATGGCCTGGAGTGCAGCCGCACACTCAGCGGCCGTGATTTCGAGCGCCTGCACCGACGCCGCCTGCAAGCCATCAAAACGCGCCGTGTACTCGAGCACCGCGGCATCACCACGCAAACGCACGTCGGCAATGATCGCGGCGACGCTGTTTTCGATCGCCGCGTCAGCCGCAGCCGACCAGTGCAGCAGCCGTTCGAGCTGCACATCAAAATCCGCCGCGGCGGTCTGCAGCTGGCGGATGTTGACGGCGGTCATTTGGCAGCCCGCTGCACCGCGGCGTCGATGGCGTCGATCAAGGCGCGGATCGGTTCGCGCTTGAGTTTGAGCGCGGCCTGGTTGACGACCAGGCGCGCGCTGATGTCCATGATCTTCTCGACCTCGACCAGTTGGTTGGCGAGCAGTGTGCTGCCGGTGGAGACAAGATCGACGATCGCATCGGCCAGACCGGTGAGCGGCGCCAGCTCCATCGAGCCGTAGAGTTTGATCAGGTCGACATGCACACCCTTGTCGCTGAAATGCTGGCGCGCGACGCCGGTGTATTTGGTCGCGACGCGGATGCGCGCACCCTGGCGCACCGCAGCGGCGTAGTCGAAGCCGGCATGCGCGGCCACGCTCATGCGGCAGCGTGCGATCTGCAAATCCAGCGGCCGGTACAGGCCGTCGTCGCTGTGCTCGATCAAGGTGTCCAGGCCGGCGACGCCGAGGTCGGCGCCGCCATGTTGCACGTAGGTCGGCACGTCACTCGCACGCACCAGCACCACCCGCACATCGGGCCGGCTCGTCGCCAGGATCAGCTTGCGGCTCTTCTCCGGGTCTTCGGTGACTTCGATGCCGGCAGCGCGCAGCAGCGGCAGCGTCTCTTCGAAGATGCGGCCCTTGGGCAATGCAAAAGTAATCATCAGTGCCCGCCCGGCCGCCCGAAGGGCACTGACGCCCCCTTGGGGGGCAGCGAACGAAGAGAGCGTGGGGGCTTCATTTCTGCCGCTCGATGTCGGCGCCGACCGAACGCAGCTTTTCTTCCATCCGGTCGTAACCGCGGTCGAGATGGTAGATGCGCTCGATCACGGTCTGGCCTTCGGCGACGAGGCCGGCGATGACCAGGCTCGCCTACGCACGCAGGTCGGTGGCCATCACCGTCGCGCCGGACAACATCGGCACGCCTTGCACCACCGCGGTCCGGCCGTCGATGCTGATCTGCGCGCCCAGGCGCACCAGCTCGTTGACATGCATGAAGCGGTTCTCGAAAATCGTTTCGCTGATCGTCGCGCTGCCCTCGGCGACGCAGTCCACGGCCATCAACTGGGCCTGCATGTCGGTCGGGAAGAGCGGATATTCGCTGGTCCGAAAACCCACCGCGCGCGGGCGCTGATCCATCTTGATGCGGATCCAGCCGGCACCGGATTCGATCTGTGCGCCGGCCTCGCGCAGCTTGTCGATCACGGCGCCAAGATCGCCGGCATTCGCGTTTTTCAACACCACCTCGCCGCCCGCCGCCGCCGCCGCGCACAAGAAGGTGCCGGTTTCGATGCGGTCCGGGATGATGTGGTGCGGCGCCGCCGGTGCATGCAGGCGCTCGACGCCCTGGATCACGATGCGGCTTGAGCCATGGCCTTCGATGCGCGCGCCCATCGCGATCAGCAACTCGGCCAGGTCGGGGATCTCGGGCTCGCGGGCGGCGTTTTCAAGCACCGTTTCGCCGTCGGCCAGCGTCGCCGCCATCATCAGGTTTTCAGTCCCGGTGACGGTGACCATGTCGGTCGTGATGCGCGCGCCTTTCAGGCGCGTCGTGCGGGCCACGATGTAGCCATGTTCGACCGAAATCTCGGCACCCATCGCCGCCAGGCCCTTGATGTGCTGGTCGACCGGCCGCGAGCCGATCGCGCAGCCGCCGGGCAGCGAGACCTTGGCCTGGCCAAACCGCGCCAGCAGCGGGCCGAGCACGAGGATCGACGCACGCATCGTCTTGACCAGCTCGTATGGCGCCTCGGGCGCGCCGATCTGCGATGCATCCAGCGTCACCCGGTCGGGCTGCGATTCGCTTCGTTCGGCGGCAACGCCCATATGCCGCAGCAGCCGCAACATCGTCGCCACATCCTGCAGCCGCGGCACGTTGGCCAGCGTCACCGGCGCGGCGCAAAGCAAGGCTGCGCAGAGCTCGGGCAAAGCGGCGTTTTTGGCGCCGGTGATGGTGATCTCGCCGTTCAGGCGGCGGCCACCGCGAATGAGAAGTTTGTCCATGGGCTCGGGCTTCGGATTGGGCTTGGATGCGGAGTGTTGGATTTCAGCGCGGCGGGCAGCGGGCAGCAGGCAGATCGGCGGCGCTTCAAGCGGCAGCCGACGCCGCCCGAGGGCTCAAGCCGCAGCATCAGTCAGGGCCGGTGGTGGCCGACGGCAGCGCCGCTGGGCGCGTTGTCGGCGGCGTTGTCAGCGACATTCGCAGCCGCAAATTCAGCAGGGGTGAGCGTCTTCATCGACAGGGCATGGATCTGCTCGCGCATTCGATCGCCGAGGGCCTTGTAGACCGCCTGGTGGCGACGCACCCGCGAGTTGCCTTCGAAGTCGGCGCAGACGATGGTCGCAAAGAAGTGCCGGCCGTCGCCTTCGACCTGTACGTGCTCGCAGCGCAGCCCGGCGGCGATGAACGATTGGACTTCAGCGGGGGTGGGGTCGGCCATGCGGACATTATCGGGGACGCGGGTCGGGGCGGTGCACTTGCGCTGCCGCGCCGGCTGCTGACCTGCGGTTCGCCGCGGACCGCATCCTTTTGGGCGGCGCGAACGTCATAGAACCAAGCGGGCTCTGAACCCGGCGTGCTGCCGCGGCATCAAGATGCGAGTGCAGAGGATGAATTGCAGACCCTTGAGCGAAAGGCGATCATGAAAATGATGGTGAGCTACAAACTCGAGCCCAACCGGGTCGAAGAAAACGAACGCTTGGTCGCCGCGGTCTTCGAGGCACTCCGCCAAGCCGCGCCGCCCGGCCTGCGTTATGCCAGCTTGCGGCAGGCTGACGGGGTCAGCTTCGTTCACCTGGTTTCGCACGACAGCATCGAGGCCCGCAATGCGCTGACCGCACTGCCGGCCTTCAAGGCTTTTGTCGCGAATATCAAAGACCGCTGCGAAACCCCGCCGGTCAGCGTTGAATTGACCACGATCGGGTCGTATGGCTTCGCCGCCGAGTGACCGAAGTCACCCCAGTGGCGCGGGTGAGCCCGCTGCCGCGCCCGACGCGCTCATCGGCCTGCTCGGTCAGGGGCGCAAGCAGTTCCTGGCGCTGATCGATCACATCCGCCCGGAGCTGCATCGTTACTGCTCGCGCATGACCGGCTCGGTGGCCGATGGTGAAGATGTGGTCCAGGAAACGCTCGCGCGCGCCTGCTACGAACTGCCGCAGATGCAGACCCTGCCGCCGCTGCGGCCCTGGCTCTTTCGCATCGCCCACAACCGCGCCATCGACCAATGGCGGCACCAGGCCCACCGTGCGACTGAGCCGCTCGACATCGCGATGGAGATCGCCGCTGAAACGATGCACGAGCCCGACCAGATCCTGGCGCGCAACCAGGCGGTGCAGGCCGCGATCGGTTGTTTTCTCGAGCTGGCGCCGGCGCAGCGCGGCTGCGTGATCCTGAAGGATGTGCTCGAACACTCGCTCGACGAGATCGCCGCCGAGCTGGGCTTGAGCGTCGCGGCGGTCAAGACCGCGTTGCACCGCGGGCGGGCCGCGCTGCGCAAGCTGAACGTGGCCGCGGCCGCGTCGACAGCAACGCCGCGCGCGCCGTCACCCGCGCTGGCGAACTACGCAAGCCTGTTCAACGCCCACGACTGGGCTGCGGTGCGCGCGCTGCTCGCCGACGATGTGCGCCTGGACCTCGTGTCGCAGCGCAAGTCGGCCGGTCGCCGCGACGTCGGCCTGTACTTCACCAACTACGAACGCGCAGCGACCGTGCAGTTGGTGCCGACATGGCTCGACGGCCGCGAAGTGTTGGCGGTGCTGCCTGAACCCGCCGCCACCAAACCGAGCTACTTCATCGAAGTCGTCTGGCGCGAAGGGCAGGTCGACCTGATCCGCGACTTCCGCTACGTGCCCTACATCGCGCAGGACGCCATTTTCGAGTTGCCGACATCGAGCCACCGCCGGAGCCCTGCATGAAAACCGAACTGTTCTACCTGCTGCTCACCGCCATCCTGACCGGCGTCTTGTGGATTCCGGTCGTGACCGGCTACACCTCCGCTGGGCGCCGCCTCACGCCGGCGACCTACAAGGTCGCATCGACCACACCGCTGCCCGACTGGGTCAACCGCGCCAACCGCGCCCACCTCAACGCTGTCGAAAGCTTTGCGCCCTTTGCGGCGCTGGTCCTGGTCGCGCAGGCCACCGGCCTGTCCAACGGCGTGACGGCAGCTTGCGCGGCAGTCTTCTTCTACGCGCGCCTGGCGCATGCCGTGATTCACCTGAGCGGCTTCGGCCTACTGCTGGCACGCACGATCGTCTTCACCGTGGCCTGGCTTGCATTCATGACCTACGCCGTGGTGCTGCTGCGCACGATGTGATCGATCCCGACGACCCAACAAGAGGACCCGCATGACCGCCCTGAACCGCACCAAGGACCAGCCCTGGAAACTCAAGACCGCGCCAGGCACATCCGAATACACGATGCATGTCGACGACGTGAAGGGCGTGCGGATGCTCGTGTGCACCGTCGGCACGACCGTTCTCTACTACGACGCCCGCTGCGTCGACGATCTGCACATGATGCTCAAGGCCCGGGCCGATTGGGTCGAGCTCGGCGGCGCTGACGAAAACAAGCCCGCCAAGGAAGGCAGCGTGGAAGCCTGGGGCCGCTCGCCAGACAACCCGGTTGGCGGCTGGTACGGTCTGAAGAAAGGTCTGCGTGGGCGTTTTGGCGTCTACCTGCCACCGCTGCTCGAAGGACTCGGTTTGTGCGAGCTCGAGCACCAGCCGAAGAACAACCGCATGCGTGCCAGGTAGACCGGCTGCCTGCCCGTTGCCGGGTGCCAGGCAAAGGGTCGAGTGAGCCACTGCGGGTCATGGGCTGCAGGCCGGGCCTGCGCTTCGCAGGCGCTGGCGGCACCAGCGCAGCCGAGCGGGACTTGCCCTTGACTCAGGTGCTGATAGCGGTGGTGAAGGTCAGGCGGTTGCCGAAGGGGTCGGTCAGCGTCATGTCGCGTGTGCCCCAAGGCATCGCGTTGATGTTCGGGCGCGCGTGCTTGTAGGCCTTGGCGGACAGCTCGGCGTGCAAGGCATCGATGTCGCTGGTCTCGATGCGCATGCCCGCGCCGGGGCAGACGTCGCCGTGATGCTCGGTCAGGTGCAGCCGGCAATCGTCGCGCACGATGCCCATGTACAGCGGCATGCCGGGCTCGAAGCGGTGCTCGAAGACAACCGAAAAGCCGAGGAAGCCGAGATAAAACTCGCGTGCCCGGGCTTCGTCGAAAATGCGCAGCAGTGGTGTGGTCTGGCCGAGGGTCATGGTCCTGTGTCCGGTTGAAATTTGAGGCTCAATTCGGGGGTTGCCCGACGCCAGTATGGCCGCGATGCCGGGGCGCTCAATGCCGCAGCTTGTAGCCCGAGCGCAGCAACTGCATCGCCACCACAGAGACGAGCACGAAGCTCGATCCCACGACGGCCAAGCTCAACCACGGCGAGACATCACTCTGGCCGAAGAAGCCGCGCCTGAAGCCGTCGATCATGTAAAAAAACGGGTTCAGGTGGCTCGCCGTCTGCCACACCGGCGGCAGCGACTGCACCGAGTAGAAGACCCCCGAGAGCATCGTCATCGGCATGATCAGGAAGTTTGAAAACGCCGACAGCTGGTCGAACTTGTCGGCCCACAGGCCAGCCACCAGGCCCAGCGTGCCGAGCATGCCGGCGCCGAGCAGCGCAAAGACCACGATCCACCAGGGCTCGGCCAGCGCCGGTGGCGCAAACCACACCGTCACCACCATCACGCCCAAGCCGACGACCATGCCGCGCACTACCGACGCGCCGACATAGGCCAAAAACCAGGCCGCCGGCGACAGCGGCGTGACGAGCAGGAAGACCAGGTTTCCGGTGACCTTGCTCTGGATCAGCGACGAACTGGTATTGGCAAATGCGTTCTGCAGCACGCTCATCATGACCAGCCCGGGGATCAGGAAGCTGGTGTAGCCGACGCCCGGAAAGACCTCGACCCGGCCTTGCAGCACATGGCCGAAGATGAGCAGGTACATCACCGCGGTGAGCACCGGCGCGGCGACGGTCTGGAAGGCGACCTTCCAGAAACGCAGCACCTCTTTGCGGAACAGCGTGCCGGTGCCAGCGATCGATAGCGTGGTGGTCATGCCGGGACGATAACCCGAGATGCAGGAGCATCCCGGCCACCCCGAGCCGCCGCAGCTGCCGGCTGCCGGCTGTCGGCTGCGGCGGCTAACCGGCCCGGGCCCCGGCGCGCCGGCGCGCTGCGCCTGCCACGCCGGCCGCGCCGATGAACATCAGCAGCCAGGTCGCCGGTTCAGGCACCGGCGTGATGCGGTAGACGATGCCGCCGCTGCCGTTGGACGGCGTATTCGTCACCAGCGCATAGAGCTCGCCGGCGGCGTCTTCACCAAAGCCATGCACCGTCAAGCCGTTGGGCAGCAGGCCGTTGTCGAAATCAGGCAGCAAAAACTCGAAGATCTGGCCGGTGTCGAGATCGGCGTAGAACAGCCGCCCATCGACCCGCGGCGGCGCGTTGCGAAGCGCCAGGTCGCCGAAGACGTACTTGCCGTACAGCTGTGAGATCGCGCTGCCGCGGTAGACAAAACCGCCGGTGATCGAGATGCCGTCGCCATGGTCGTATTGCAGGGTGCCCAGCGTGCCGGTGATCGGGTCGATGAGTCCGGCCGGCGCGCCCGGTGCACGGGCACCGACCTGGCCGGTCGTGCGGTCAAAGAGGAACTCGCCTTCCTTGATCGCCCAGCCATAGTTGCCTCCGAGCAAGACGCGGTCGATCTCTTCGACCGTGCCCTGGCCGACATCGCCGACGATCAGGTCTCCGGTGACACGATCAAATGAAAAGCGGTACGGGTTGCGAAAGCCGTAGGCGTAAATCTCGGGCACCTGGCCGGCGCCCTGAAACGGGTTGGTCACCGGAATCCGGTACTGGCCGTTGGCGCTGACGGCGTCGCTGCTGCCTGCGGTGAGCGCGGGGTTGAGCGGGTCCAGGCGCAGGAATTTGCCCAGCGGCGTACTCAGGTTTTGCGCGTTGCCGCCGGGCTCGATATGGCTGAGCCCCACATCGCGCGCATTGCCCCCGTCGCCGGTGCCGAGGTACAGGTAGCCGTCAGGCCCGAAGGCCACCGTGCCACCGTTGTGGTTGTTGGCGTTTTTGCCGAAAGAGATGATCTCGCGTCGCGAGCCCGGGTCGACCGTGCCCGGGGTGGTCGCGCTCATCTTCCATTCTGATATCAGGTTGCGGTAACCCATCGTGGCGTTGTTCGGCGCGGCATAGGTCGGGCCGATTCCGGCAGCGATGGGCTCGCTGGTGTAGGTGTACAGCGTCGCGAAGCCAGGGCTGGCCGGGGTGGCGAATCCGGGGTGGAAGGCGAGCCCGAGAAATCCGCGCTCGTCGTTCGCATTGGTGGGCACCAGCGGTGGCGACACCAGCGCGCGAATGTCCAGCGCCGGCGTGCCGAGCAAGCTGCCGTTCTGGATCACCCGCAGGAGACCGTTTTGCTCGACCACATACAGCCGGCTGGCGTCACCCGGCGCGCTGATCGCGTAGTCCGGCGCGGCCAGGCCAGTGGCCACTGGATCGAGCTTGATCGCGATGTTGCCGCGCGGGATCGGCGGCAGCACATCGGTCTGGGCGTGCAGCCCGGCGACGCCGAACAGCAGCACGGCGCAACCAGCGCGGCGCAGGTTGATGAGGTGGTTCATGAGCGGTCCTCCTGGTGCAATGGCGCCGGTGCGGCGCGGTCGGTGAGGCATGCGGCGCCGCGACGGCGCCAACGTGATCCGGCGATCACGGCGAGGCCGGCCAGGGTCAACCACGCGGCTGCCGGCTCAGGCACCGCAGTGACGTTGTCCAGCCCCAGCGTGCCGACCACCGCGGCGCCGGGGAATGCCGGCGCGGTGGCGTGGAACAGGCGCAATTGCCGGACGTCGCCGAGGGTCGCCGCGACTTGGCCCTGCAGGGCGCTGGTGTCGAGCGCAAAGCTGACAGCTGTCCAGTCTGCGCCGGCTGCAAGTGCGACGGCTTGTGACGACACCGCGCTCGCGCCCGGCGGGCCGGCCAACCACAGCCGCAGGTGCAGGGGCGTGCTGCCGAGGTTGCTGACATCCATCGTGATCCGGTTGACGCCGGCGGCGAGGTAGTCGCCAGCCCATTGCGCACCGGCGATGACGGCCAAGCGGCTGTTCGCTCCCGCCCCGCCAAGCGCGACGACGGCAAGGTAACCATCGCCTGCACCGCCCGCGCCGCCGTTGGGGACGACCGTTGGCGGGACGATGATGGCCGGGCCGGCGGCCCAGCCGGCGTCGGCACCGGCTTCAAATGTGTCGACCATGCCCAGCGACAGTGCCGCTGCCGGGCCGGCGCAGGCGATCAACGCCGCCGCGAGCGCCCCACGATGCGATCGGAAAGCCATGGCCGTGTCCTTCGCGCAGCGCCACCGCGAGCCGGTGGCCGATGACGGATATACGGAGCACTGCGGCTGGGGCTTCCGCCGAGATGTATCAAGCGGCAACAGCGACGCGCCGACCGCTGCCACGCAAGCACGCTGCCGCGCCGCCGCGCCGCCGCGCTTCCAGATCGTGCGACCGACGTGGGTTCGTTTTTGCCGTGTGGAATGACTGGCGCGCGCCTTCCGTACAACAGCCAGAACAAACCCCGTTCCAACTTCGAGGAGGCCATCATGAACTTGACTTTCGCACGCACTATTGCGAGCGCCTACGCCGGCACCTTTGCCAGCACCGGCATCGCCCTGGGCCTGTTGTGCACGCTTGCGCAACCCGCCCTGGCGCATCAACAGGTCTACAACGCGGTGCTGACCGGACTTGCTGAAAACCCGAGCAACGCCTCGGCCGGGCTCGGTTCGGCCGTCGTCACCTTTGACCTCGACCTGATGACGATGCGCCTGCAGACCACCTTTGCCGGTCTCACCGGATTGGTCACCGCTTCGCACATCCACTGCTGTGCGCTGATCCCGGGCGTGAGCAACGCCGGCGTCGCGTCGCAGACACCGAGCTTCGCGGGCTTCCCGCTGGGTGGCAGCTCTGGCGCGTATGACCACACCTTCGACCTGGCGCTGGCCTCCAGCTACAACGCCGCCTATGTCACCGCCAGCGGTGGCACCCTGGACAGCGCGCTCGCCGCCTTGCTGGCCGGCGCCGAAGCCGGCCAGGCGTACCTGAATATCCACAGCAGCTTCAGGGCGGGTGGCGAGATCAGGGGCTTTCTCGTGCCGGTCCCCGAGCCCAGCAGCTATGCGTTGCTGCTCAGCGGTATCGCGCTGCTGGGCTGGGCGGCACGCCGCCAAAAGCGCGGGTGATGAGCCTGCGCTGCTGCGCAGAACGCGGATCGACCGCAACGCTCAGGGGGTGGGTCGGCAGGTGACCCCGCCACGGCCACGGGCCGGGAATAGCTCGGGTGCGCCATTCGTACACTTCAACAGTGCATGCCCCGCCTGATTTTCGTCGCCAATTGCTTGCAGCAATCCCGCGCCTGCGCCGCTATGCGCGCTCGTTGACCTTCGACACGTCAGCTGCGGACGACCTGTCGCAGCAGACCTTGGAGCGCGCGCTGTTGCATTGGCAGCAGTTCGACCCGCAGCGCGAAATCGGCTTGTGGTTGCTCTCGATTGCGCACAACGCGCACCGCGACTGGGTGCGCCGGGAGTCCCGCATGACGGTGACCGACCCCGAAGAGCTTCAGCGGGTTCAGGACGACCGGGGTGGTGAGCCGGGGCAGGACGTCGGCCTGCGCCTGGACTTGGCTGCCGCGCTCGCGCTGTTGCCCACCGAACAGCGTGAGCCGCTGCTGCTGGTCTGCGTGGAGCAACTCAGTTATGCCGATGTCGCCGCACTGCTGCGCATCCCGATCGGCACGGTGATGTCGCGGGTGTACCGTGGGCGCGCGGCACTGCGCAAATTTCTTGATGGTCACGGGCGCCAAAGACCCGAAGTCGGCGGCCCGCTACGGCGGGTGATATGACGATGAGCAACGAACGCTTCAGCGACGAACAGATCAGCGCCTGGGTTGACGGTGAGCTCGACGCCGTCGAGCGCGAGCGCATCCAGGCCTGGCTCCAGGATCACCCGCAGGAGTTGGCCCTGGCGCAGGGCTGGGCCGCCGACCGCGCGGCGCTGGCGGCGGCCTTCGGCCCGGTGCTGGCCGAGCCGGTACCTGAAGCCTTGCTCGCCACCGTCGCGCAGCGGCCGTCTGCCGAGCGAACACCACGCTGGTTGATGGCCGCGGCGGCTGCCGGCCTGCTTGTCGCCGGCGCGCTGCTCGGCGGTGGCGGCGTGTGGCAGTGGCAACAACAGCGACTCGCCGAACAGACATCGATCCTGCTCACGCAGCAGGCTGCTGGCACGGCGGGGGGCTGGGTCCAGCGCGCGGCATTCGCACACGCGATCTATGTGGCCGAGCCGCGCCATGCGGTGGAAGTCAAAGCGCACGAAGAGCACCTCTCGCGCTGGCTCACCCGCCGCATCGATATCCCGGTGAAATTGTTCGACCTGCGCGAGCAGGGCTTCGAGCTCGTCGGCGGCCGGTTGCTGCCGGACGGCCCGGGCAAGAGCGCGCAGCTCATGTACCAGGATGCCCAGCAACGCCGCGTCACGGTCTACCTGCGCAAGCCCGAGCAGGGCACCGATGCGGCATTCCGATATGAGCAGCAGGGCCGGCTCGGGATGTTCTACTGGATCGAGGCCGGCGCCGGTTATGCACTCGCTGGCGAACTGCCCAAGCCGACGCTGCTGGACCTGGCTCAAGCCATCTATCGGCAGCATCCCGGGGTCCTGCCCGAGGCGCCGAAGGTGCCCGCCAGCGCGGCATCTTCGCCGCGGTAGTGCGGTGGCCGTCGGCCGTGGGTCGATCAGTCCCACGAGTTCATGTCTGGGCCCATGCCGACCTGGGCCGGCCTCGAGCAGTTCTCAGTCCGGCATGCCCAGCGCAAAAGCGCGCAGCAACTTGGCGGTATCCAGGTAGTGGCGAAACCGGCTGACCTTGCCCGCGGCATCGAAGGTCCACAGGTGCAGTTCTTCGTCGTGGTAACGGCGGCCGGTTTTGGTCACGCTGAAGTCGATCTCGATCTCGGCCGCGACCTGGTGGCCACTGGCGACCAGGCCGACGACCTTGAAGCCGTGCATCTGCACGCCGGCGAGCTCCTGGAAAAATGCCTGCACCTGGTCGGGGCCGCGGCGCGCCTGCATCAGCGGCACGCCGGCCTGCTGGGCGCTGTTGCCGGCCCAGTCGTCCCAACGCACGTCGGCGGCAAGTGCTGCCAGGATCGTTGGAATATCGCCGCTGCCAAAGGCCTGGTAGATCGATTGCACGGTCTGCACGGGAGAGTTCATGGGGTGCTCCGGGGTTGAAGGAGAGCACTACGATAGGCACCGCGCCGGCAGCGCGCATCGGCCGGATGGCCTATCGTGTGGTGTGGGCGATGCGGGCGGGCCCGGCCAGCGTCACCGGAACAAGCCCTGTTCGACCGCCCACAGCGCTGCCCCGGCGCGGCTCTTGACCCCCGTCTTGGCGTAGATGTGGATCGTATGGTGCTGCACCGTGCGCGGCGAAATCGCCAGCGCTTGCGCGACCTGCTTGTTCGACAGGCCGCGCACGACCAGCCTCAGTACGTCGACCTCACGCGGGCTGAGTTCGCCCGCGGTGGCCGCCGCCGGCCTCGCCGGGGCCTGGCCGGCGGCGGCCAGCACGGCGTTGGCGGCTTGCCGGCACAGCCTGCCGTGGCGCACGCCATCATCGAGCACGGCGCGCGCCTGCGCTGCCGTCAGCGCTACGCGGTGCGCGCGGTCTTCGGTGCAGGCGCGGTAGACATCGGCGGCGGCGAGCAGCCGCGGCGCGGCATCGAGCGACGGATCGCCGTGGGTGTCGCGGTGGGTGTCGAGTCGATGCTCGCGGCCCCGCTCTCCGCGGTGGTAACCGCTGCCGTCGAGCCGCTCGTGGGTGCGCCCGGCCATCTCGGCATAGGTTGCCAACGCCGGGCTGCGCCGCAGCACGCGGTCGGTGTAGTAGCTGTGCAGGTGGACTCGCTCCCACTCCGCCGCATTCAGCGCGCCGGGTTTGTCCCAGACGCCGGTGGCCACCGCAACACGGCCGAGGTCGTGCAGCAGCGCCGCGCGACCGATCTGCGCGGCTTGGTCGGGGCCCAGGCCGTGGATCTGGGCGGCCGCCACGACCAGCGCGGCAACGCCTTGTGAATGCCCGGCGAGATAGCCCGACTTCAGGTCCGCGACCAGCGCAAATGCATCGAACAGCGGCATCAGCGAGGCCTCGTCGAGCAGCCACAGGCCCGGCTCGCAGGCCAGGTAGTCGTCCCACACCGATGCCGCGCCCAGGCCGCGGCACAGCGCTGCGGCGTCGCCGACAAAACGCTGCACGATCGCCGGGTCGAGATGCCCACCGGCGCGGCGTTGCAGTTCGGCCACCGCGGCTGTTTCGCCGCCCAGCGCATGAAAAACCACCGCGATGCGCGCGACCTCGACGCAACGCTGCGCCAGCGGCAGCGCGTCACCGGCCTTGCCCTGCGGCTGGCCGCCGCCGTCGAAACGTTCGTCACCATCGGCGAGGGCGTCGATCACCGCCGCTGGCATCAACAGCTTGCGCCCGCAGTGCACCGCAGCGTCGCATTGCGCATGGGCATGTGCTGCCGGCGCGCCCGGGCTGGTCAGCAGCCGCGTGACGCCGCGCAGGCGCTGCGCCAGCGGCGCGCCGCGGCCGACATCGTTGAGCACCGCATGCAGGAACTGGCTCGGCCGGCCGAGGTCGTGCTGGACAAAACTGCGCCGCAGGCCGATGTCGTCGCCACTCGCAAACGCCGCTTCTTCGACCGCATAGCCGTTGCAACCCAGGTAGCGCAGGACACCCGTCCAGAAGATCTCGGCGCGCACCGAGACCGGCTCGCCCTGCACCAGCCGAGATGCCAGGATCGCGATGCGCAGGCCGTCTTCGGCCGGCATGCCGTTGCCAAGATCGGTGGCCAGCGACAACGCGCCGAGCAGGTCGGCCAGACGCAGAGCAGCGGCCATCGTCGGCGCCTTCGAAGGTCTCAGGCCGGGGCGCCGGCGCCCATGATCTGGAGAAAAACATCTTCGAGGTCGGCGCGGCCGATCTCGAGATCCTCGACCTTCACCGCCCCGGCGCGCAACGCCGCGAGGATCGATTCAACTTCGGTGGCGTCGTGCGCCGCCGCCTGCACGATGCGGCCAGTGACACGCGCGCGCACCGCCACCGCCGCCGGCAGGGTGTCGTCGGTCTTGAAGCGCAGCATCGTGTGCGCGGTGCCGGCGAGCAGCGCCGAGGTTTTGTCCAGCGCCACCACGCGACCCTGCTTCAACATCGCGATGCGCCCGCACAGCGCCTCGGCTTCTTCGAGGTAGTGGGTGGTCAGCAAGACGGTGTGGCCTTCGCGGTTCAGGCGCGCGATGAAGCGCCACAGGGTCTGGCGCAGCTCGACGTCGACACCCGCTGTCGGCTCGTCGAGCACGATCACCGGCGGGCGGTGCACCAGCGCCTGCGCGACGAGCACGCGGCGCTTCATGCCGCCCGAGAGCTGGCGCATGTTTTCGTTGGCCTTGTCGGACAAACCCAGCTCGGCGAGCAGCTCGTCGATCCAGGCGTCGTTGTGGCGGATGCCGAAGTAGCCGCTCTGGATGCGCAGCGATTCGCGGACGCTGAAAAACGGGTCGAAGACCAGCTCCTGCGGCACGATGCCCAGGCACATGCGCGCCGCTGCGTAGTCGGCCACGACGTCGTGGCCCAACACACGCACGCTGCCTTCGGTCGCGCGCGCCAGGCCGGCCAGGATGCTGATCAGCGTGGTCTTGCCGGCACCGTTGGGGCCGAGCAGACCAAAAAACTCACCCGGCTCGATATTGAAGCTGACCGCATCCAGCGCACGCAGCGTGCCGCGCGCGCCGCTGTAGGTCTTGCCGACTTGTGTGAACTCGATTGCGGGGATCTGCTGGGCCATTGCAGCCGATTCTAGGGCGCGTGTTTTGCTGCCGGCCAGCGCCGGGTTGCCCACGATGCCGACGCGCTGCGCCGGGTGCCAGAATCGCAGCCACCATGGCCGAGCCCAAGAAAAAACCGCGCCGCACCGCCGAGAGGATCCTGGAGGTCACGCTCGACCTGTTCAATCGCTTTGGCGAGCCCAATGTCAGCACGACGCTGATCTCGGCCGAACTTGGCATCAGCCCGGGCAACCTCTACTACCACTACCCGGCCAAGGACGAGCTGATCAATTCGCTCTTCGGGCGCTACGAAACCGCGCTCAGCGAATTGCTGCAAGCCGCCGACGCGGTGCGCAATATCGAAGATGCCTGGCTGTTTTTCCACATGCTCTTCGAGCTGATCTGGCAGTACCGGTTTTTGTACCGCGACCTGAACGATCTGCTGTCGAAAAACCGGCGCCTGGAAACCCACTTTCAGTTTGTCCTCAAGAACAAAGGCGCCGCGGTGCGCAGCCTGCTTGAAGGCCTGCAAACTGGCGGCGCAGTTTCGATCGATGCCAGCGAATCGGCGCCGGTGGCGACCTCGATGGTCGTCGTGCTGACCTACTGGCTGAGTTACGAATATGTGCGCGACCCGCGCCGCGCGCTGGAGCCCGCCAGCGCCGGCGCGGCGCTGGCGCGCGGCGCCTTTCACACGCTGAGCCTGCTGATGCCCTACCTCGACGCCGAATCAAAAGCGCACCTGCTCACCCTGGTCGGCTCCTACGCCGACAGTTGAACCGGCTGCGTCGACACCCACCAACGGCACCGCAGCTTCAACCGCTCACATCGACACACCACAACCGGAGACCCCGATGGCCAAATGGACTGCTTTTCCCTACGACAACGCCGCCTACAGCCATGACGCCGCCGGCTTGAAAAAAGTCTGGGCGCGGCTGCACACTGGCGACACCGAGCCGCTACCCAAGGACGACAAGCTGCTCGCCGGCTGGGCGCTGTTTCATGCCGGTGACTTCGAAAAAGCCTTCGATGCCGGCATCAAGCTCGGCGGTGCCGGCATCACGCTGGCCAACAAGTCGCAGTGCATCTACGCCAACTACCTTGAAAAGAGCGAAAAGACCAAGCTCGCGATGTTTCTCGAAGCCAGCGAGCGCGCCGAAGCACAGCAGGCCGACGAGCCGAAGAACCCGAATGCCTACTACTGGCAGGCCTACGCGATCGGCCGCTACGGCCAGGGCATCAGCGTGGCCAAGGCGTTGACCCAAGGCCTGGGCAGCAAGTGCAAAAACGCGCTGGAGACGGCGATCAAGCTGGCGCCCAAACATGCCGACGCGCGTATCGCGCTGGGTGCCTTTCATGCCGAGGTCATAGACAAGGTCGGCAAGCTGCTCGGCCGCACCCAGGGCGCTGACTCGGCGACCGGGCTGAAGATGTTCAAGGAGTCGCTCAAGCTGAACCCGACCAGCGCGATCGCGATGATCGAATACGCCAACGGCCTGGTCATGCTCGAAGGCGACAAGAAGATGGCCGAAGCCGAAAAGCTCTATGCCGATGCGGCGGCCTGCAAGCCGATGGACGCGATGGAGCGGCTCGACGTCGAAACCGCCAAGGCCGAGCTCGAAGATTGAGCTTCTTCGCCGCGGTGGCCGCGACCCGGGCAGCAAAGACCCGCTTGCAGTAATCCCCGATTGGTACCGGATCAGGTTTCAGGCAAGCTGGCCTTTCAATCTGGTTCCATTGAGAGGCCCCAAGCGATGTCCATCCTCACCCGCCGTGCCACCGCCGCCGCGCTGTGCGCCACCACGCTGTTGATCTTCGGCGCCACCACGCCAGTGCTGGCGCAGAACACCGTGCTGCGTGTCGTGCCGCATTCGAACCTGGCGATCCTGGACCCGATCTGGACCACCGCCTACATGAGCCGCAACCACGGCTACATGATCTACGACACCCTCTTCGGCACCGACGAAAACGCCAAGATCAAGCCGCAGATGGTCGACACCTGGTCGGTCACGCCGGACAACCGGCTGTGGACCTTCAAGCTGCGCCCGGGCCTGGCATTCCACGACGGCGCCCCGGTCACCGGTGACGACGTGATCGCCTCACTGCAGCGCTGGGGTAAGCGCGACGCGATGGGCAGCGCGCTGTTCACCTTTGTGCAGCGCATGGACAGCCCGGCGCCCGACACCTTCCGCATCTTCCTCGGCGAGGCCTGCGGTTTCATGCTCGAAGCGCTCGGCAAGCCGTCGTCGAACGTGCCCTTCATCATGCCCAAGCGCATCGCCGAGACCGATGCCTTCAAGCAAATCGAAGAGCACATCGGCTCCGGCCCCTACACCTTCAAGCGCGACGAGTTCAAACCCGGCGACAAGGCGGTGTACCTGAAATACGCCAAGTACGTGCCACGCAGCGAGCCACCGTCGGGCACCACTGGGGCCAAGCAGGTCTACATCGACCGCGTCGAATGGAACCTGGCGCTGCGTGATGCACAGGCGCAGGTCAATGCGCTGAAAAAGGGCGAGGTCGACATCATCGAGGCGCTGGGCTTCGACTTCTACGAAGCGGCCAAGACCGACGCTGACATGCAGTTGCCCAAGTACGCCAACCTCGGCTTGCAGTACATGGCGCGTTTCAACCACCTGCACAAACCTTTCGACAACGCCAAGGTGCGCCAGGCGGCCATCGCAGCGTTTTCGCAAGAGCCGTTTTTGCGTGCGCAGGTGGGCGTGAAGGAACTGTACAAAACCTGCCCATCGATGTTCATCTGCAACACGCCTTTTGGCAGCACCGCGGGCAGCGACATCCAGGCCAAGAGCAATATGAAAAAGGCGCAAGACCTGCTCAAGGCCAGCGGGTACGACGGTACGCCGATCGTGATCATGAAACCCACCGACCTCGCCAGCATCCAGAAGCTGCCGGATGTCGCCGCGCAGCTGCTGCGCCAGGCCGGCTTCAAGGTCGACCTGCAGGCAATGGACTGGCAGACGCTGGTTGGCCGCCGGGCCAAGAAAGACGCCCCCGACAAGGGCGGCTGGCATATGTTCCTGACCGCCTGGAACGTCTTCGACGTCTGGAGCCCGATCGCCAACCCGACGATGGACACGCGCGGCGAAAAGTCCGGCTGGTTCGGCTGGGCCAGCGACGACAAGCTGGTCACGCTACGCGCGGAGTTCATGCGCGCGACCGACGAAGGGGTGAAGAAAAAGCTCGCCGACCAGATTCACGCACGCGCTTTTGAAGTTGGCACCCATGCGCCGCTGGGCGAGTACATGCAGCCGATGGCCGCGCGCAAGAACATCAGCGGCTTCTTCGTGACCAACGGCAACATCTACTGGAACCTGAAGAAGAACTAAAGCCGACGGCCGCCGTCGCGCGCGAGAGAGCACCCACCCGCGATGTTTGCGTTTCTCGCGCGCCGGCTGGCGTCGACCATTCCGGTGCTGCTGATCGTCTCGGTACTGGTATTTTTGATGCTGCGGCTGACCCCCGGCGACCCGGCTGCGGTGCTCGCCGGCGACGCCGCCAGCACCGAGCAGATCGCGCAGATCCGCGAGGGCCTGGGCCTGAACCGGTCGATCCCCGAGCAGTACGTGATCTGGTTCGGCCGGGTGCTCAGCGGCGACCTCGGCCAGTCGTTTTATTACAAGACCCCGGTGACCACGCTGATCGGCCAGCGCATCGAAGCCACGCTGTCGCTGGCCTTGATCACGATCAGCATCGCGGTGCTCGTCGCGGTGCCGCTCGGCGTGCTCGCCGCCTGGCGCTTCGGTGGCTGGCTCGACCGCGGCCTGATGGGTTTTTCGGTGCTCGGCTTTTCTATTCCCATCTTCGTGCTCGCCTACCTGCTGATCTGGCTGGTGTCGCTCAAGCTCGGCTGGTTGCCGGTGCAGGGCTACAAACGCATTGCCGACGGCGTCGGGCCCTGGCTGTACCACCTGACGCTACCCTCGATCACGCTGAGCATCATCTACATCGCGCTCATTGCCCGCGTCACCCGCGCCTCGGTGCTCGAAACACTCGGCGAGGACTACATCCGCACCGCACGCGCCAAGGGTCTGCCCGAGTCGACGGTGCTGATGCGGCATGCGCTGACCAACGCCGCGGTGCCGATCGTCACCGTCATCGGCATCGGCATCGCGCTGCTCATTGGCGGGGTGGTCGTCACCGAATCGGTCTTCGCGATCCCCGGCCTGGGCCGGCTCACGGTAGACGCCGTGCTGGCGCGCGACTTCCCGACGATCCAGGGCGTGATCCTGCTGTTTTCTTTTGTCTACGTGATGATCAACCTGGGCGTCGATCTCTCGTACGTCTTCTTCGATCCGCGAATTCGGTATTGACGTCGCCGAGGCTAACGACTGATATGAGCGACAGCGCCAGCAACTTCGAAACCCTGTCGGTCGAGTCCGCATCGGTGGTCCCTCAGCCGAGTGCCTGGGCGCGCGTGCGCAAGAGCATTTCAGTGCGCATCGGCGGCACGGTGCTCGCGGTGCTGGTGCTCATCGCGCTCGCCGCGCCCTGGCTCGGCACCGTGGATCCGTCACTGTTCGACCCCGCCAGCCGCGACCTGCTGCCCGGCCAGCACGGCGAGATCACCACGCTCGAAGGCGAGACGCTCAAACATCGCTTTCTGATGGGCTCCGACAGCTTCGGCCGCGATATCTACAGCCGCGTCATCTACGGCACCCAGGTGTCGCTGATCGTCGGTGTCTGCACGGCGATCGTTGCGCTGGCGATCGGCATCAGCCTCGGCTTGAGCGCCGGTTTTTTAAGGGGGCTCGACGGCCCGTTGATGCGCGTGATGGACGGCGTGATGGCGATCCCCGCGATCCTGATCGCGATTGCGCTCGTCGCGATGTGGCGCGGCAGCCTGCTCACCGTGGTCATCGCGATTGCGGTGCCCGAGATCCCGCGTGTCACGCGCCTGGTGCGATCGCTGGTGCTGACGATCCGCGAAGAGCCTTATGTCGAAGCCGCGATCTCGCTGGGCACGCCGACGTGGAAGATCATGCTCCGCCATATCCTGCCGAACACCGTGGCGCCGCTGGTCGTGCAGGGCACCTTCATCTGCGCATCGGGCATCCTGGTCGAGGCGATCCTGTCCTTCCTCGGGGTCGGCCTGCCGCCAGAAACCCCGACCTGGGGCAATGTGATGGCCGAAGGCCGGGCGCAGTTCAACGCCTACCCGCACAACATCTTTTTCCCCGGCATCTTTCTGGCGCTGACGGTGCTCGCGGTCAACATCCTGGGTGACGGGCTGCGCGACACGCTTGATCCGAAGATGGCCAAGCGGGTATGAGCGGCGCAGACACCAGCGGCTCGGCACCCGCCGCGACCCAGCCGATCCTCGAGGTCACCGACCTGACCATCGCGCTGCCCCCTGGTGGCGACCGCGCGACTGCGGTGCAGAAGGTGTCGTTCAGCGTCGGCCGCGGCGAAATCCTGTGCCTGGTCGGCGAATCGGGATCGGGCAAATCGGTGATCGCCCAGGGTGTGATGGGCCTGTTGCCCAAGGCGCTGCCGGTGACCGCCGGGCGCATCGTGCTGCAAGGCGAAGACATCACCCACGCGCCGCTGTCGCGCCTGCGCGAATTGCGCGCGACGCGCATGTCGATGATCTTTCAGGAGCCGATGACGGCGCTGAACCCGGTCATGACCTGCGGCGACCAGATCGACGAGGTGCTGCGCCAGCACACGCCGCTGGCGCTGCCTGAGCGCCGCCGCAAGGTGCTCGATATCGTGCGCGAGGTGCTCTTGCCCGACCCCGAGCGCATGGTGGCGAGTTATCCGCACCAGCTCAGCGGCGGCCAGCGCCAGCGCATCATGATCGCGATGGCGCTGGTGCTCGACCCGGTGCTGCTCATCGCCGACGAGCCGACGACGGCACTCGACGTCACGACGCAGGCGCAGATCCTCAAGCTCGTGCTCGACCTGCAACAGCGCCATGCCGCCGGCGTGCTCTTCATCACCCACGACTTCGGTGTCGTCGCCGAGGTCGCGCACCGCGTCGCCGTGCTGCGCCTGGGTGACCTCGTCGAGATCGGCCCGAAGGCCGCCGTGCTGCAACAGCCGCAGCACGACTACACCCGGATGTTGATGCGTGCGGTGCCGACACTGCAACTGAAAGAACGGCCCAGCGACCCCGGCGCACCGCTGGTGCTGCGGGTCTTGGGCCTGCAAAAAACCTACGACGACAAAAGCTGGTTCGGCAAGCGCCGCTCGGTGCACGCGGCGCAGGACGTGACGCTGGAAATTCGCCGCGGCCAGACTCTGGGCCTCGTCGGCGAATCGGGCTCGGGCAAGAGCACGGTGGCACGCTGCATCGTGCGCCTGATCGACCCCAGCGGCGGCTCGATCCTGCTCGGCACCGGCGGCAGTGGCAGTGGCAGTGGCAGTGGCAACAGCGATCGTGCCGACGGCGCTGGCCTTGGTGACGCCGACGCCACCACCGATATCGCGATGATGCCGGCCGCCGCGCTGCGCCCGTTGCGCCGCCGGGTGCAGATCGTCTTCCAGGATCCTTATCGTTCGCTGAACCCGCGCCGCACGGTGCAGCAAGCACTGGTCGAAGGGCCGATGAACTTCGGTCTCAGCCACGCCGACGCGATGCAGCGCGCGCGCCAACTGCTGAAACTGGTGCGCATGGACGATGCCGCGCTGGAGCGTTATCCGCACCAGTTTTCCGGCGGCCAACGCCAGCGCATCTGCATCGCCCGCGCCTTGATGATGGAGCCCGAACTGCTCATTGCCGACGAAGCGGTTTCTGCGCTTGATGTCTCCGTGCAGGCCCAGGTGCTGCAGCTGTTTGAAGAGATCCGCAGCCGGCTCAACCTGGCGATGCTCTTCATCACCCACGACCTGCGCGTGGCCTCGCAGGTCTGTGACCAACTCGCCGTGATGTCGCAGGGCCGGATCGTCGAATACGGCCCCGCGCACCGCGTCTTCGGCGCGCCGCAGCACGACTACACCAAGGCGCTGTTTGCGGCCGCACCGGGGCGCAACTTTGCCTTCGGCGGCGCGGCCTGAAGCACAAGTCAAAGACCGCACACTCCAGCCCATGCCCCGCATCCTGATCGCCGGTTACCAGCACGAGACCAATACCTTCGCCCCGAGCCTGGCCGACTGGGCAGCGTTCACGCGCGGCGACTCCTTCCCGGCCTTTGTGCGCGGCGCCGCGATGCAAGCGCAGCTCAGCGGCATCAATATCCCGATCGCCGGTTTTATCGCGTCGGCAAAACACCGCGGCTGGAGCCTGGCGCCATCTTGCTGGGCCGGTGCAATCCCGTCGTCTTACGTCACCCGCGACGCCTTCGATCGCATCGCCGGCGCGATCTGCGAAGACGTCTCGCAGGCTTGCGAATCCGAAGCCGGCCTCGACGCGATCTACCTCGACCTGCATGGCGCGGCGGTGGCAGAAAACGCCGACGACAGCGAAGGTGAACTGCTCGCGCGGCTGCGCGCGATCGTCGGCCCGAAGCTGCCGATCGTGGCCAGCCTGGACCTGCACGCCAACGTCACCCAGCGCATGTTGAACGAAGCCGATGCGCTGGTGGCCTACCGCACCTATCCGCATGTCGACATGGCGGCCACCGGCGAGCTCGCCGCCGAGCTGCTCGCGCGCCGTTTCAAGGCCGGTGTGCGCGAACCCATGCACAGCGCGCGTTTGCCGTTCCTGATCCCGCTGAATGCACAGAGCACGATGCAGGCGCCGGCGCAGGATCTGTACGGCGAGCTGGTCGAAATCGACCGCAAGTTGGGCACTTGCTTGAGCTTCTGCATGGGCTTCCCGGCGTCGGACTTCGAAGAATGTGGCGCGATGGTCTGGGGCCATGGCGAACATGCACAGGCCGCTGTCGAACGCCTGTTTGCTGCCGTGTCGCAGCCGGCGCAATGGCGGCTCGACATCGTCGACGCCCGCGCGGCGGTGCAGCGCGCGATGGCGCTGGCCGAAAAGTCATCGAAGCCGGTGGTCATCGCCGATACGCAAGACAACCCGGGCGCCGGCGGCGACAGCAATACCACCGGCATGTTGCACGCGCTGCTCGCCCAGGGCGCCGGGCGGCGCCTCCCCGGCCGGGTCGCGCTCGGGTTGCTATTCGACGCCGCGGCAGGCCGCGCGGCTTTTGAAGCCGGTGTCGGCGCGGAGCTCGAATTGAGCCTGGGCACCGCGGTGCCCACCTTCAGCGGCGCCTTGAGCGACGCGCCGCTGCGCGGCCGCTTCAAGGTGCTCGCCATCAGCGACGGCAAGTGCACGCTGACCGGGCCGATGATGACCGGCCTGACGGTTCACCTGGGGCCCAGTGCGTGCCTCGAGATCGACGGCATCCGCATCGCCGTCGTCAGCGGCAAGAAGCAGCTGCTCGACCGCCAATTGCTGCGCATGGTCGGCATCCACACCGAGCAGATGCAAATCGTCGTCGTCAAAAGCTCGAACCATTTCAGGGCTGATTTCCAGCCCCACGCCAGCCATGTCATCGTCGCCAAGGCGGCTGGCCCGATGGCCGCCGACCCGGCTGATCTGCCGTGGCAAAAACTGCCGGCGGCGATGCGGCGGCGGCCCTGAGCGGCCGAGCACTCTGGGCACGCCGGCGAATGACCGCGGCTGGCGTTGAATCGCAAAAGCGTGCACCGCAGGCAATGGGCCTGCGTGGCTCCCACGGTCGTTCTGCGTTGTTCGGCGGGGTCGGCGTAGCGCGAGGCAGGCGGCCCGGGCATGCGTTCTCCGGCCCACGCTCGCGGGGCGCCGCCCGATGGGCCGGACGATCACCTCGTCAACACCGCCGAGGCGCCCGTAGCGAGTGGCGACCGCGAATGGGGCCTGCGCCCGCACACCCGAACCGCCTGCCCAGATCGATCGTGGTGTTCCGGCAATACACCCACGGCTGTGGCCGCAGGGTGGTGGTGGTGTCTGCGGGCGCAGGCCCCATTCGCGGTCGCCACTCCCGGTTGGTAACCGACGCCGGAAATGACGGCACGGCGTACCGGCACCAAAGGCGGTCCCCCGCGAGCGTGGGCCGGAGAACGCAGGCGCCGCCGCCGCCCTGCCGCGCCGACTCGCCAGAGGAGACACGGCAACGCAACGAATCTCGACAGCGCAGAAAACAGCAGTTCGTCATTCGCGCGGCGATGCACCACTGATCGCAACTTGGCATGAGCTCTCCAGTGCGCCTGACCCTGATCGCCCCGCTGCTGGCGCTGGCCTGGGGGCTGAACTGGCCGGCGGTGAAGATCATGTTGTCGACGATCCCGCCGTTCACCGCCCGAGGGCTCGGCCTCGGCCTCGGTGCGCTGCTCCTGCTCGGTCTGGCGGCGCTGCAACGCAAGCCGCTGTGGCCGACGCGTGCGGCCTGGCCGGGCATCGGTTTTGGTGGCCTGTTCACGGTCGCGATCTTCAACTTCTGCACTGCTTTTGCGCAGCTCAATACGAGCACCTCGCGGGCGGCGGTGTTGACCTTCACGATGCCGCTGATGGCGGCCGCATTGGCCTGGATTTTTCTCGGCGAACGGCCGGGCCGGCGCGGCGTGGTGGCGCTGCTGCTCGGCGCTGCCGGCATCGGTGTGCTGGCCGCGCCGGTGCTGCGGGGCATCGGTTCGGCGCCGCCGGGGGCGCTGGTCGGCCTGCTCTTCCCGCTGCTCGCCGCGGCGGCCTGGGCCATCGGCACGGTGATCGCCAAACGCTGGCCGCCGCAGGGTGACCGCATCGTCTTCACCGCCTGGCAGTTGTTGCTCGGCGGCCTGGCCGGTGGCATCGCGGCTGTGATCGCTGGTGAATCCTGGCCCAGCGTCTGGCCGCCGCGGGTGGTCGCCGCGCTGACCTATCACGTGCTCATCGCCACTGCGGTGGCCTATGTGCTCTGGTACATCCTGCTCGAGCGCCTGAGCGTGACCGTCTCTGCGCTGACCACGCTGGCAGTGCCGGTAGTCGGCGTGATCGGCGCGATGGCGCTGGTCGGTGACCGGCCGAGTGCGGCTGATGGGCTGGGCTTTGTGCTCGTGCTCGGCGCCGCGGCACTGGTGCTGGTGCGGCTGAAGACGGCTAACGGGTAGGCGCATCGGCGGGGCAATTGGCGGCGCTTCAGTGGCGCATCCGCGGCGCAATTGGCCGCTTGCCGATCAAGCCCCGGCCGCTCTGTCCCTCAAGGCGCTGCCGGCAGCGATTGCACAAACCGCTTGAAGTCCGCCGACTGCGCCAGCCCGCGGCGTGCGGCCTGGCGCAGCAAGGCACGGTCGGCATCTGAAATCCTGAACGCGGTCGGGATCGCGTGCAAGCGCTGGGTCAGGTCGGGGTCGTCCAGGTCGGTGAGCTTGAGCTCGATCGAGAAGATGTCCGCGCCTGCCGACGGCGCCCAACGGGGATCGGCGCGCAGCTCCTTGCGCCACTGCTCGACGGCGTCACTGAACAGCAGCGAGGTTTCTTTCGAGAAGCGCCCCAAGCCGCCAAAGGCGACGGCGTTGAGCACGTCGACCATGCCCGGCACTTCGCCCTGCTGGTCGATGGCCATCCCGACGTTGCTCTCCGAGTTCACCGACAGCAGGACGATGCGCGGCGGCACCGGCGCCTCCCCGGCCCGGCCGGCACCGAGCATCGCCATCACCGCGCCGATGCCACCTGCCTTGGCCACATAGTCGGTGAGCCGGCGCGTGCCGAGGTTGTCCGACAAACCGCCGTCGACGAGGTGAATGAACCGGCGCTGGCCACGGGCGATCGAATCCGACTCCGCCTTGGCCAGCCTCACCCGCGCCGGGTCACCAGCGGTGGTCGTCGAGCCCGGGCCCGCGACGGGACTTTGTGCGCAGCCTTCGCTGTGGTTCTGCAAGGTGATCGGGCTGAGCAGCAGCGGCACGGCGCTGGACGAAGCGACCGCGGCCGACAGTGGCACCCAGTCGATCGACGAACACAGCAGCGCCATGCGATCGGATGTGAAGTTGAACGGTGCACCGGTCGACAGGTCGGTCGCACCGATGATCAGGTACGGCCGGCCGCCGAGCTGAGCCAGTTGCCCGAAGGTGGCGCCCTTGAACAGGGTCGCGTCCAGCGCTTCGGCCAGGACATGGCCACGGCCGAACCAGGGCGAGCTCACGCGGTGCACATTGCGCGGCGCGAAGATCGCATTGACCAGCTGGCCTTGAAAGTCGACTGCGAGAAAGTCAGCCTCGAACCGCGCCAGGTGCTCAGGCGCGCCATGCAAGGCCAGATGCGCGGCCGCGACGCTGCCGCCCGAGATGCCGGTGACCATGTCGATTTCGCGCGCCAGCGTCGTTTCGCGGCCGCGCCAGCGAAAAGGCGCAGCGTCGAGCTCGCTGAGCACCGCGTGGGCGAAGGCCGCTGCTCGAGATCCGCCGCCGGAAAAGTTGGCCACCACCAGCATGTCGGGCAGGCGGCTCGAGTCGAACAATTGCGCCAGGCCGTCGTAGCGCACGGTCTCCTGGGCCTGCAGCGGCCCATTCGACCAGGGCCGCACGCTGGAGCAGCCGCTGGTGACCAGCGCCACCATCAACGTGCCCGCAAGCAAGGCAAAACGCCGCAACGACAGCATCGTCTTCATCGTCTTCTCGTCTTCGGCGCGATCCGCGATCAGCGATGCGCTGGCGCCAGCATGGTGTAGTCAATCCGCGCGTCCAGGGTCTTGAGCTTGCTGCCGTCGGTCTGCATCGGGGGCACCCGGCCTTCGTAGCTGACCAGCGCGCGGCTCTTCGTGTCGAAGGTCAGTTTCAGCGGCGCAATCGCCAGCCTGACGAAGACGCTGCTCGGCGTGATCGAAAACGACGTCGTCGCCTCGGCACCCGGGAGCCGGCGGATGACAAAGCCGTAGCTCGTCTTCTCAGCCAGCACGATCATGCGCAACGGGACCGCCTGGCCGCCCGCCAGTGCATCCCAATGCTGCAATACAAAACCGTACAGCGAGGGCCCGGCCACCGCGGGTTCGGTCAGGTCCTCTGACGCGGTCGTGACCTTGCCGTTCTGGCTCAAGCGGTACTCAAGATGTTTGCCGTCGTTGCTGACCACCACCGAGCCGCTGAAACCTTGCTGCTGGTTGGCAACATCCAGGCGCTGCAGCGCATAGGCCGGGCTGAAGCGGGCCTCTTCCGCGATGATCACGGCGCCGGTCGGGTCCCGCGTGATGTGCGAACCCGACAGCCCGCTGGGGGTCGTCGCGACGCGGCGGTCGTAGTTGAAGAGCGCCTTGCCGTCGGCCGGCTGCTGCGCGTACACCATGCCCCGATAGATCGCAGTGCCTGCCAGATCGGGCGATTGGCGCAGCGCTTCGAGTCGCGCCATGGCCGCCGGATCGGGCTGCGCGTGCAGTGCGGTAACGGCGGTCGCCAGCAGGGCGAACACCCCAACGGTGCGTGATGAGAAGGTCGCGAGTTTCACTTTGGATCTCCAGGACAAGCGTTTCAGAGCAGTGCCGGGGTTGTGGTCATGCCGGTGCGGCTGCAACGGTTGATGACGCTTTGCGCGCGGCCTTGGGCAAGCGCAGCAATACAACCCCCAGGGCCAGCATCCAGATCGGCAGCACGACATTGTTGATGGCAGCGATCGGCTCCACGAGAGGGGTCGCGTTGCGCAGCATCGCCACCCAGCCGATCAGGCTTGCTGCCACGCCGGCGGCGACAAGCCAGCGCCGTCGGCCAGCAGCGGCCGGCGCCAATGCCAGCGTGGCGATGAGAAAAAACGAGTTCAGGAAAAGCTCGCCCAGCAACTCGCCGATGAAGTTGCCGAGGAAACTGTTCGACGCTGCAAAGACCGCGCCAATCGCCTCGCGCGCCGGCGGCGATGCTTCAGCGTAGGCCAGCGCGAGTTGCCAATGCAGGCTGGGCCAGCGCAGCAGGCCGACCATCATGCTCGCCGCACTGAGCACGGCCACGATGACGGCGGCGCGCGTGGCCATCGGCGCCGCCTGCGAAGCTGCCGCGTAGACGCCGATCGCGGCGGGGATCAGCAACAACGGGATCAGCCCGTAGAGCACCCACACGGCGCGCCCGGCAGGCCCGAGTGCCAGCAGCCGAGGCAACACCTCAGCGGCCGGCAGGTCCAGCACTTCGGGGTAGCCGAACGAGCGCGCCAGGTAGACGAAGACTGCAGAAAAAAGCAGCGTCGCAGCGATCAACGCCCAGCCACCGATGACTGCGGCGGTGTGCGGTTTTCTGGTCGACTCAAGTTGCACAATACTCTCCGGTTGGCGCTTTTGATGACATGACCGCAGTCTGCGCCGGCATGGGCAGATCCGCCATGACATGGCGCGCCAGCGCGCTTGACCCGGCACGCCAGATTTCACCCCAAGGAGCCGACCCGGTGCGTGAAGCCACGATCGCGACATCGCTGCTGATCGACTTTGTTGCCTTTCTCGAGCGCCGGGGTCTGGACGCTGCGACGGTGTGTCGCGCGGCGCGAATCGACCCGCGCTGGATCGACGAACCCAACTCCCGCGTGCCGGCGTCGGCGATGGAGCGGCTGTGGGCGGTTGGCGAGCAACTCAGCGGCGACGCCGACCTGGGGCTGCGCAGCGCAGAGTCGTACAACCCCGGCGCGCTGAGCATCGTGGGTTATGTGATCCTGAGTTGCCGCACGGCGGCGCAAGCGCTGGACCGCCTGGCCCGCTACGCGCCGCTGCTCAACGAAGGCCTGCAGGTCAGCGTCATCGAGGAGCGTGGTTCAACCTGCTGTCGGTTTGGCGCTGCCGATGGTTTTGACAGCTATCTGCACCGTTCACCGCGCCAGGCCATCGAGACCATCGCTGCCGGCATCGTGCTCACGCTGAAGCAACTCACCAGCCGCCCACCCGAGCCGACGGCGGTGAGCTTTCAGCATGCCGCGCCAGCATCGACCACCGAGCACCGCCGCCTGCTCGGGCCCGTGGTGCGCTTCGAGCAAGCCGAAAACAGGGTCGTCTATCCGACCGCCGCGCTGGCAGTGAGCATGCTGTCTGCCGACCCGGCTTTGCTCGAGGTCTTCGAGCTCGATGCCCAGCGTCGGCTGGGCCAGCTCAGGGCCGCCGGTACGGTCAGCGCCCGGGTGCAAATCATCGTCGGGTCGCGGCTCAGGGGTGAAGTGCCGAGCCTGGCCAGCGTCGCGTCTGACCTCGCGATGAGCGAGCGCTCGGTGCAGCGCAGCCTGAGCGAAGAGTCCACCTCGTACCGGGAAATCGTCGACGTGGTGCGCAAGAACCTGGCGCTGTCGCACCTGTCGCAGCCCGACCGATCGGCAGCCGACGTGGCCTTCTTGCTCGGGTTCTCGGAGCCGAGCGCTTTCACGCGTGCCTTTCGGCGCTGGACCGGCAGCTCGCCGGCGCAGTTCAGGTGCGCTTGAAGCGCCGGCGCGCGGTCGGTGTGATCGGCCGCGGCTGCGCTTGAAACGATCTCACCGTCGTCGTCCGTACACGCCGATCACCGATCGGCGTGCACCGCGCAGCTGTCCAGCCCGGCCTGCAAGGCCGCTTCGGCACAGGCCCCTTTGAGGCCGATGATCACCAGCGCGGCGCCGTCCTCCGGGGCCGACTCGATATGCAGCACTGCACTGCGGCGGCCGGCAAACTGGAGCTCGAGCCAGCCGCCGTCACGGCCTTGCAAAAAACCTTTCAGGCGCAGCACGCCGGCCGGCAGTTGGCCCAGCCAAGCCGCAACCGCGCTTTTGTCGTACTGCCCGGCCGGCCGCGCCGACCAGGTCTCGAAGCGCTCGCCGTGATCGGCGGCCTGCACACCGCCACGCGCCCGGTGCAGACCCGCGCCGGTGATCACCGCCAGCGGCACCCGTGCCTGCACGGTCTCGATCAACGGCACCGCGCCGGCATGGCGGGCAACCCAGGCGCGCACCTGCGCGAGCTGGCCGGAGTCCACCAGATCGGCCTTGTTCAGCAGCACCACGTCAGCACGTTTGAGCGGCCGCTCGACGCTATCGGCGAGCAGCGGGTCGGCGGCCTGCGACAGCACCGCGTGCGCATCGACGACCACGATCACGCCGTCGAGCCGCAACTGCGGGTCCGCGATCGCATATTGGGCGATGCGCCAGGGGTCGCCGACGCCGCTGGCTTCGACGACGATCGCGTCCCAGCGCGGGCCCGCCGCGGGGTCGGGCACACGCAGCAGTTGCATCAGTGCGGCCGACAGGTCACCGCCGATCGAGCAGCAGACGCAGCCGTTGCTCAAGCGAATGCTGTCGTGGCCGCGGCGCGCGACCAGCGCGGCGTCGATGTTGACTTCTCCAAAATCGTTGACCAGCACCGCGATGCGCTGGCCATGGCTGCCGGCCAGCCAATGCATGAGCAGGGTCGTCTTGCCGGCGCCGAGAAAGCCGCCGATCACGCTGAACGGGATGCCGCTCACATCAAACGTTAGCTTGCGGTTCGCCAGCGCTTAGCCTGCGCTTAGCCAGCAAGCGAGGCCAGCGCCGCGCCGGCCGGCCGCACCCGCCCGTCGATCACGGTGCCCCAGACGGCGATGTCCTTCAAGGCCAGCGGCGACACCTCGAGCGGGTCGTCTTCGAGGACGCAGAAGTCAGCCCGTTTGCCGACTTCGATGCTGCCGATTTCGCTATCGAGCTTGAGGGTCCAGGCCGCGCCGAGCGTGATCGTGTGCAGCGCCTCGGGCACGGTCAGGCATTCGGCGGCACCGAGCACGCGGCCCGATGGCGTGACCCGGTTCACCGCGCACCAGGCGGTGAACAGCGGCGCCAGCGGCGTCACCGGGGCGTCGGAATGGATCGCCAGCGCAACCCCGGCGTCGAGCGCGCTGCGGCAGGCGTCGAGCCGGTGCGCGCGATCCGGGCCGAGGGTGATGTCGTGGTGCTGGTCGCCCCAGTACCAGAGGTGGTTGGCAAACAGGTTGGCGCACAAGCCGAGCGCGGCCATGCGGCGGAACATCGCGCGGCCGATCATCTGGCCATGCTGCAGGGTGTGGCGGTGGTCGGGCCGCGGCGCACGCGCGAGCACCCGCTCGATGGCGTCGATCGCAACCTGGCTGGCTTCATCGCCGTTGGTGTGGGTGTGGACGATGAAACCGGCGCGGTGATAGACCTCGAAGTCGGCCTCGAACTGCGCCGGCGCCGTGACCCAGATGCCGTTCGGTGCGCCGTTGAAATGCCCGGGGCTGCGCAGGCGCGCCGAGAAGCCCTGGATCGAGCCGTCGAGCATCATCTTCACAACACCGAAGCGCAGCCCGGCCCGGCTGCGTGGCATCAAGCCGCGCAGATATTCGGCGCCCTGCGCAGCGCCGTGGCTGCCGTGAAAGGCCTGGAACGCCGGCACCAGGCGCACCGCAAAATCGCCGTCGCCGGTATGGCGCTCGAGCATCTCGACGTCTGCACGCCCAAGCCGGTTGACCATGTCAGTGGCGGTCGTCACGCCACCGCGGCAGGCGATCGCGGCAAAGCCGCGCATGCCACGGTCGTCCATCGGCGCCAGGATGCCGGCCGGCCCGATCACCCGCCACACCAGGTGCATGGCGGCCGGCTCGGCGAGTTCGCCATTCGGCTGGCCGTCAACGAAGGTCAACACGCCGTCGATCTGGGTTGCGGTCTCGGCGCTGATGCCCGCGCGCTGCAGCATCGCGCGGTTGACATTCAGCACATGGCCGTTGGCATGGGCGACGACGATCGGCCGCGGCACGGCAGCCGCGGCGCCTGCGTCATCTGCAGCGCCAACGCCGTCAAGGTCCCGCACGGTCATGCGCGTGCCGCCGGCGAAGTAGATCGGATCGAACCCCCAGGCGACCAGCGGCTCGTCGGCAGGGCGGCCGGCCGCGGCCATCTGTTGGTCAATTTCGCGCAGGCGATTGACCACCGCCGCCATCGAGCGCAGGCCTGGCCAGACCAGGCCCTGCGGGTCGCGGCGGTCAAACCAGCCGAGGTAGGGCCAGGCCCACATGCCACCTTCCCTGAGGTGGCAATGGCCTTCGACAAAACCCGGCAGCAGCACCTTGTCGGCAAAACGGTCGTCGATCTCGAAGCGGCCCCAGGCGCGCATGCGGTCGAGCTCGCCCACCGCGAGGATGCCGCCGTCGCGCACCGCCACATGCGTGGCGGTGGGTTGCGCCGGGTTCATCGTGACGATGCGGCGCGCGGGATAGACGGTGATGGTCATTGCGATCGTCAGGGGTTGTTGGGCAAGGCCCGGGGGCTAGCGATGCCGGCGTGCATCGGCGTCGCGCCAGAATTTTTCCATCGCGATATAGAGGTACGACGCCGACCAGCCGATCAAGAGCAGACCGTTCAAGGCTTCGACACCGGCGAGCCAGCGAACGGGCCCCAGCGGCCGCACGTCAGCGAAGCCGAGCGAGGTGTAGCACTCGGCGGACAAGTACATGCTCGCCTCCAGCGACGATTCCAACGGCCCGTCGAGACTGCCCACCCCGAAGTGCCTGACGAGCAAAAACATGGCCAGCCCGTAGGCCGCGATCTCGACCGCATGCGCAGCAAAAGTGACCGAGACAACGACCAGCAGCTTGGGCCGGTTCGGCATGCGCAGCCTCGGCAGCCAGGTGTTGAGAAGGCGCAGCACCTCGTAGTGAAAAACCGTGGTCAGCGCAATCAGCACCAGGCAGGTCAGGACGACAGCGAACATGTGGGGACTTTCATGGCCGCGCCCGGCGGCGCTGCGCTGAAGATGGTGACCGCGGCGCGCCAGGGCGCGTCGCGGGCTTCGTTCAGATCGAATCCAGCGGATAGATCGGCCGCCGCACATGCTTGAAAGCCAGCGCCGCGTAGTCCGATGTGCACACGCCCGTGCCGGCACATTCGACCACCGCATGCGCCAGCGACTTCAAGCCCGCGCGCCAGTGGACGCGGCTCTTGAGCATCACGAAGCGCTGGCGTGCGGGGTCAATGCCGACGGCGGTGAAGGCTGCCATGTCGTGCGGCTCGACATGGTTGCTGATGACCACGATCTGCACCCGGCCGGTATCGAGCACCGCGGTTGGGCCCATATCGTTGAACTCGCCCTTGGACATCGGCCCCAGGTTCTGGAAGCGGCCATCGCAGAGCAGGCGCACGCGGCCACAGACTTCGCGCGGCGCGCCTTTCAAGCCGATGGCGGGCATGTCAAGTTTGCCGCCGAGCGCCAGCGTGACCTGCGCGCCGACACCCGCGGCCTGCATCTGCCGCACCGCAGCGGGGTCGAAGATCGCAAACGCCGCGACACCGTCAAGGCCGGCGTCGAGGATCGCGCTGAGCACGGTCATGGTGTCCATCGTGCCGCCAGACGCACAGTTGTCGCTGTGGTCAAGCAGGATCACCGGGCCGCTGCCGGCGGGTTTGTTGGCGGCGAGCTGCTGCGCCCGCGCCATCGAATCGGCCAACGGCTCGATTTCATAAACAAACTTCGCGCGCTCTTCCCAGGCCAGCGCCAGCAATTCGTCGCACCAGCGGCGCGCCAGCGCTGCGTCGTTGTTGGTGACGACCACCGCTGACAGGCCGGCAAACTGGATATCGGCATTCGGGAAGCCGACAAAGACCGACGCGCTGAGCGCACCCTCGGCCTCCATCTGCCGGCAGCGTGCCTGAATCTCGCGGTTGGGCCTGTCGTCGGTGCCCTGGCGCATGACATGCGGCAGCATCGGCTGGCGGCCCCAGGCCATCGTCGGCTTCGCTTGCGCCTCAAGCATGGCCAGCACCGCGCGGCCGGCGCGCAGGCCGGTCTCGTACATGTCGACATGCGGGTAGGTCTGGTAGCCGGCGATGACGGTCGCGCGCTCGGCGCAGGCGTCGTAGAGGTTGGCGTGCATGTCGAGCGCGACGCCGATCGGCACCGTGGGTGCAATCGCGCGGATGCGGCGCAGCAACTCGCCTTCGCCGTCGTCGTAGGTCTGCGTGACCATCGCGCCGTGCAGGTCGAGCAGCACCGCGTCGCAGCCCTGGGCCACCGCGTCGCAGATGCGTTGGCAGATGAAGTCGAAAGCCGCGTCGTGCACCGGCCCACTCGGCCAGGCGCTGGCGGCGACGGGAACAGTGAACTGCGCGCCGGCGGCCTCGGCCAGCTCGATGAAGGCGGCAATCGCCGAGCCGGTGCCGCGGTAGGCCGCCACCGCTGCGTCGCCTGAAGGCGGCTCACCGCCGGCTTGCGAGAAGCTCGCAAACCGCGCCAGCGGCGTCGGCACCGGCGAATACGTATTGGTCTCGTGTTTCATCTGCGCGATGATGAGTTTCATGTCGCTCGTCCCGGTCGGTGCACCCTGCCCCGGCGCCATCGTAGACGCGGCCAGCGCAGGCGCCATTCGATCAATCCCGGGCCCGCCCCGCTGCGTCGTCATGCCCTTCACCCCGTGGGCTGCGCGCCCGCTGTTGCTCACCCTATGTGCGCTGGCGAACAGACTGATCGCCGCCGCCAACATAGATTGCGAATCCGCCGCAGGCCGGGCCCCGCCGTCAGGGTGTCGATGCCACTTCCCACGCTGAACCACCGTCGCGCGCTTTTACCCTGTCGCGATCGCTTCGCTGCGGCAGCGGCGATGGCGCTGCGACCATGATGCGCAATCTGAAGGCAGTTTGCAGACGCGGCCTGATTGCCTGCGCAGCCCTGCTGGTGGTGGCGGCGGTGCTGGCCGTGCCGGCGGTCCTGTTGCCTGGCCCCGCGCAGGCGGGTGGCGGCGTCGCAGGCTCGGCGTGGCAAGCGGGGGACGACGACGCGGCACCGCCGCTCCGGGCCACCCGGCGTGCCGATTTCGGCGGCGCGCGGGCGTCGCCGGCAGCGCGCGAACTGGCGCACTGGGTTGCCGCGGCGGCAGACAACGGCGGCGCCGGCTTCGTCATCGTCGACAAGCGCGAAGCGGTATTGCACGTCTTCGACGCCGACGCCCGGCTCACCGCATCCACTGCGGTGTTGTTGGGTGCTGCACTCGGTAGCGACTCGGTGCCGGGGATCGGGCTGCGCCCGATGGCGTCGATCCAGCCCGCCGAGCGCACCACGCCCGCCGGGCGGTTTGTGGGCGAACGCGGCCGCAATGCAAACGGCGATGACATCGTCTGGGTCGACTACGACGCCGCGGTGTCGATGCACCGCGTGCGCCTGCACAACCCAACCGAGCAACGGGCGCAGCGCCTGGCGTCGCCAACGGCCGACGACAACCGGATCTCCTACGGCTGCATCAACGTGCCGGCCGCGTTCTACGATCGACATATCCAGCCGGTGTTCGCGGCTCGACACGCGCTGGTGTATGTTCTGCCCGACGTGAAGTCGGCACAAGAGGTTTTTGGGTCGTTCGCAGTGAGTGCCCAGGCATTTGGACGCGTACCATCGACACCGCCCAATGAACCGAACGAAAGCGTCAAGTGAGCAACGCGAACGCGCAGGGTGGTGGGATGGCAGACCCGTTGGCGCATCGGATCCGCAACGACGCTGACGTTGGCCAGATTGCCGACGCCCTTGTCGACACGTGGCGATCGATCGATTCAAAGTTGGTCCCGCTCATCGGGCAAGGCGGCGTCGGGGCCCTGTTCAGGCGCAGCGCGCACCTCACCATGCACGCCCACCCTTGGCTGGCCGCAGCGCAGGAAGGCACCGTTGGCGCCATCGACCTGGTCGCGCTGAAGGCGCTGATACTGCGCAAGAACGCCGCGCAGGCCAGGGCGGGCGGCACGGCGATGCTGCATTCGTTTTACGCGCTGCTTGCCGGCCTGGTGGGCGCGTCACTCACAGAGCAATTGCTGCGTTCCGTATGGCAACCATCTGCGGGCGCGCCGCCCGCGCAGGACAAACTTTCATGAGCGCCAAAGTCACGATCAACCGATTGGCCACCGGTGTGCCGGGCTTGGACATCATTCTCGGTGGCGGCTTGCCGGAGTTCAGTTTCAACCTCATCGCCGGGCAGCCGGGCAGCGGCAAGACGACGCTGGCGCACCAGATCATGTTTGCGCTGGCCACGCCAGCCCGCCCGGCGATCTATTTCACCGTTTTGGGCGAGCCGGCGCTGAAGATGCTGCGCTACCAGCAGCAGTTCGATTTTTTCGACAACGCCGTGATCAATCAGTCGGTGCGTTTTGTCAGCCTGTCCGAGGACGCTCAAACCGGTGACCTCGACCGCGTCTTGAGCCGCATCGTCGCCGACGTGCAAGCCCACAGCCCGGCGCTGGTATTTGTCGATTCGTTTCGCTCGGTGATGCTCGCCGGTGACGGCGGGGCCGGCGCGCCCGGCGCGGCCAACAAGCTGCAATGGTTTGTCCAGCAACTCGGCGTCCTGATGACGAGTTGGCAGGCCACGACCTTTCTGCTCGGCGAGTATTTCACCGAGAACGACCCCAGCCCGGTATTCACCGTCGCCGACGGCCTGATCTGGCTGCGCCAGAGTGCGCAACGCAATTCGGTGGTGCGCAAGATCCAGATCATGAAACTGCGCGGCCAGGCCACGCTGCCGGGGCAGCACACCTTTCGCATCTCGACTGCGGGTGTCCGGGTTTTTGCGCCTGCCGAAGCGGTGGCCCCGCCGCGGCCGGCGATCGACGCGCCGGCGACAGGCAAGCGCATGTCGATGGGCATACCAGAGCTCGACGCGATGCTCGGCGGTGGTCTCCTCCAAGGCTACTCGCTGCTCGTTGCCGGGCCATCGGGGTCGGGCAAGACGGTGCTCGCCTCGGCCTTCCTCGAGGAGGGTGCACGCCAAGGGGAAACCGGCGTCATTGCCGCCTTCGAGCAGCGGCCCAACCGGGTGCGCAGCCCGGCGCTGGTGGACCTGATCACCAGCGGGAAAGTCGGCCTGATCGACGCTCGCGCGCCTGACTTGTCGATCGACGAGATCGTGCTGTTGCTGATCATCGAGATCGACCGCCTCGGCGCGACCCGCGTCGTCATCGATTCACTGTCGGGCTTCGAACTCAGCCTGGCGCCAACTTTCCGCGAAGACTTCCGCGAGTCGGTGTCGCGTCTGGTGCTCGCCCTTGCCGCCACCGGCGTGACTGTTGTGATGACCTCGGAACTCGAAGACCGCTACATCGACTTGCGATTCAGCCCCTATGGCACGGCCTTCATGACCGATGCGATCATCTTGCAGCGCTACATCGAACTCGACAGCCGACTGCAGCGCGTGATGGCGGTGGTGAAAGCCCGGGCCAGCGCGCACTCCGATGAGCTGCGGCTGTACCACATCGATGGCGACGGCATTCACGTCGGTGAGACCTTGCCCGAACAGGAGGGCCTGCTCGGCGGCCGGCCCAGACTGCGCACGTCGCCGCCATTGCCGGGTGATGCGTGAACCGGCCTGTGAGCGGGCCTGTGAGCGGGCCTGTGAACGGGCCCTTGAACAAGCCTTCCGAGCCACGCCCCGTGAGAGCCGAGTGAGCGACACACCTGATCCCGACCGCGGTGCAGCGACGCAGGCTGCCCAGGAACTCGAACGCTTGAAGGGCGAGATCGGCGCCGCGCGCGCGGTCCTGGTCCGTTTGCTGCAAGACGTCGTCGACGCCGAGACGGCGCTGCGCTACCCGCCGCCGAGCGAACTCGTCGAGATCAACGAAAAACTGGTGGTGACGGCGCTGCGCGCGCAGGCCGAAACCGAAATGGCGAGGCGGGCGCTGAACGACGTTTCGCGCTCGGCCGAACTCGACAGCCTGACCCAGCTCCCGAACCGCCTGCTGATGCTCGACCGCTTGGCGCAGGCGATCACGCAGGCACGGCGTCATCGCGCGCCGCTGGCGGTGATGTTTCTGGACCTCGACAACTTCAAGGACATCAACGACACGCTGGGCCATGCGGTCGGTGACGAGGTGCTCAAGCTGGTGGCCGGCCGGCTGGCGTCGACGATCCGCGCCGCCGATTCGGTGGGCCGGTATGGCGGCGACGAGTTTTTGATTCTGCTCGTCGAGGTGACGCTGCCGGCGGACGCCACGCTGATCGCCGACAAATTGCTCGCCGCACTCAGCGCGCCAACGCTGGTCGGCGAGCATGTGCTGCGCTTGGCCGCCAGCATCGGCATCAGCATCTATCCTGACGACGGTACGGACCCGCAGACCCTCATCGCCGATGCCGACGCCGCGATGTACCACGCCAAGCGGCTGGGTCTGGGCCGGGCCACCTGGGGCGACCTGGTGGCATGGAAGGCGCTTGCGCTGCAGCAGCCTGACGGCAGCGCGGCGGCAGCTGCGTCAGCAGAGGCAGCGGCGGCAATGGCACCGACGCCGGTGGCAATGGCACCGACGCCGGTGGCGCGACTGACGCAAGCCCTGGCCGATCACGACCAACGCCATGCCCTGCTTCGTGAAGCCAACGAAAAGCTGGTGCTGGCCGCGCTTGACGCCCAACATTTGCAGGCCGCCGCTGAAGCAGCGTTGCAACGCCAATCGACGTTCCTGGCCATCGTCGCCGACGAGTTGAGCGACCCGCAGGCACCGATCCGCCTGGCCACGGCGATGCTCGGCCGCACGCTGACCGACGAGCCGCTGCTGCCGCGTGCGCAAGAGATCTTCGACCAGCGGGTGGCGCAGATCAGCCAGGTCGTCAACACCCTGCACGCCGTGTCACACGCCGGCGACTCTGCGATGCCGGTGCAGCGCCTGCCGATCGACCTCGGTGCGGTCCTGAACGCCGCCGTCGTGAACTGCCGGCCGGACGTCGACATGCGCATGCAGCATCTCGAACTGCGGCTGCCGGCGCGGCCGGTGGTGCTGCAAGGCGACTTCGCCCGTCTCGTCCAGGCAGTGAGCAACCTGCTCGCCAACGCCAGCCAGTACACCAACCAGGGCGGGCGGATCGAACTGAGCGCTGAAGTGTCGGGCGATGCCGTGGTGCTGACCGTGGCTGACAACGGCATCGGCATCTCGGCCAGCGCGATGGCCACGATCTTCGAGCCCTTTGTGCAGGACAGCCGCGCCGCCGGCTACAACGGCGTCGGACCCGGCATCGGCCTGACCGCGGTGCGCGCGGTGGTGCAAGCGCATGGCGGCACGGTGCTGGCAAGCAGCGACGGCCCGGGGCGCGGCAGCCGCTTCGTCGTCACCTTGCCGCTCGGCGCGGGCGCAGCGGCGGCTTGAAGGCGTCTGGACCAGCCTGACCGCCGCGCCGCTGCATCGACCCGCAGCGAGCGGCAGCCGGCGCCGGAGGATCCTGGTGCGCTCGTGAGGGCAATCCCCGGCCGTCAGGACCTCGCGGCGGGGCCAAGATGCCGGCACTTGGAGCACCTGGAGGGCCCATGCCGACAAAACGCCGTTGCACTGCCTTGTTCGCGCTGTGGGTGATTGGCGCGCTGCCGCTGCCGGCTTCGGCACAACCGGCCTGGCCCGACAAGCCGATCCGCATCGTGCTGCCCTACCCGCCCGGCGGGCCGAGCGATATCGTGATCCGCATCGCAGCCGAGAAGATGCAGGCCACGCTGAAGCAGCCGATCGTGATCGACAGCCGGCCCGGCGCCGGTGGCAACCCGGGCAGCGCCGAAGTCGCACGCGCTGCGCCCGACGGCTACACCTGGCTCTGGGGCACCGATACCCTCGTCACCGTGAACCCGCATGTCTACAAGTCGATGCCGTTCAAGGTGGACGACCTGACGCCGGTGACGATCGGCACGCAGTTCAACCAGACCCTGGTCTGCAACCCGGCGGTGGGTGTCAAGACATTGGCCGAGCTGATCGGCAAGGCGCACAAAGAGAAGCTGAGTTATGCCTCGGGCGGCAACGGCGTGCCGGGCCACTTGTCGATGGAACTGCTGCTGGCCACCGCCGGTTTTGAGATGACCCACATCCCCTACAAGGGCCCGGCACCGGCGGCGCAGGACGTCATCGGCAACCAGGTGCCCTGCGGCCTGCTCGCCGGGCCGACGGTATTGCCGCATGTGCGTGCCGGCAAACTGGTGGCGCTGGCGGTGTCGGGAAGCACCCGTTCGCCGACGTTGCCCGAGGTGCCGACGATGGCCGAAGCGGGTGGGCATGAGTTGGCCCGCTACGAGGCCAATTTTTCGCTCGTGATGTATGCGCCGCGTGGCACGCCGGCGGCGATCGTGGCGCAATTCCGGCAGGCATTCGTCGATGCGCTGCGGATGCCTGACGTTTCAGCCAAGCTGCAGCAAAGCGACCAGGCTGTCGTCGGCAGCACGCCGGCCCAGGCCGCCGCGACGCTGGCCGCCGACTCGGCGAAATGGGGCGCGGTGGCGCGGCGCATCAAGCTCGGGCTGGATTGAGAATTCGTCCACCTCAGACCATCGAACAACTGCCCACGCCAACGCCAACGCCAGCGCCAACGCCAACCCATCATGACCGCCACAAACCTCGCCGACTGCACCGCCACCGAACTGCTCGCGCTCTACGGCAGCGGCCAGGCTTCGCCGGTCGAAGCCACACAAGCCGTGCTCGCGCGCATCGAAGCGCTGAACCCAGCGCTGCTGGCCTTTTGCCATCTCGAGCCGCAAGCCGCACTGGCCGCGGCGCAGGCCAGCACCGCGCGCTGGCAGGCGGCGCGCGCAAACGCGGCCACTGCTGCGGCGGCAGTCGGCCCCCTCGACGGCGTGCCGACATCGATCAAGGACCTGATCCTGACGCGCGGCATGCCGACCCTGCGCGGCAGCCACACCGTCGACGCCAACCAGCCCTGGGACGTCGACGCGCCGGCGGCAGCGCGGCTGCGCGAAGCCGGCGCGGTGTTGCTGGGCAAAACGAGCACGCCGGAATTTGGCTGCAAGGGCGAGACGAATTCGCCGCGCACCGGCATCACGCGCAACCCCTGGGACCCGGAAAAAACACCCGGCGGGTCGTCGGGTGGCACGGCAGCTGCGGTGGCGGCCGGCATGGGCCCGATGTCGGTGGGCACCGACGGCGCGGGCAGCGTGCGCATCCCGGCATCGTTCTGCGGCAACTTCGGTTTGAAGCCGAGTTTTGGCCGCGTGCCGGCGTATCCGCTGTCGCCATTTGGCTCGGTCGCGCACCTCGGGCCGCACACCATGAGCGTGGCCGACGCAGCGCTGATGATGAACGTGATTGCGCGGCCCGACGAACGCGACTGGACGTCGCTGCCGACTGACTTGCGCGACTACCGGGTCGGCCTCGACGACGGCATTCGCGGCCTGCGTGTGGCCTGGTCACCGACGCTCGGCTACGCCAAGAACGTGCACCCGGAAGTCGCCGCAGCCTGTGCCAGCGCGGTGCAAAAACTGGCCGAACTCGGTGCCCATGTCGAAGCCATCGACCCCGGGTTCGACGACCCACTCGAGATCACGACCGGCCTGTGGTTTGTCGGCGCGTGGACGATCTGGAGCGGCTTGGACCCGGCGCAGCAGGCCGTCGCCGACCCCGACTTCTGCGCCGAGGCGCGGCTCGGCGAGCGCTTGAGAGCGCTCGACATCCAGCGCCTGCATCTGCGCCGCGGCGCGCTCGGCTCGTTGATGCGCCAGTTCATGCAGCGCTTCGACCTGCTCGTGACACCCACCGTCGCGGTGCCGGCCTTCGATGCCAAAGCCGCCGGCCATGCACCGATGGAGCCCGTCGCGATGCTCGGCTGGACACCATTCAGTTATCCGTTCAACCTGACCCAGCAGCCGGCCTGCACGATCCCTTGTGGCTTGACGCAGGCCGGCCTGCCGATCGGCCTGCAATTTGTCGGCCCGATGTTTGGTGATGCGCTGGTGCTGCGCGCCGCGCGGGCTTTTGAGAGCGTGATGCCGATCCCGCGGCCGCCGCTGCAGCGGCTGCTGGCAGCGGCGCGCTGAGCCGCTGGATTGAACCGCGGCGCGCTGCCCATGACCGTGTCCACGTCGACCACCACCCTCGGCCCCGCACTCGGCCCCACGCACGACGCAAGCGCTCTCGCCGCGCGCATCGCCAGCGGCGAGACAACCGCGGCGCAGGCGCTGAGCGAAACCCTGGCGCGCATCGAGGCGCTGAACCCGCTGCTCAACGCGGTCTGCCACGTTGACGCCGCGCTCGGCCTGCGCCACGCCGCCGTGGCCGATGCCGCCTACGCGGATTGCCGCAACGACGGCGAGCGCGCTGCGCTGCACCACCAGCGGCCGTTTCTGGGCGTGCCGCTGCTGGTCAAGGATCTCGGCACCGCGGCCACCGACCTGCCATCGACTTTTGGCTCGCGATACGCCAAGCGCATTAATGGCCCGCTCGGCCGCGGCCAGCATTGGGCGGTCGATTCGACTTTGGTCGCACGCTACCGCGCCGCCGGTTTTGTGCTCTTCGGCCGCAGCACCAGCCCGGAGATGGGCATCAGCCCGAGCACCGAGGCGCTGGCCTATGGCGGCGCCACGCGCAACCCGCACAACAGCGCGCATTCGGCGGGCGGCTCGAGTGGCGGCGCGGCAGCGGCGCTGGCCAGCGGCATGGTCCACATCGCGCATGCCAACGACGGCGCGGGGTCGATCCGCATCCCGGCGTCATGCTGCGGTTTGATCGGCTTGAAACCTTCGCGCGGCATGATGCCGATGGGCCCGCTGGTCGGTGAAAGCTGGGGCGGCATGGCGACCGACCACATGCTCACCGTGAGCGTGCGCGACTGCGCCGCGGCGTTTGTCGCCAGCGCCGGCGCGGACGCTGGTGCGCCTTATGCGGCGCCGGGCGCACCGGCAGCACCGGTCAGCGCGGCGGGCTCGCTGGCAGGGATCGAGCGCGCAGCTGCAACGCCGCGATTGCGCATCGCGCTGTGCGACACCTTCTTTGAAGGCGATGCGATTCACCCCGAAGTTGCGCAAGCGGTGCGTGCTTTTGCCCAGCGGCTCGAAGCGCTCGGGCACCACATCGAGCTGCGCCGCCCGCCGCTGGACACACGCCAGGTCATCGAGCCGCTGGCGCATGTCGTGGCCTGTGGCACCGCGATGAGCCTCAACGCGCTGACGCGGCAGCATGGCCCGTTTGTTGATGGCGATCTCGAGCCGACGACTCGCAGCGCCTGGGAGCTGGGCAACCGGATCAGCGGTGCACAGTACCTGGCGTACCTGAACCAGCTGCACGGCATCGGGCGCACGATGGCCGGCTTCTTCGAGGCGAGTGACCTGCTGCTCACGCCGGTGCTCGCCGAGCCACCGGCGCTGATTGGCCGCTGGGCGATGCACAACCCGGATTTTCTGGACTACCGCATCGGGCCGGCTGGCCTCTGGCGCTACAGCCCATTTGCACCGTTGGCCAACGTCACCGGCGGCGCTTCGATAGCGCTGCCTGCCGCTCGCTCGTCGCTCGGGCTGCCGATCGGCGCGATGCTGACCGGCCAGCTCGGTGACGACACGCGGCTGCTGCACCTGGCGGCCGAGCTCGAGGCCAGCGGCGGGTTTGCGCGCTGGTGACGTGCCTTCGGCTGGTGGCTCACCGGCGGGCTAACCGGCTGCCCGGCATCAAGCCACCGGCGCCGAATCGCGCCGGAACCCCGCTGAGGCCTGCATCAGGCTGCGGGTGTAATCGGCCTGCACGCGATGCGCCGCGAGGTCGGCAGCGGCCACCATCTCGACCATGCGGCCGCGCTGCATGACCATCAGGCGCTCACAGAGGTGGGTGACCACGGCGAGGTCATGGCTGACCATGATGAAGGTCAACGTGCGTTTTGCGCGCAGGTCTTCGAGCAGGTTCAGCACCTCGGCCTGCACCGAGGCGTCGAGCGCCGAGGTCGGCTCGTCGAGCAGCAGCACCTGCGGCTCGAGGATCAGCGCCCGCGCAATCGCCACCCGCTGGCGCTGGCCGCCGGAGAGCTGGTGCGGGTAGCGGAAGCGAAAACCATCACCGAGGCCAACATCCAGCAGCGCCTTTTCGATGCGCGACTCGGCGTCAGCAAACCGGTGGATCGCCAGCGGCTCGGCGAGGATGCGGTCAACCGTCTGGCGCGGATGCAGCGAACCATAAGGGTCCTGGAACACCATCTGCACCTGGCGCCGGAAGGCCTTGTCGCCGGGCTCGGGCAGCGGCGCCACGCCGCCAGTCAGGCGCACCGTGCCGGCGGCCAGCGGCGCCAGCCCGCAGATCGCCCGCAGCACGGTGCTTTTGCCCGAGCCCGATTCACCGACGATGCCAAACGATTCACCTGGCCGGATGTCGAATGTCACATCGTCGACGGCGACAAAGCGGTCGTACTCGACCCGCAGGCCGCTGGCTTGCAGGCCGATCACAGCGCCCACTCCGGCCGGCGGTCGAGCACCGGCAGCGGGTGCCGCGACTCGGCCAGCCGCGGCAGGCAGTTCAGCAGACCCCGGGTGTAGGGGTGCTGCGCTCGGTGCAGGTCGACTGCTGCGACTTCTTCGACCACCCGCCCGGCGTACATCACGAGCACGCGGTCGCAGAACGACGACACCAGGCGCAGGTCGTGCGAGATGAAGATCAGCCCCATGCCACGCTCGGCGACCAGCTTGTCGAGGATGCCCAGCACCTCAAGCTGCACCGTGACGTCGAGCGCCGATGTCGGCTCGTCGGCGATCAGCAGTTCAGGCTGCGCGATCAACATCATCGCGATCATCGCGCGCTGGCCCATGCCGCCCGAGACCTCGTGCGGGTAGAGCTTGAACACCCGCTCGGGGTCGTCGATCTGCACCGCGGCCAGGGCTTCGAGCGCCTGCAGGCGCGCCGCAGCACGCGCCACCTTGCGGTGCGCACGCAGTGTCTCGACGATCTGCGCGCCGATGCTCATCACCGGGTTGAGCGAATATTTCGGGTCCTGCAAGATCATCGCGATACGCCCGCCGCGCAACTCACGGCGCTGGCGCGGCGGGCAGTCCAGCAGATCGATGCCGCTGAACTGCAGCGTTTGGGCCGTGACACGCCCGCCGGGCGCAGTGAGACCGAGGATCGCGCGCCCGGTTTGTGATTTGCCCGAGCCCGACTCACCGACGATGCCCAGCCGCTCGCGGCCGAGCTTGAAGCTGACCCCGCGCACGACTTCCTGCCAGCCGCCGGCGCGCGCGGGGTAGGCCACGCGCAGGTCGTCGACGGTGAGCAAGGCTGGTGGGGATGCTGCGGCGGCTGAGTTCATTTCACGGCCTTCGGATCCAGCGCATCACGCAGCCCGTCACCGAGCAGATTGAAAGCCAGGCTGACGATGAAGATCGCCGCGCCGGGCGCGGCGGCGACCCACCATTGGTCGAGCACAAACTGGCGGCCGTTGGCGATCATCGCGCCCCATTCGGGCATCGGCGGCTGCGCGCCCAGACCCAGGAATCCCAGGCCCGCCGCGGTGAGGATGATGCCGGCCATGTCGAGCGTGACACGCACGATCACGCTTGATAGACACAGCGGCATGACATGCCGCAGCACGATGCGCCCGGGGCTGGCACCGATCAGCCGCACCGCGCTGATGTAGTCGGCATTGCGGATCGTCAGCGTCTCGGCACGCGCGATGCGGGCATACGGCGGCCAGGACGTGATCGCAATCGCGATGACCGCGTTTTCGATCCCCGGCCCGAGCGCGGCGACAAAGGCCAGCGCCAGGATCAGCCGCGGGAAGGCCAGGAAGATATCGGTGATGCGCATCAGCACCGCATCCAGCCAGCCGCCGGCATACCCCGATGCGGTGCCGACGAGCAACCCGATCGGCGCTGCCAGCACCGCCACCAGCGCCACGACATACAGTGTGATGCGCGCGCCGTGGATCAGCCGCGACAGGATGTCGCGGCCCTGGTCGTCGGTGCCGAACCAGTGGGCTTGTGAAGGTGGCAACAGCCGCGCGCCGGCCAGGTCGCCCACCGTCGCCGAATACGGCGCCAACTGATCAGCAAAGATCGCGACCAGCACCAGGGCGACGACGATCAACAGGCCGACCATCGCCAGGCGGTTTTTGGCGAAGTTGCTCCAGCCGTTGTAGGCGCGGCCGAGTGACGCCTGCCGGCGCGATTTTGGGCGCTCGCTGAGCAGCCAGGTTTGCAGCGTGCTCATCGGGCGTCCCGCGTGCGCGGGTCGAGCACCCGGTACAACAAGTCGCTCGACAGGTTCAGCCCGATGAATACCGTGCCGACGACGATCGTGCCGCCGAGCACCGCGTTCATATCGGCGTTTTGCAGCGAGTTGGTGATGTACAGCCCCAGGCCCGGCCAGGCGAAGACGGTCTCAGTAAGCACCGAACCTTCAAGCAGCCCGGCGTACGACAGCGCGATCACGGTGACCAGCGGCACCATCGCATTGCGCAGCGCGTGGCGCCAGATGATGCGGGCCTCGCTCAGGCCCTTGGCACGCGCGGCGACGATGTACTCCTGCGCCAGCTCGTTGAGCATGAACGAACGTGTCATGCGGCTGATGTAGGCCAGCGAAAAATATCCCAGCAAGCCGGCTGGCAGCACGAGGTGGCTGAGCGCGTTGCGAAAGGCCTCCCATTCGCCAGCGCGGGCGGCGTCGAGCAGCAGCAGGCCGCTGACACGTGGCACGGTGTACTCGTAGGCGACGTCGATGCGCCCCGGCCCGGCCACCCAATCGAGCTTGGCGTAGAACAACACCAGCGCCATCAGCCCGAGCCAGAAGATCGGCACCGAGTAGCCCACCAGCGCCATCACCCGCACCATGTGGTCGGCGACGCCGCCGCGGCGCACCGCCGCCCAGACGCCTAACGGTACACCGAAGCCGGCACCGATGAAGATGCCCACCGTGGCCAGCTCCAGCGTCGCTGGGAAGGTCTTCTTGATGTCGTCCCAGACCGGGTTGGACGTCAGCACCGAGGTGCCGAAGTCGCCCTGCAGCGCCTTGGCGACATAGATGCCAAACTGCTGCCACAGCGGCTTGTTCAGGCCCATCTCTTCGCGCACACGCTGGATCACATGCTCTGGCGCGCGGTCGCCGACGATCGCCAGCACCGGGTCGATCGGGATCACGCGGCCGATGAAAAAGGTGACCGCAAGCAGACCCAGATAAGTCAGGACGACGACGGCTGCAAACCGCCCGATGGCGGCGAGCAGCCTCGTCGCGCGCTGTGCGCCCAGACCGGCGTCGCTCAAGCCGGCGCCCGGGTTACTTCTTGCTCACCAAAAACAGGTAGGTCGAGTCAGAAGTCGGCCCGATCCTGAAGCCGTTGACATTGGCCCGCACCGCCGCGACTTCGGTCTGCTGGTAGAGCATCACAAAGGGGCTCGACGCACGGAACTCGGCCTGGATCTCCTGGTACATCTTGGCGCGCTTCGGGCCGTCGCGTTCGAGCGCTGCGGCATCGGCTTTTTTGGTCAGCTCGGGGATGTCCCAGGCGTTGCGCCAGGCCAGCGGTTTGCTCTTGGCGTCGTCGGCGTTGTTCGGGTTGCGCGCAAAGGTGTCGGCATTCGTATGCGGATCCCAATAGTCAGCACCCCATTGGCCGACGTAGATGTCATGCGCGCGGGCGCGGTATTTGGTCAACGTCTGTTTGCCGTCACCGGGCAGGATCTCGAGCTCGATGCCGGCCAGTTTGAGCGTTTGCTGCACGGCTTCGGTGATGCCCTGCACCGGCTGCACGGTGCGCATGTCGATCGTGACCTTGAAGCCGTTGGGCAGCCCGGCCTTGGCGAGCAGCGCCTTGGCCTTGGCCACATCGAGCTTGTACGGGTTGTCCTTGGCCGCACCGAGCAGGCCGATGGGCAGGAAGTTCTGGTGCACGACGCCGATATTCTTGATGAAGGTCTTGCCGATGGTGTCGTAGTCGACCAGCCACTTGAAGGCCTCGCGCACTTCGGGCTTGGCCAGGTTCGGATTTTTCTGGTTCAGGCTGAAGTAGTAGACCGTGCCCTTGGGCGTGGCCGTCGTCTTGATGTCCTTGTTGGCGGCCAGCGCGTCCAGGTCTTGCGGCGTCAGGTTGCGCGCGATATCGGCGTCGCCTTTTTCGAGCAGCAGGCGCTGCGTGGCTGATTCCTTCACATGGCGGTAGATCACGCGCGCCAGCGGCGACTTCTCGCCGTGGTAGTTGTCGTTGCGCTCGAGCACGGCGAGTTCATTCGCCCGCCATTCGCGAATCTTCATCGGCCCGGAGCCGGCGAAGTTGGTCTTCAGCCAGCCATGGCCGAGGTCACTGGCACCGTCTTTCATCGCCTCCTTGCTGAGCACCAGCTTCTTGTCGACGATGCCGGCGATGTTGGCCGTGAGGCAGTTGTAGACCAGGGTCGGCGCAAAGGCCTTGTCGGTCTCGATGACCACCGTCAGTGGCCCGGTCTGCCGGATCTTGTCCTTGACGTTGTCTTTGGTCAGACCGAACTGCGTCAGGATAAAGGCCGGCGTCTTGTCGAGCAGCACCGCGCGCTGCAGCGAGAAGACCACGTCTTCGGCGCTGAGTGGGTTGCCAGACGCAAACTTGACATTCGCCCTGAGCTCGAAGGTGTAGGTGCGGCCATCGGCACCGACGCTCCAGCTTTTGGCCAGGTCGGGCAGCAGCTTGGACGGGTCGGCAACGTCGTAGCGGATCAGCCGGTCGTAGCCGTTACCCATCAGTTCGCCGGCCGAAATCTCGAAGGCTTCTGCCGGGTCGAGCGAGATGATGTCGTCGAAGGCCGAGGCGATGACGAGGGTGTCTTTGGGCGTCGCTGCAAATGCCGGCGCCACGGCCAGGCCAAGGGCCAGGCAGGTTGCGGTGGTTGCAACCGTCGCGACAGCCACGGCGCGGCGGGTAAGGCGGACTGAATGCTGCGTCATCGGGTGACTCCATCGATTGATCAACGCCGGCAGTATGCGCGGAATCAGGCCCGGATTGCCCAGTCGCTGCTTGCTGGCAACGACCCGACTGAGCGCGTGTCGCGCACTCCGTGCCTGGGTTCAGGTCGCCGGACCGCCCGCCGGTCTGCGTTTGAAAAACCGAATGGTCTGCTCGCGCACCGGCCGGGCCGGCGCACCATGGGCGACCAGTGTCTCGTCCAGCTTGACGCCGGCGTCGTCGGCCAGCGCGGCTTCGCGGGCGGCGCGGACTGCCGCTGCACGCTCAGGCGCAGCGTTAGGTACTTGCGTTGACGTAGCGAAGGCCAGGTGGTCGATGATGTGCAGCAGGTTGTCCTTGCCACGCTCGTTGGTGCTGCCGTAACCCTTGATGAGCCGGCCGCACAGCGCGAGCTCATGGCCGAGCGCCCAGTGTTCGCGCGCACCACGGTCGATCGCCGCCAGCCAGCGCTCGATCAGGCGCTGCTCCAGCGCGAAGCGGCTGCCGCGACGGCGCTGGCCCTTCAGCGCCGCGGCGGCCTTGAGCGCCAGCGTGCCGAATACCGTGTGGCTGCCGATCTTCAGTGGCAGCGCCCAGGGGTCGAGGCCGTGCATCACGCGCCGGCGGTCCCAGGCGACCAGCCTGGTCGCCAGTGACGCTGGCAGCAATGCTGCGAACTCGGGCACACCGGGTTTGAAATGATCGAAAACCTTGACGATCTCGTCGTCGCCCGCCGCGACTTCGCTGCGCACCCGCAACTGGCGGCTTGCAGCGAGCTTGAGCGCTGCGACCTGCACGATATCGTCGAAGGCCATCCACAGCGCCAGCCAGCGTGTCACCTCCAACGCCGTCGCCCCGCGGTGGGCGGCGCCGGGGTCACCCGCGGCCTCGGCGGCTTCGGTCTGCGCCATCCGCTTTTCATACAACGCGGTGTAGTCGGCGTCCTGGTAACTCGTCAGGCGCTGCCTGGCGATCGCGCGCAGGTCGGGCGCGCGCGTTAGAGACACCGGTGGCGGTGGCGGTGGTGCGGGCTGCAGTGCGGCGTCGACCACCGCGCGCTGGGCGCGGCGCTGAGTCAATGCATCGAAAGCGAGCGCAAAACCGCGCAGGCTCGGCTGCACACCTTTGCCCGCGGCGTGGATTGTTTCTTCGTAAACGGCGCGCGAAAAGGGCAACACGCCGCTGGCTGCGATGGCGCCAAAAAGCACCGCGCTGATCGCGCTGCCGGCGCTGTTCGCGAGCGCTGCAAGGTCGAGCAACTCGGTTTCGCGGCCATGGCGTTGCAGCGTGGTGATGAGCGCGGCGGCGTCGATGCGGCCGTCGGTCATCTGCATTTTTTCGGCCACCGTCAACGCGCGCGAGGTGCTGCTGATCACAAAAGTGCGCTCGGCGCTGACCATGCCGGCGCCGACCTGGCGCACCGTCTCGAGCAACTCAGAAGAGACCAGCAGGTCGATGCCGCCGGGTACCGGGTTCAGGCTGAAGACCGGGCGCGGGCCGGCGCGCGCAGCGTCGGTCTGCGGGTGAATCTCGATGTAGTAGGTGGTGGCGCCGGTGCGCTGCGCGACCCCCGGCACCGACGTCGCCTGCACGCTGTGGCCGGCGCGCACTGCGGTGTCGTAGAGCCATTCGGCGAGCACGCCGCCGCCTTCGCCGCCCAAGGCGCAGACGAGGACCGTGATCGGAGATTGCATCAGCGCTGGCCCCCGCGCTTCATTCGGCGGTGATCTTGGCTTCGCGGATGAAAGCGCCAAAGCGCGCGCGGTCGGCGTTCTGGCGGTCGATGAATTCCTGCCGCGAACTGATCATCGCCTCAGCCCCGAGGCCGCGGATCGCATCAGCCACACGCGGCGCGGCGAGCGCCTTGTTGATCTCGTCGTGCAACAGGCTGACCACCCCCGGCGGCGTGCCACCGGGCGCGTAGAGGCCGAAGACCGTATCTGCATCAAAACCGGGCAGGCCGCTTTCTGCAATCGTCGGCACATCGGGCAAGGTGCTCGATCGTTTGGGGCTGCCGACGGCGAGCAATTTCAGCTTGCCTTCGCGGGCGTGGCGCAGGCCCGGGCCGGGGTCGAACATGAACTGCACCTGGCCGGCGAGCAGGTCGGTCAGCGCCGGCGCGGCGCCGCGGTAGGGCACATGGACTGCAAACAGCCCGAGGCCGCGTTTCATCATCTCAGCCGACAAGTGCGGCGAGCTGCCGCTGCCGGCCGAGGCATAACTCAGCTTGCCAGGATTGGCTTTGACATACGCAAAAAACTCTTTCACGTTATTCGCCGGCACCGACGGATGGGCCATCAAAAAGACCAGCACCCGCGCCGCGCTGGCCACCGGTGTCAGGTCCTTGGCCGGGTCGAACGGCATGTTGGCGTAGAGGAACGGATTGACCGTCATCGCGCCGCCGCTGCTCATCAACAGCGTGTAGCCGTCGGCGGCTGATTTGGCGACCGCGTCGGCGCCGAGGTTGCCGTTGGCACCGGGCCGGTTCTCGACCACCACCTGCGTTTTGAGCTGCTCGCCGAGCACCGCGCCGAGCGAGCGCCCGATGACATCGGCCGCGCCACCCGGCGGAAAATTGACGATCAGCCTGATCGGCTTGTTCGGGAACGCCGGCGCCTGGGCGAGCGCGGCCGTCGGCAGCGCAGCGGCGGCCAGCAGCATTGCGCCGACGAGGTTCTTTGTGAAGACTGGTTTCATTCGTTAGCTCCGATATCAGGTTTCAGGCCGGCCGCAGCACCGCAGTCAGCGACTGCCGCCAGCGTGCGAGCAGGCGTTCGTGCCACTTCGGGTTTTGCACGATCTCGGCGCGGTAAAAGCTCGGGCACAGCGTTGCCGCATGCGCGTTGGCGCCACACAGGCCGCAGCCGACACAGCCTTCGATGACGGTGGCCACCGGGTCCACGCGCAGCGGGTCGGGGTTGTCCTTCAGCGTCAGCGTCGGGCAGCCCGACAGCCGGATGCAGGCATGGTCCCCCGTGCAGACATCTTCATCGACGCCGTACTTCACGCGCTCAAGGCGTTCGCCGCGCTTTAACAATCCAGCCATCCAGGGCTTGATGCGGCGCTGGCGTTCGAGTTGGCATTCACCTTCGGCGACGATGACTTTCAGGCCGGTGAACTTGGCGGTGAAGGCGTCCTGCAAGGTGCGCCGCATGGCGTCGACATCGTAGGTGTGCACGACCCGCATCCACGTAACACCCATGCCGGCAAGCGTGGTTTCGATGGTCTGGTTTTTGTGCGCCAGGCTCTGGTGCAGTTGTGAATTCAACTCGGCGTCGGCCTTGGCTGCGTCATCGGGGGTATTCAGGATGTCCTGCGTGCCGGTGGCCGAGGTGTAGCCGTTTTTCATGATCATCAGCACCGCGTCGTCGCCGTTGAACAGCGCCGACTGCACCCCCGTCAACAGGCCGTTGTGCCAGAACCCGCCGTCGCCCATGATCGCCAGCGTGCGCCGCTGCATCATCGGCGAAACCCCGGCGCGGCTGGCCAGGCTCATGCCGTAACCGAGGATCGAATGGCCCGATGAAAAGGGCTCGAACGTCGCCAGGGCGTGGCAGCCGATATCGGCGGCGATATGCACCGGGCCGACGTTCTGCTGCGCGAGTTTGAGCGCTGAAAATACCGGCCGCTCCGGGCAGCCGACACAAAAACTCGGCGGCCGCGCCGGCAAGGTGCCCATCAGCCTGGCGACATCGGCGCGGCGCTGCGCATTGCCGGCGAGCCAGGCGCGCGCCGCGCTCAGGTCCACATCGGGCAGGTATTTTTCGACAAAGCCGATGAGCCCCGGCACGATCGCCTCGACGGTGTATTCGCCCACCGGCGGCAGCAGATCCTTGCCATGCACCGGCGTTTGCACATCGTTCTTGCGCAGCGCCTGGACGAGGTCCTTTTCGATGTACTCGGGTGAGCCTTCTTCGAGCATCAAGACCGCGCGGCGGCCGACACAAAACGCACTGACCTCGGCCGGCACCAGCGGGTAGGTGACATTGAGCACCAGCATCGGCAGCACGCTCGAGCCCAGCGCATCGGCCAAGCCAAGCTGCTGCAAGGCACGCACCACGGCGTTGTACAGGCCGCCTTGCACGACCAGGCCGACCTCGCTGCGGGCACCGTCGAAATGTTCATTCAGCCGGTGCTCGGCGATGTACCGCTGCGCTGCGGGCAGCCGCTGTTCGACTTTCAGTTTTTCGTGACGAAAGGTCACCGGCGGGTGGGCCAACCGCATGTAGTCAAAGCGCGCCGGCTCGTCGATCAGGTCGCGCGTATTGAACCGCGGCGCGACGTTGTCCTTGGCGATAAACGTGCCGCGCAGGTGGCAGGTGCGGATGCGCAACTCCATCACCGCCGGCATGTTGCTGGCTTCGCTCAAGGCGAATGCATGCTCGACCAAGCGCACCATGTTCGCCAGATCCGGCCGCGGGTCAAACAGTGCCAGCGTGCTCTTCAATGCAAATGCGTGGGTGCGCTCCTGGATCACGCTGGCACCTTCGCCGTAATCTTCGCCGACGACGATCAGCGCCCCGCCAACGACACCGGGTGAAGCCAGGTTGCTCAAGGCATCGGCAGCGACATTGGTGCCGACGATCGACTTCCAGGTCACCGCGCCGCGCAGCGGATAGTGGATCGACGCGCCGAGCATTGCCGCGGCAGACGCTTCGTTGGCACAGGCTTCGACATGCACGCCGAGGGTGTCGACATAGGGCTTGGCCTGGACCATCACATCGAGCAGATGCGATACCGGCGCACCCTGGTAGCCGCCGATATAAGCGACCCCGGATTGCAGCAAGCCCTTGGTGATCGCCAGGATGCCTTCGCCATGAAAGGTGGCGCCGGCGCCGAGCTTGAGTTGTTCGATCTGGTCGGTGAACTGGACTTCCATGCCGTGATTGCGCGCGCTGTGCTTGCCGGAGATTGCAAGCGCGAACTCTAGGCAGCGGCGGGGGCGTCGTCCATCGGGTCAATCGGCCAACTCGGGCCCGTCACTGCACTGCCGCCCCACAGGGCGGGCATTCGATGCCGCGAAGCGCGGTCTCAGCTGAGCATCAGCGACTGCACCCAGCCGCCGGACTGCACTTGGGCTTCAACCCGGCGCGGTGGCTCGTGACGCAGGCCGATCGCAACGCGGCCGGTCCAGAAGATCATGCGGCCGGTGCCGGGCAACCAGGCCGGGCCGGTGTAGCCGCTGGGCATGGCCACCGGCGGCACGTCACTTTGGTGGTGGATCGCGGGTTCGTCGGCAAGCAAATCTGCAGTCAATCGGTTGAACACGGGGCGCTCCTGAAACGGTGAACCGATGATCAACAGATTCAGCGCCGCGCACATCCACCGGGATGCACGCGCTCATCCACGGGGGCGCGGCCGGCTAGTCGTGAAGCAGTTGTCAAACTGCTGTAACGAGCGTCGATTTGTGCCGGCTGGGTTGTAACCATGCGGCTGGTGGCTTGGGCTGTTCTCGCAGCCGGGGTTGGGGTGGCCGGCTTCGGTTGTGGAATTCTTACGCCCTACGCCGGCCACCCCAGCCCCGGCTGAGCCGGTGGCGGCCGGGCGCTGCAAATACCAGTCTCGCTCGCTGTTCCGGTTCGCACTTCGGAGGCCGACAAATCTGCTCGCCGAGCCGGTGTGGGGGTGGCCCGGCGTAGTGCATAAGAATTCCATAAACGCAGCCGGGCCACCCCAGCGCCGGCTGTGCGCGCGCCGCTGCCGGAGTGCGCAATACCCGCAGCGACCTGGCCTTACTCCGGTCCACTGCCGCGCGCGAGACGCGCGGCTGGCCGCGTAAGGCACTCGGCTGCGCGCAGGCGCAGCCTCATGACCTTACTCCGCCCAAGGCATCATCATCGTGAGCATCAGGAGCTTTTCAAACTCAGGCTCGAAGATGTCGATGATGGCTTGCGGGTCGGGGCAGAGTTTTTGGTCGGTGATCAAACCGAACTGCACGCCGCCGCCATACGACAGGATCGACACGCCGATGCCGATGTCGCCCGAGGCCGGCACCCAGAACATGTTTTGGCGCAGCGTCGCGCCGCAGAACTTGAGCGGCTCCGCCGGGCCGGGCACGTTGGTCATCACCGCGGTGGCCTTCTTGGAGAACAGGTTCAGCACCGCGTCCTGCACCGGCTTGATGAACAGGCCACTCAAGGACAGCACCGCAAACGCCAGCAACGGCTGGTAGCTGCCTTTGAGTTCGGCCATGCGCCGGTGCACCGCGTAGACCCGCTCGACCGGGTTGTCGATGCCGATCGGCAGCACCAGCGGCGCCAGGCCGAAGCGGTTGCCGAGCTGCCAGGCCTTTTCCATCGGCCGCAGGTTGACCGGCACCATGGCGCGGATTTCCTTGCCCTGCGGGTCTTCGCCGCGGTCGCGCAGAGACTGGCCGATGGCCCCCGCGACACACGACAACAGCACATCGTTGATCGAGCAGTTCAGGCCCTTGCCCACCGTCTTGACCAGGTGCAGCGGCAACGGCTCGCTCCAGGCGACAACCTTCTTGCCGATCGGTTTGCCCTTCAGCGCGGTCGGCGAATCGTCGGCGAGCAGCGCGAGCGCAGCCACGTCGCTGAGCACCTGCATGCCGGACTTGGCCATGTCCATCGACCCACTCAAGCCACCGGCGACCGAGCCTTGCGGGTTGGACAACATCTCCAGAGATTTAGTGACACCGCCGCCATACATGCCGATGGCCTTGACCGCGATATCGCTCAAGGGCTTGAGCACGGCATCGGACAACCAGTCACCGCCATCCGCGTCGGCAGCTGCGGCTTCGCGCTTGCGGCGCTTCGGCGGGTCGGCGCCGCCGTCGGTGATGCTCATCATCACCGAGATCAGCGCGATGCCGTCGGCGATGCAATGGTGGATGCGGGCGATCAGCGCGCTGCCGCCTTCGTAGTCGTCGATGAGGTGAAACTGCCACAGCGGCCGGCGCGCATCGAGCGGCGTTGTCGCCAGTTCGCCGCAGAGCAGTTGCAACGCAGCACGTTCGCTTTGGCCAGGCTTCGGCGCCAGGTGGATCTGCACGACATGGCGCTCGAGGTCGAAGTTGTCGTCGGCGACCCACATCGCGCCCATCGCGTCGGCCACCGCGCGTTGTTTGAATCGGTCGTACTTGAGCAGCTTGTCGGCGATGCGTTCGCGCAGGGCCTCGATGGTGATCGCCGGGGTCAGCATCCAGACGCCGACGATCATCATCAGGTTGACGTCGTTGTCCATCCGCAACCAGGCGGTATCGACGCGCGACATGCGCTCGGTGGGGGTGGGCATTCGGCAAGGCTCCAAAGGGCTACTGTCTGCGGCCCACGATGCTGGGTAACATCGCGACCGTCAATGCCCATTTTCACCCAAGGACAAAGCGATGGCCGACCTCAAAACAACGTTCGACAAAGCGGTGGCAGATTCGAAGAAGCTGCCCGAGAAGCCCGACAACAACACCTTGCTCAAGCTCTACGCGCTTTACAAACAAGCCACCGAAGGCGACGTCGAAGGCAAGCGCCCCGGCTTCACCGACATGGTCGGCCGCGCCAAATTCGACGCCTGGGCGGCGGTCAAGGGCACCGCCGATGCGACGGCGATGCAGGACTATGTCGACCTCATCGAATCGCTGAAATAAGCGGCACGGGCGTTCCAACTTAGGGGGAGCGCTTGCCTCGTCGCCCCGCTTGCGCTATCAAGCCCGAGTGAAATTCGAACGCCACGCTTTTATCAGCTACGCGCACATCGATGACGAGCCGCTGCTCGCCGATGATGACGGCTGGGTCACGATGTTCCATCGCACGCTGCAGCAGCAGCTCGCGATGCGCCTGGGCGAAAAGGCCAATATCTGGCGCGACGAACGCCTGCGCCCGATCGAGGATTTTTCGGCCGAGATCACCGACAAGCTTGCCGGTGCGGCGGTGTTGATCTCGGTGCTCTCGCCGCGTTATCTCAAATCCGACTGGTGCCTGCGCGAGCTCACGACATTCTGCGATCTGGCCGAGCGCGAAACCGGCCTCATGCTCGACAACAAGAGCCGGGTCTTCAAGGTCCTCACGCTGCCGCTCGAGAACCGCAACGACGCCAGCCTGCCGGCAGCGATGAACCGTGCACTGGGTTACGAGTTTTTTGCGCCCGGCCCAGACGGCGACGAGCTGCCGCTGGCGCCGAGTTTTGGCGAAGAGTACAAGCAAAAATTCCTGCGCAAGGTGTCGTCTGTGGCCGCCGACATCAAGCGCATGATGACCCTGCTCGACGCCGAAGCGCCGCGCCCCGACGCACTGCCGGCGCAGCCGAAGCCGACGGTTTATCTGGCCACCTGCAGCCAGGACCGGCGCGACAGCCGCGAGATGCTGGCCACCGAACTCGAGCGCCTGGGCTGCACCGTGCTGCCCGATCGCCAGTTGCCCACCGACGAGTTGAGCTTTGTCGACGAAGTGCGTGGCATGCTCGCGCGCAGCCGGCTCAGCGTGCATCTGGTCGGCGCGGCTTACGGCCTGGTGCCCGAAGGTGCTTCGGGCAAATCGGTCGTCGAGCTTCAAAATCAACTCGCCGTGCAACGTTGCCGCGAGGCCGGCCGCGGCGCGCTGGCACGGCTGATCTGGCTGCCTGAAAACGATTCGAGTTCAGCCACCTCGCCGCCAGTGCCCGCGGTCCAGGCCGCGTTCATCCATCGCTTGCACACCGATGCCGAGGCACAGTTTGGTGCCGACCTGATCTGCGCCGATTTCGAGACCCTGAAACTCAGCGTGCGCAACGCGCTCGACCGACTCAACAAGCCGCCCGCAGCGGCACCGCACAGGTCCGACGACACCGTCGGCACTGACGGCCTCGTGACGACGGCGTCGCGCCGTCGCATCGTCCACCTCGTGCACTGCGAGCCCGACCGCAAGACCTTCATCGATCTGCTGCGTTTGCTCGGTGAAACTGCCAATGTCACGCGCCCGGTCTTCGCCGGCGACGCCGGCGTGCTGCGCGAAGCCAACCAAGCACTGCTGATGGCCTGCGACGAGGTCTGGCTCTACTACGGCAGCGGTGACGACGCCTGGAAGTACCACCAGCAAAACGAACTGCGCCGCATCCGCGGACTGCGCACCGAGCGGCCGTTGCCGGCCGACACCGTGGTCCTGGCGCTGCCCGACAACGACGACAAGGCGGTGCTGGCCGAAGTCGGCGACCCCGGCTGCGTGGTGCTCGACCTGCGCGCCGGCATCAGCCCCGAGATGCGCTTGGCCGTCGGCGCGCTGCTGGCGAGCCGCGCGCCTGCGGTTGACCCAGGCCCGCCGCAATCATGAGCCGAAGGGCCGCTCCCGAGGCGAATACCGCAGCGCGTAGCGCAGAGGTTGCCCGATGACGCTGGAGGCCACGGCCGCTGCGCCGCCGAGCAACCCCTACCCCGGCCTGCGGCCTTTTCGCGAAGAAGAAGAGCATCTGTTTTTCGGCCGCGAGCACCAGGTCGACGGCATGGTCGACCGGCTGGCGCAGACCCACTTTCTGGTCGTCGTGGGCACCTCGGGGTCGGGCAAGTCGTCGCTCGTCAACTGCGGCCTGCGCCCGGCGCTGCACCGCGGTCTGCTCGCCAGCGCCGGCACCCATTGGCGGGTGGCACAGTTCCGCCCTGGCGACCGGCCGCTGCATGCGCTGGCCGAGGCGTTGGCTGGCGTGCGCCCCGGGTTTGCCGAAGACGGCCCGTTTTCGCTCGACGATTTGATCGAGTCGACACTGCGATCAAGCAAGCTTGGCCTGCTCGATGCAATCGAAGAGTCGGGCCTGGCTGACGACAACAATTTGTTGATCGTGGCCGATCAGTTTGAAGAGCTGTTCCGCTACCGCGACCTCGCGCTGGCGGCGGCGGGTGCCGGCTCGGGTGCGGGCTCGGGTGCGGGCTCGGGTGCTGGCGCCAAGACCGGCGCCGCCGAAGACGCCACCGCGTTTGTCAATCTGCTGCTCGAAGTCGCGCGCCAGAAGCCGAAGAATATTTTTGTCGTGCTCACGATGCGGTCGGACTTTCTCGGCGACTGCGCGCAGTTCTACGGCCTGCCCGAGGCCATCAATGCAGGCCAGTACCTGGTGCCGCGGCTGTCGCGCGAAGACCGCCGCGTGGCCATCGCCGGGCCGGCCGGCGTCTCGGGCACCCGCGGCAGCGCGGTGCTGCTGACGCGCCTGGTCAACGATGTCGGCGACAACCCCGACCAGCTGTCGATCCTGCAACATGCGCTGAACCGCACCTGGGCCTGCTGGCAGGCGCTGGGCCGGCCGGGCGAGGTCATCGACCTGCGCCACTACGAGCAGATCGGCGCGATGGCGCATGCGCTGGACGAACATGCCGAAGAGGCCTACGCCGAACTCAGCGAGCCGCGGCGCGAGGTCTGCGCAGCGGTCTTCAAGGCCCTCACCGACCGCAGCAACGACCCCCGCGGCGTGCGTCGGCCGACCCGCTTTGCCGATCTCTGCGCGATCACCGAAGCCTCGGCTGACGATGTCGAGGCGGTGATCGAGGTTTTCCGGGAACCCAGCCGCGGCTTCCTGATGCCCCCCGCCGGCGAGCCGCTGCAAGAAGGCAGCGTCATCGACATCTCGCACGAAAGCCTGATGCGGGTCTGGCAGCGGCTGGCGCGCTGGGCCGATGACGAGGCCCAGTCGGTCAAGACCTACCAGCGCCTGGCCGGCGACGCCGAGCTGTTCGCGCGCAAGCAAGAAGGCCTGCTCTGGGACCCGGCCTTGCAGGTCGCGCTGGACTGGCGCGCGTCGGCGCGCCCCAACGCGGCCTGGGCGGCGCGTTACCACGCCGGTTTTGACGACGCGATGAAGTTCCTCGACACCAGCCGCGCGCAGCGCGAACAGAACCAGAAGCTGACCCGTGAGCGCGCGTTTCGGCGCCGCCTGTATATCGGTGGCACGGTGATGAGCGCGCTGGTCGTGGCGGGGGCGATGCTGGTGCTGGCGCGCCAGAGCGACAGGGCCGCCCAGCGTGCCGATCGCGAGAGCCGCATCGCGCTGGCGAGCACGCTGCTGATGCAGGCCAAGGACGAGCGCGGCTCGAACCGGGTCGACCGCTCGCTGCTGATGACCGTCGCGTCGCTGCAAGCCCACCCCGGCGCACAAGCGCAGAAAAAACTGCTCGACTGGCTCCAGGTCGCGCCGCTGCGGCTGCTGCAAGGCTCCGACAAACCGATCACCGAACTGGTCTTCAGCCCGGATGGCCAACAGCTCGCATCGGCTGACGCCGACGGCGCGCTGCGCATCTGGGACGCCGCTGCCGGCACCGAGCGGCACCGCCTGGACACTGGCGCCAAAGGCAATGTCAACCTGGCGTTCGCGGCCGACGGCAAGACCCTGGCAGCGGGCGTCTGGGTCGAAAACGGCGGTCTGCGCTGGAACCCGGCGGCGGCCGCCGCGCCGTCGGATTTCAAGGACGGCACGAGCAGCGTCTTTGCTGCGGCGCTGCACCCGCAGCGCGGACTCTTCGCCGGCGCGCGCTTCAGCCGCGCCGGCCCCGAAGTGGTCTTGTGGGATATCGAGCAACGTGTCGAGCGGGCTCGCCTGCGCGGCCACACCAAAGAGATCGTCAACCTGGCCTTCAGCGCCGACGGCCGGATGCTGGCCAGTGCCGATGAAGACGGCTTGCTCAAGATTTGGGAGCTCGGCGCGGACCCCGCGCAAGCCCGCCCGCGCCTGAATATCAGCGCGCACAAAGGCGGCATCGAACACCTGCTCTTCAGCCCTGACGGCCAGACCCTGGCGACCAGCGGCGGCGACGCGCAACTGGTGCTGTGGCGGGTCCAGGACGGCCGCGCGCTGCACCGCCTGGACGTCATCGGCGCGCGAGCCCAACGCGAGGCACCGACCGATCTGCGTTTCAGCCCCGACGGCAAGACGCTGGCGGTGGCCGCGCTGACGTCAGGGGTCGCGCTCTGGGATGTCGCCAAAGGCACCTTGCTGCACCCCTTGCCGGGCGCCATCGGCACGGTGCGGCGCCTGGCCTTCAGCCCCGACGGCCGTCGCCTGGCAAGTGCGCTTGAAGACGGCGCGGTGCTGATGTGGACGCTGGACGACCCGCCGGGGCAGCCCGAAATGCTGCGCGCCCACGCCGGCGCGGTGGCCAGCCTGGCTTTCAGCGCCGATGGTCAACGCCTGGCCAGCGCCGACGCCAACGGGCTCATCGCTTTGTGGGATGTCGCCCCCGACCGCCCGCTGCGCGGGCAGTTGTTCTCGAGCCCGGATGCGGTCACCGCCTTGACCTACAGCGCCGACGGTAAGCTGCTCGCGTTTGTGAACGAAGACGCCAAGGTCAAGCTTTGGCGCGTCGCCGACGGGCGCGCCCAACTGCGCGAGCTGCGCGGGTCGCAGGAAAAACCGCTCAGCAGCGTGGCCATCAACGCCGATGCCAGCCGGGTTGCGGCGGCCGGCCGCGACGGCACCGTGGTGCAGTGGTCGACCAGCGACGGCGAAGTCCTCGGCGCGGCCCTGGCGGCCGACGACGAGGCGGTGCATGCGCTGGCTTTCAACCCCCGCGCCAAGTCGCAGCTGGCCTCGGCCGGCGCCAGCGGCAAGGTCATCCTCTGGGACACCGAAGCGGGTACCCGGCAACAGGTGCTCGAGCACCCTGCCGCGGTGCTCGCGCTGGCCTACAGCCCCGACGGCAGCGTACTCGCCGCGGGCGCCGAAGACCGTTCGATCCAGCTCTGGCGCATCGCCGGCGGCCGCGCCGAGCGCTTCGGTTCGCCGCTGCAAGGGCACGAGTCGCATGTCACCAGCCTGGCCTTCAGCGCCGACGGCCGCAGGCTGGTATCCGGTGGTCTGGACCGCTCTCTCAGGATCTGGGACCCGGCAACTGGCCAGGCCATCGGCAAGCCGCTAAAACAGTCCGACAACGTGCTTGGCGTGGCGATCGGGCCGGCGAGCAAGGACCATCTCGGCGGCACCGTGGTCGCCGCTTTGAGCAGCGGCGCGGTGATGATCTGGGACCCCGCCGCGCGCCGCTTGCTCGCCGGCCCGCTGCAGGAACATGCCGCCTTTGCGCAAGGTGTAGCCTTTGCGCCCGACGGGCGCAGCTTCGCCACCGCCAGCGCCGACGGCTCGGTGCGGCTGTGGGACGCCGACGCCGCCGGCTGGCAAGCACGCGCCTGCGCGATCGCCAACCGCAACCTGCGGCCGTCGGAATGGCAATCCGATGTCGCCGCGCGGATGGCCGGCAAGGCAGTCTGCCCGCAGTTCCCGCTTCCCCAGGAATGAGCCATGATGGGCCTGCCCCAGCGCCAAGGATCACGCCGATGAAATCCGTTGCCAAGACCTTTGCCCGGATCGCGCTGGCGGCTGTCCTGTGCGCGGCTGCAGCGCAGGCTAGCGCCGGTGGGATGCTGCTGAGCAACCGTGACCGCAGCCTGGCGATCACCGCCTGGGGCGGCGCGCAGCATGGTGCGGTGCTGCGCCTGAACAACCGCTGCAGCGACCGCGACCGCAAATGCACCTGGACTTTTCGCAACGGCATGCTCATCAGCGATGCCGATCCCAGCCTGGCAATCAACGCCTGGAACGGCGCGCAACATGGCGCCGAGCTGCGGCTGCACAACGCCTGCCAGGCCAACAACCCCGACTGCACCTGGACCTACCGCGACGGCATGTTCGTCAGCAACCGCAACCCGGCGCTGGTGATCAACGCCTGGGGCGGCGCGCGTTACGGCACGCCGCTGCGACTGCACAACGGCTGCCGGCCCGACAACCCCGACTGCACCTTCTCGCGCTAGCCGCGACGCCTTCGAAGCTGACCATGACCCGCATCCCGACGACCTTGATCACGATCTCAGTCTGGCTGCTGCTCAGCGCCCTGCCGGCACAAGCGCTGCTGACGCCGGCGCTTGCTGCTTCGGCGCCGCCCGCAGCCGCTGCGCCGGCTGCGCCCAAGCCCGCGCCGCCGGCGGTGGTCAAGGTCGACATCAACAGCGCCAGCGAACAGGCCTTGATGAAAGCGCTGGAGATCGACGCCGCCGACGCCAAGCTGATCATCAAGAAGCGCCGCTACGAATCGGCGCAGGACCTCGTCACGCGCAAGGTGCTCAGCTTCAAGAAGTTCAAGGCGATCAAGGACCGGGTCACGGTCGGCGCAGCCCCGGCCTGAAGCGCAGCGACCGCCAGCTGCGGGCTGCGGGCTGCGGGCCGCAGCAACGGGCGGCTACTTCTTGCGCGCCGCGGCCTTTTTTGCCGGCGCGGCTTTGGCCGCACCCTCACCGAGCAGCTTGTCGAGATTGGCTTCGATCTCGGTCTCGATGGTTCGGCTGAACGCACCGAGCAAAAACCCCAGCTTGGCGTGCAAATCGAAGTGGTCGGCGGCAACGATCAAGGTGCCGTTGACGCCCGAGCGGGTGAACTCCACCGTATCGCTGAATTCGCCTTCGATCACCGTGCACTCCATCGCGAACTGGCCTTCGGCCTGTTCGGCCCAGGCCCAGGCGACTTCGCGCGCTTTTATCAGGCCGAGCTTGTGGTCGCGGTGAATCTTGATATCGGGCACGCGCAGTCTCCTGAGGGGTTGATGTCAAGTGCGGGGCATCGATGACGCGGCAAGTGCGGCGGCGAGTGTGGCCCGGCGCTGGTCCTTCGGCAAGCCGGCAATGCGCCGCACCTCGGCATAAAAGCGCCCGAGGTCGCGGCCCTGCTGCTCAAAGATTCGCTCGAAGCCAGGCACCAGTTCGTCGTATGCCGCCTGGACGCCAAAAGCGGCATTGTTGGCACGCTCGAACCAGCCGTCATAACCCGCAAAACCGCCCCAGCGTTGCGCCTTGAGCGCCGCGTAGTCGGCCTTCAACTGGCTGCCCAGAGCCGACTTCGCGGCGTGTTTTTCGGCGTCGCTGGTGCGGCCGCGAAACACCGCGTTGAGCCGTTCGCGGTGGGCCAGCGTCAAGGCGCGGAAATCGTTGCGCCGGCCGTCCAGTGCGGCGTACTCGGCGCGGGCGGCGGTTGTGGCGCGGGTGCTCAGCCAGCGCTGCGCGCCGATGCGCTCGACCGCGGTCGCGAAGGATTCGTTGAAGGTCGTGTCGTCGCTGACGTAGACCACCTGGTGCGCAAGTTCATGGAACAGCAGGCGCGCGAGTTCGCCTTCGGGCCAGTGCACAAAAGTGTTCAACAACGGGTCACCGCCGAGCCAGTTGGTCCAGCCCAATGTCGAGTAGGCCGGCACGCCGTAAACCGCGACCTCCAAGCCTTCGGCCTTGAGCTGCGCGGCCAGCAGATCAGCCTCGGCGCGGTCGAAGTAACCCCGGTAGCCGACACAGCCCATGACCGGGAAACACCAGGTCTTGAGCTGCAACGAAAGCGCCGGCGCAGCCACCACATTCCAGACCACTGCAGCGCGTTGCAGGTCGGCATAAGCGCGGTAACTTCGGTTGTCGGGCAGCTTGAGTTCGCTGACCGCAAAGTCGCGCAGCGCCTGGGTCAGCGCCAGGCGCTCGCGCAGCGCTGCGGGTGTCGCCGGGTCGGCCACCCATTCTTTGACCGGGCGCGCACGGTGCATCAGGTCGAGGTGCCCGCCGACCGATTGGGCGTAGTACCCCAGCGACCCGACCGCGCAGCCGCTGCCCAGGCACAGCGCGGCGGCCGCAACCAGCGCCGCGCCAACAACGCCCAGCCCGGCCATCAGCGCCGCACGCCGCACGGGGCGTGTCCAGCGGCCGTCACGCCGGCGCGACCTGCACGAGGCAGTCGTAAAACGCCGGCGCGCGGCCGATGTCGGTCAGGCGCTGGTGGGTCAGCTCGTTGACATTGGTGCCGTCGACGCCGAACTTCTTCCACCACACACCCAGGCCGTTGACGACGCCGGCGCGGGCACGTTCGGTGACCGCCGCTTTGCAGCGGTAGCGGCCGCGGTCGTTGAAAGCCACGACCATCGCGCCGTCTGCGATGCCCCGCGCGGTGGCATCCTGCGGGTGGATCTCGATCAACGGCTCGCCTTCAATCGCGCGCAGGCTTTTGACGTTGACGAAGCTCGAATTCAAGAAGTGCCGCGCCGGTGGCGAGATCATCGCCAGCGGATAACGCTGCGCCAGTTCGCTGCCAGGTGCTTCGTAGTTCGGCACATGGTCAGGCACGCCAAAACCCGGCGCATCGACGATCGCGCGGCCATCGGCGCTGGGGAAACGGCCATCGGCAAATGGCGCCTCGGGCACCGCCAATCTGACCCAGCCGGCGGCGGCGAGTTCTTCGTAGTCCACCGACTCGGGCTTGAACGCGGCACGCGCGATCTGCTCGTCGGTGTCGGCAAAACAGGGCTCATCAAAACCGAAGCGCTGCGCCAGTTCACGAAAGATCTGGGTATTCGGTTTGGCCTCGCCGACCGGTGCAATCGCCGGGTGGTTGATCATCGCGTAGGTGTGGCCGTAAGAGCGGTGCACGTCGAGGTGTTCGAGCTGCGTCGTCGCCGGCAGCACATAGTCGGCCAGGTCGGCGGTGTCGGTCAGAAAGTGCTCGAGCACGACGGTGAACAGATCGTCGCGCTTGAAGCCGGCGGCCACCCGGCCACTTTGCGGCGCCACCGCCACCGGGTTGCTGTTGTAGACGATCACCGCGTCAATCTTCGGGCCGAAGTCGGCCGACGATTCGCGCAGCAGGTCGTCGCCGATGGTGCTCATATTGATGATGCGCGGGCGCTGCGATGTGCCGCCGCGCGGCATCAGATCGGGCCGTTCGAGCGCGCGCGAATCGACGGCATCGGCAAACCAGCCCGAGGCCGACAGCAGCATGCCGCCACCCCGCTGGCGCCAGGCGCCTGTCAGGCAAGGCAGCAGCGCGATCAGACGCACGGCATTGCCGCCGCCGCGCACCCGCTGCATGCCGTAGTTCAGCCGGATCGCCGCCGGCCGGGTCTGCCCATAGTCGCGCGCCAGCGCCTGGATCTCAGCCGTGCTGATGCCGCAGACCTGCGCCGCGCGTTGTGCCGGCCATTGCAGCGCCCGTTCACGCAAGGCCGGCCAGCCGTTGACGTGATTCGTTAGATAGTCATGATCGAGCCAGTCGCTGACGATCAACTCGTGCATCACGCCGAGTGCGAGCGCGCCGTCGGTGCCGGGCAGCAGCGCGATGTGCTGGTGGCATTTGTCGGCTGTTTCGGTGCGCCGCGGGTCGATGCACACGAGCTTGGCGCCGGCGCGTTTGGCGGCCTGCGCAAAGGTCCAGAAATGCAGGTTCGAGGTGATCGAGTTGCTGCCCCAGATGAGGATCAACTTGGCCTGCGCAAAATCTTCGACATGCATGCCGACCTTGCTGCCGTAGGTGGCGGCCAGCGCCTCGCCGCCGGCGCTGGAGCAGATCGTGCGGTCGAGCCGCGACGCGCCGAGGCGGTTGAAAAACCGCGCCGCCATGCTTTCGCCCTGCACCAGGCCCATCGTGCCGGCGTAGCTGTAGGGCAGGATCGCCTGTGGGCCCTTGGCGGGATCGGCGGCGGTACGTTGCAAGCGCGCCGCGATGTCGTCGAGCGCCTGCACCCACGACACGCGCTGCCACTGCCCGGCGCCTTTGGGGCCGACGCGCTTGAGCGGATGCAGCACCCGCTCGTCGTGATAGGTGCGCTCGGCATACCGGCTGACCTTGGTGCACAAGGCACCATGCGTCGGCGGATGATCGGGGTCGCCCTGGATGCGGATGACGCGGCCCTGATCGACCGTGACCAGCATCGCGCAGGTGTCGGGGCAGTCGTGCGGGCAGGCGGCCTTGACGACTCGGGTGGTTGCAGCGGTCTCGTCTGACATGGTTTGACTTTGCCACAGGCGCTGAGCGTCGGGGCCGCCCCCTGGAACAAGGGATGCGGTGCACGCGCCAGAAGCAGCGCGCTCGCGCACACTTGGCGCCTATGGATCAAGCCACATCCGCAATGCGCGTCAAGGCCTGGTGCCGCTCGTGGGCTGGCGCGCTGGCCAGCGCTGTGCTGCTCGCCGCCTGTGGCGGCGGTGGCGGCGGTGACCCCGAGCCGCCGCCGGTGGTCATCGACCCGATCGTCTTCGTGCCCTACACGCTGGACCGCAGCGGCGCGGCGGTCAACGCCACCGTCACACTCGACTCTGCCCGCGCTGCAATCGCCGATCTGCCGGTGACCGGCGGCACGCTCAGCGCCACCGGCGCCGACGGGACGGTGTACACGCTCGACATCCCCGCCGACGCGCTGGTCGAACCGACGCGCATCACGCTGACGCCGGTGGTCTCGGTGGCCGGCTTGCCTATTGGCAGCGGCAGCGGCACCACCACCGTCGGCGTGCAACTGGCGCCAGTCGGCTTGCAGTTGGCCAATGCGGCGACGCTCGTCATCAGCCCCGCCCCGGCGGCGGCGGTGCCGATCGAGCGCCAGCTCTTCATCCAGTGGGGCCATGGCGGCAACGATGTCGGCTTCGTCTCGCCCGACCCGGCTGCCGCCACGGTGCGCCTGTCGGTGGCGAAGTTCGGCGGCATCGGCATGCTGCGCAGCGCCGGCTTCGACGCCGATACCGCAGCGCTGCGCACACGCATCGGCGGCGACGCCGCGGCGCGCCTGGCGAGTGCGGTGGCCGAAGTGTTGATGCGCGAC
>JANPDN010000207.1:0-10748 GCA_031431555.1 Rubrivivax sp.
GTGGCGCCGCCGCTTCAACCTGGAGGGTGAACCATGTTCATGTACAGAATCGGCCTGGCGGCGGCCATTGCGTTGAACGGCATGGCCGGCCTGCCAAATGCGGTGGGCGGTACCTGCTATTCAAGCGCCGTACCGGCGCCGGTGGTTCGGCAACAAACGCTGGTGGCGGTCGACCTGACCACCCCACCCGATGCGCGCGCCGAGCGTGACTTTCGCCAGGCAGTGGCCACCGCTGCACTTCAGCCCGGCCAGCGTATCGTCATCTACTCGTTTGCGGGCATCGCGTCCGGCGAGCACCTGGCGGCCGAACGCGCCTGGATCGTGGAAGCGCCGATCACCGCCGCCAAGCAGATTGATCAATTTCCCATGAGGGCATTCCGCCAAAGTCAAGCGTGTGTGGAAGCCATGCGCCGGCAGTCGCAGGCTCTGGCAATGGTCGCGCTGGATGCGGTGCTCAAGCGCCGAAGTGCCGGCTTCGGGCGCTCGGAAATCCTGTATTCGTTGCGCGAGATTTTGAGCACTGCGACACCAGAGCTGTCCACGCGAGTGTTGGTGTACAGCGATGCATTGCAGTTTGGCTCGGGCGTGTCTTTCTACGGGATGAATCAGCGGCCCCGCCTGATCGACGTCAAGGCCGAACTGGCGAAGTTGAAGCCGTCGGCGGTGGCCGCGCCGCTTCCGGCAATGGGCCCGCTGAAGGTGTTGTGGTGGGGCGCACTGGCCGAAGGTGCGCACGCTGGCACCAACGATCGGTACTACGATTCAGATGTCCCGCTGGCTCTGCAGGCCTATTGGCAAGCGGTCTTGACTCAATGGGGCGCGAGCAGCGTGCAATTCGGACGCACCGTGACCGATCCGAAGTTGGCCTATCTGCCGTTGCAGTAGGAGCAACAAACGATGTCTTGCGGTGCACTTGAAATTCACGAACTCTGGTGGGACCCACTTACAGGGGAAGGTGACATGGCTAACGTCGACAACGATAGTGACGAAACCTCCCGTTGGGCTGGAAACACCAGTGCGTCGATCATGAATCAGGTCGCCGCCTTTCTGACCGAGCAAGGCGGCAACCGCCTGAAGTCAAGTGGGCCTGCCCGACACTTGGCACCGCGACGGTCGGCACCCTCGGGCCAGAATTCGGTTGACTCAGCGCCTGCCGATGCCAGCCATAAACCCTTGAGTGCGCAGCAGCGTGCAGGTCTGGCGTTAGAGCTTGGCGCTTGGCGGGACGTGTGCGAGACGCTGGCGGACTCAGAAGCGTTGGATGCATTTGCAGGCCTGCCCTTCTTGCGCTCCAAAGCGAGCCAGGCGTTGCAAGTTCTGCACGACATGCAGGCCGGCGGCGACGGGATCGCAGCTCGGTTTGGCCCGGTCGCAGATATTCATCGCGCGGACATTCCCGAAGTTCAGACACTTCACGCGCATCGCGACGCCATGTTGCAGGTTGCGGTGGTGGCGACGCTCAGCACGATAAGCAGGCACTTGGGCAAATCGGTCGAGGCGAGTGCCGCTGGCCAGGAATTGGCCTCGCGATTTACAACCAGCACGGCACATCATTATTGCGTTCTGGCGCCGAGCGCAACGAAGTTGGCTGGCGGACTACCCTGGCGCAAGAGCGACGCGGCCGCCCACTTTTTTCAGATCCATGTGCGGTCGTTGTTGATCGCCCTGGACAAGATCTGCGGGGTCACGGCCTTTGTTGAATTGGCGCCGACCGACTTCAACGGTGGCGAGGACGCGAATGTTCAAGCTTGGTCGCGCGCCTGGGGCGCCGCAACTGCGGCACTGACGACGTTAAACCTTTGGGCCCGGGGCGCCGGCACGATTCACGGCGTCATGCAATGCTTGTTTGACAGCCAGGGCCGCTTGCCGGGAATTGCGATGAAAGCCACCGGTTCGCCGTTGCCGCAACGATTCAAGAAGGAACTTGCGGAAGCGGTTGGTACTGCCAATAACAGCGCACGGGTCGACTTGCAGGCCGCCCCGATGCTGTGTCAGATTCTTGACGCCGATTCGTTACGACATTGGCAGGCCGCGGCCGAAAATCGCACCAGCTCCGTGTGTGTCTCCTTGAATGCCTTGGATAGCGAGCCGGTGCGTGGGCAAACCTACTACCGCGGTCGATCCCTAACCCATTTGTACCTCACCGTATGGTTGGAGCAGATCGCTACTATCATCATGACGAACAATCAGTTCAGCCGCGATCAGCACACCGCAGCGATGACCGAGCATCCGCCGCTACCCGATGAACTCGCGCGCCAAGTTGTACCTGGCCAGTACTCGACGGTGTCTGCCGTCCTGGCCCTGTTTGCCGGCGACCTCAAGGTCCCACAAAGCAGAGGGCTAGACTACTACGCAGCACCGGCGCGAGCGATAGCCGGCGCGGCTGTCGGTACTCGCGAGTTGCCTCAGGGCGTGCTTGTGATAGGTCCGCATCAAGTCCAAGTTGCACCAGCTTCCGAAATGCGACTTCGCTGCTTTGCCGGAATCCGGCTGCCCTGGGTCTTTGTCGACTCGGGCGATGCACTTTGGGTCGACGTGGCCGTGCTGATTCACCGCAACGGCCATTGGCGCGCGCTCGCTGTCGAGGTCGAAGAAATGGACGATCAAACAGGCTTGCTCTGGCTCAGGCTTCGTGAAGGCGAGGCGGCAGGTATTTCCATGCAAGCATTGACAGAAGCGTTCAGCACGGCCTGGTGGACAACGCGAAGCGAGAACCTGGGACTGTTTCTCACCGCCGCGATCGACCTGGATGCACGGTTGTCCTGATCGGTTGGCTGGCTGTCGGCCAATGAGGGCCCGCGGGATGGCGGCCCGGCGGCTCTTACGGGCAATGCCGAAGCACGACTGGCGCCGCGTGTTCCTACGGCCAGTCGCCCCAGCGCAGTGCCGCCCCGCGGCCGGGCTGTGGACTTACACCACCACGCGGGACACAACCTGCCCAAACCACGGAAGTTGGGTGACCGCAGCACAGGCTGGCTATACGAAGAACTCAAGGCGGCAGTGAATGCCCTGCCTGCGTGTCAGCGACATTCAGCCGGGACCGGGTCGGACAAGGCCAAGCACCTGAACGTCTGAGTTCGGTTCAGCCGCGCGCAAGTTCCTCGAGCCTCTCGCTCAATCGCAGCAGCCAGACACGCCGCTCATCGTTGTATTGATGGCGGTTGCAGACGTCTTGCACGCCGAGCGGCAGGTGGCCGAGGATCGCTTCTGCGATATCGGCTGGACAGCCCAACTTCGACAACAGAGTCCGCGACGAGCGTCGCAAGTCCTACGGCGAGCAGCACCTTCAAGAAGCGCGGTGCTTCAAATCAGCGGCCAGAAATGTTGCCCAATCAGCCATCAGGGCCACGCGCTTTTCAAACAAATTGCCTCTGCGATAGGCCGCCTCCACTTTGTCGCCCACAGCATGCGCCAGCGCCATCTCGGCAACTTCGCTTGGGTGATTCGTGTGCTCGGAAACCCAATCCCGAAACGTGCTGCGAAAACCGTGCACGGTGGCATCCACTTTCATGCGGCGCAATACCGCTGACAAGCTCATGTCCGACAACGACCCGCGCATGCCCGGAAAGACGAGATCAGCGCCCTGCCCCTTCGGGAGGGACCGCAAAAGCTTGGTGGCCGCTTTGGACAGCGGCACACGGTGCTCACGCCCGGCTTTCATGCGCTCCGCTGGCACGATCCACAAGGCGGACGCGATGTCGAGTTCGGACCACCGGGCAGCCCGTACCTCGCCCGAGCGCGCGGCAGTCAGGATCAAAAACTCAAGTGCTCTGGCGCCCATGCCTGTCACTTCGGCCAGTCGCATCATGAAGCCGCTGACGGTGGCGACAGGCACTGCAGCGTGGTGCTGGACCTTGGTCACTTTGGACGGCTTGGGTAGCGCCGCGTCCAGGTTGCCACGCCAGCGCGCAGGGTTGGGGCCTTCTCGAAATCCACGCGCGGTGGCGTAGTCCAGCACCAGTTCGATACGGGAACGCACACGCCTGGCGGTCTCGGTCTTGTTGGCCCAAATGGGCTCCAACACTTTGATTACGTGCGCGGTCGTCACGTCTCTGACGAACAGCGCGCCCAACACCGGCTCGGCGTAGGTGCGCAAGGTGGCTTGCCACTGTCCAGCGTGTTTGTCGTTCTTCCAGGCCTTCTCGTGCTGGGCGATGTACTGCGCCGCGACAACAGCAAACGACTGCTGCGCATTGCGCTCTGCGATGAAGGCGCTTTGTGCGGCACGGCGGGTGGCGATGGGGTCATCGCCCTGCTCGACCCTGGTGCGATGGGCCCGCGCGTTTTCGCGAGCCTCGGCAAGTGGTACGGATGGGAAGCTGCCCAGGCCCATCTCGCGTTGCCTGCCCGTGACCGTCACGCGAAGCACCCAGCTTCTTGCACCGGACTCGGTCACCTGCAAGGCCAGGCCGTCGACGCCGCCCACACTCCAGCGCCCTGGCTGCGACAAGCGGCGCACCTCCAGCGGTGACAGTTCCTTGGCTTTGCGTGGCACGCTCTTACCCCTTACCTACCCCCACAAGAAGTTGAGATTGTAGGGGATCGGGTGGGACGGGGAGAGACGACTTTGGAGCCACTTTACCTATGAAAAAGGCCCCTCGCGGGGCCTGCTCGTAGGTACGGGTGGCGGAAAGGGAGGGATTCGAACCCTCGTCACGGGAGACCCGTGAACCGGATTTCGAGTCCGGCGCGATCGACCACTCTGCCACCTTTCCTGATGCTCCCGGGGTCTGCTGCGGGAAGGGCGCGATTGTAGTGCACCGTGGCGGGCTGGCGCGGCGGGGCCCGAGCGCTGTGGCGGGTCGCTGTGTGGAGTGAAATAAAGGAGGAGGAGGGGCGCAGCCCGGACGGGGGACTGAAGCCGCGCGTGAGGAGCCGGAAGGCTCCTCACGGCTGCTGAAGGCCGCGCCGCGATACCAGCGGCTCGGCATGAACGCAACACAGCGACCCGACGCAGCGCTCGCGCGCTGATCGCGAACGCGCAGACGCAGGATTGAACCCCGGCTCAGGCCACGGTATGCAACGTCAGCGCCGACAGCCGCGAATCCGACAAGCGCGTCTGCCAGCATTGGCCCGGCTCGAGTGGCCAGGCGTCGGTGATCGTGCCGGTGGTGACCCAGTCGCCGGCGTTGACCTGCCACCAGGGCGTCGTCACGACCATGGTGTCGATCCAGTGTTTGAGCGCATGCAGCGGGCCGTCGAGCACCACCGCGCCGCGGCCCTGGTCCTTGACCACGCCGTCGTGCAGCAATTCGACTCGCAGCGCCGACAAGTCATCGGCCAGCGTGGCCCAGTCCTGCACCGGCACACGCGGGCCGACCCGCAGGCGGCCATGCAGGCCGAGATCGGCCACCGCGTCGGGCGGCGTGAAGCGCCAATCGGCATAGTGGGTGTGCACGATCTCGAAGCCATGCGCGACCCAGTTGATGCAGCCCTGCAGTTCCTGCAGCGACATGCCGGCACGCGGCGCGCTATCGAAACCGAAGACGATCTCCGGCTCCAGCCGCGGCTGGCTCAGGCCCGCCAGCGACAGCGTCATCTCGTCGTGCTTGTCGCTGTTGCCGTCTTCGGCGCCATCACCGCCCACCAGCGCCGCGGTGCTGCTCCACACCGGCGCCCACACTGGCGCATGCACGCCATATCGCGCCCAGATGCTGCGGTTGGTGAAGCCGATCTTCCAGCCGACTGCCTGCTCGCCGCGTGCCAGGCGCAACTGCGCGATGCGCTGCGACACGGCATAGGCTTGCGCCAGAGTCAGCCCTGGCGGCTGTGCCGATGGCAGCTCGACCAGATGCCCGCCGTCGTAGGCGGCGAGCAGACGGTCAGCGATGGTTGTGATGCGCGTTTCAGTCGTCATGCTTTCAAGACCTCCAGACCGCCGAGATAAGGCCGCAGCGCCGCGGGAATTGTGATGCTGCCGTCGGCCTGCTGGTGATTTTCGATCACCGCCACCAGCGCGCGCCCGACCGCCAGCCCCGAGCCGTTGAGGGTGTGCACGAGTTCGGTCTTGCCCTGCGCCGTGCGCACCCGCGCCTGCATGCGCCGCGCCTGAAAGGCTTCGCAATTGCTGCACGAGCTGATCTCGCGGAATGTGTCCTGCGCCGGCAGCCAGACTTCCAAGTCGTAGGTCTTGGTGCTGCCAAATCCGACATCGCCACCACACAGGTTGACGACGCGGTAAGGCAGCTCGAGTTTTTGCAGGACCGCCTCGGCATGGCCGACCATCTGCTCGAGCACCGCGTAGCTGGCGTCAGCCTGCACGATCTGCACCATCTCGACCTTGTCGAACTGGTGCTGTCGGATCATGCCGCGGGTATCGCGCCCCGCGCTGCCGGCCTCCGAGCGGAAACAAGGGCTGTGCGCCGTCAGTTTGATCGGCAAAGCGGCGGCGTCGAGGATCTCGCCGCGCACCGTATTCGTGAGCGAGATCTCGCTCGTCGAGATCAGGTACTGCTCGGTCTGCGCGGCGCCACCGGCCTGGCCGTCGCCACCGTCGGTGCTGCTGCTGCCGCGGTAGACCCAGAACATATCGTCCTTGAACTTGGGCAACTGACCCGTGCCTTCAAGCACTTCGCGGTTGACGATATACGGCGTGTAGCACTCGGTATATCCGTGCTCCTGGGTCTGCACATCGAGCATGAACTGCGCCAGCGCCCGGTGCAGGCGCGCCGCTGGCCCGCGCAGAAAAGTGAAGCGCGAGCCCGACAGCTTGGCGCCGGTCTCGAAGTCGATGCCCAGCGGCACGCCGAGGTCGACATGGTCCTTGACCACAAAGTCGAACAGGCGCGGCTGGCCCCAGCGCCTGATCTCGACATTGCCGGTTTCGTCGGCGCCCATCGGCACACTCGCGTGTGGCAAATTCGGCAGGCCCATCAGGATCGTGTGCAACTCGGCCTGGATGACTTCGAGCCGCTCTGCTGCGGCCTTGAGCGCATCACCCACGCCGGCAATGCTGGCCATCAATGTGCTGGTGTCTTCTCCGCGGCCCTTGAGCTGGCCGATCTGTTTGCTGGCGGCGTTGCGCTGGGCCTGCAGGGTTTCGCTCTGGGTCTGGATCGATTTGCGTTCGGCTTCGAGCGTACTGAAATGCGCGACGTCCAGAAAGGGCTGGGGGTTCTTGCGCGCGTTGAGCAGCGCGACGACGCCGGGCAGGTCACGGCGCAACAGGTTGATGTCGAGCATGGTGGGTCTACTTTCGAGTCTCTGGATCTTCGATGCGGATGCCCGCGGCGCTGGAGGCGGCCGCGGTGGGGCTCAGCTGCAAGGTTAGCCTCGGCGCGCAGCCACGGCCGGCATTCAGGATCGTGACGCGGCGACCTCGGCCATGCTTTTGTCGCCCAGCCCCAGCGGCAGCGGGAAATGCACTTTTTCCTGCACGCCGTCGAGCGTGCGCACGCTGACCGCGCCGAGCTGGCGCAACTGCGCAATGACCTGCCGCACCAGGATATCGGGCGCCGATGCACCGGCGGTCAGGCCGACTCGGCGGCGGCCTTCAAACCACTCGGCGCGCAAATCTTCAGCCGCGTCGACCATGTACGCCGGCGTGCCCAGGCGCTGTGCGACTTCGCGCAGCCGGTTGCTGTTGCTGCTGCTCTGGCTGCCGACGACGATGACGATATCGACCACCGGCGCGAGCACCTTGATCGCGTCCTGCCGGTTCTGCGTCGCGTAGCAAATGTCTTGCTGCTTGGGCTCTTGCACATGCGGGAAGCGGCGCTTGACCTCGGCCAGGATCTCCGCCGCGTCGTCGACGCTGAGGGTGGTCTGGGTGACCACCGCGAGCTTGTCGCCACGCGGAGGCACGCCGGCGACATCGGCAACGTCTTCGACGAGGTAGATGCCTGAAGTCAGCTGGCCCATCGTGCCTTCGACCTCGGGGTGACCCTTGTGGCCGATCATGATGAACTCGAAGCCCAGCCTGTGCAGCTTGGCGACTTCGACATGGACCTTGGTCACCAGCGGGCAGGTCGCATCGAAGACCTGGAACCCGCGTGCATCGGCTTCGTCACGCACCGCCTTGCTCACGCCATGGGCGCTGAAGACCAGAGTCGCGCCGGGCGGCACGTCGCCGAGTTCTTCGATGAAAATCGCGCCCTTGGCCTTCAAATCGTTGACGACGTAGGTGTTGTGCACGATCTCGTGGCGGACGTAGATCGGCGCGCCAAATTTGGTCAGCGCACGTTCGACGATCTCGATCGCGCGGTCGACTCCGGCGCAAAAACCGCGCGGCTCGGCGAGCAGCACGTCCATGTCGATCGGTGCCGTTGCTGATGCCGTTGCCGATGCCGTGATTGATGCCGTGGTTGATGCACTTGACGGTGTCGGTGACGGCGTTGGCGAATTCATCACAACACCCCCAGCACCTGGACTTCAAACTGCACCTGCTCGCCGGCCAGCGGGTGGTTGAAGTCGAAGAGCAACCAGTCGGGCCCGAGCTCGCGCACCACGCCGGCATATTGGCCTTGGCCGTCGGGGGTCGGGAACTGCACCACATCGCCGACGCCATAAGGCGCGTCGGCGTCGCCGAGTGGGTGCAGCAGCGCGAGCTTCACGCGTTGCAGCATCTCGGGGTTGCGCGGCCCGAAGGCCTCGCCAGCGTCAAGTTCAAACGAACGCCGGGCACCTTCTTGCAGGCCGAGCAGGCGTTTTTCGATCGCCGGCGTGAGTTGCCCCGCGCCAAGCGACAGCGTCGCCGGCTTGTCGGCAAAGGTATTAATCAGGTCAGCGCCATCCGGCCCGCTCAGGCGGTAGTGCAGGGTCAGGAAAGAACCCGGCTCGACGGTGCTCGCTGTGCTGGTCACTGCGCTGTTCAATGGTCTGGTCACGGCAGCAGTCAAGGGGGGCAATCAAGGCAAACAAAGGGCAGCGCTGGGTTTGCGCGGGTACGCCACCTGGGTGGCGCTAGACTGGCCCGATTCTACGAGGCCGCCATGTCGTTGAAGGATTTGCCGCCCGACGCGCGCCCGCGCGAAAAACTGCTGCAACGCGGCCCGGCAGCGCTGGCCGACGTCGAACTGCTGGCGTTGCTGCTGCGCACCGGCGTCAAAGGCCGCGGCGTGCTCGAACTCTCGCAAGCCTTGCTCGATGAATTCAAGGGCCTGAGCGGGTTGCTGCGTACCCAGCCGGCGGACTTCAAACGCATCAAGGGCCTGGGGCCGGCCAAAACAGCGCTGGTCGCCGCGGTGCTCGAGATCGCGCGCCGATCGCTGGCCCAGGAGCTGAAAACCACGCCATTGTTCGACACGCCGCAGAAGGTCAAGGACTACGCGATGTTGCATCTCGCGGGCTTGCAGCACGAGGTTTTTGCGCTCCTGTTTCTCGACGCGCAGCACCGCCTGATCGAGATGAAAACCCTGTTCCGCGGCAGCCTGACCAACACCAGCGTGCATGCGCGCGAAGTCGTCAAAGAGGCGCTGGCGCTCAACGCCGGCGCAGTGGTGCTGATGCACAACCACCCCTCGGGCGCGGCCGAACCTTCGCGTGCCGATGAAAATGTCACCGCGATGCTCAAGGCAGCGCTGCAGCTGGTCGATGTGCGTGTGCTCGACCATCTTGTCGTCGGCCACGGTGCGGTGCTCTCGTTCGCAGAACGAGGCCTGCTGTGAGCCAGCGGCTGAAGGACTTTGCGGCCCTCGGCGCAGAGCTCAAGGCGCGCGACCGCGCAGCGGCGCAGGCCGCGGCGCGCGAGCTTGAACGCGCGGCCCAGGCGCGGCGCTTGCAAGCGCAGCATGATCGCGAGCAGTTTGCCAGCGCCATTGCTGCGCAACTCGGCCCGGTGCAGCGCCTGCCCGACAGCGGCCTGGCCAACATCCACCGCGCCCAGCCCACACCCGAGCCGCGGCAACGCGAAGCCGACGAACGTGCGGCGCTGGCCGAGGCGATGTCCGACGAGGTCGATGTCGAGTCGCTGCTGCTCACCGACGACGGCCTGAGCTTCCGCCGGCCCGGCGTCAACGCCGACGTCGTGGCGCGGCTGCGGCGCGGCCAATGGGCGATCCAGGCGCAGATCGACCTGCACGGTCTGCGCCGCGACGAAGCGCGCGAAGCGCTGGCAACTTTTGTTCGCGACGCCGGCCGGCGCGGCGACCGCTGCCTGCGGGTGGTGCACGGCAAGGGGCTGGGCTCGCCGGGGCGGCAACCGGTGCTCAAGGCCAAGGTGCAACGTTGGCTGGCGCAGCGCGCCGAGGTGGTGGCCTTCGCGCAGGCCAGCGGGCCGCAGGGTGGCGCCGGGGCATTGATCGTTTTGCTCGTCGGCTGAAGCGCAGCGTCGCGCGGGTCAGCGCCGCCACGCCGCGCCAAAGCGGCGACGATGTCAGCCGCCTTGGTTGCGCATCCAGTCGGCGGTGCCGTAAAACGCCTGTGCCAGGCGCTGCGCCAGGCTGGTGTCGACTTGCTGCTCGGCCATCGCCTGGGTCATGCAGGCCAGCCACTGGTCGCGCTCGTTGATGCCGATCTTGTAGGGCAAGTGGCGCGCGCGCAGCATCGGGTGGCCGAAGCGCTCGACATAGTGGTTCGGCCCGCCGAGCCAGCCGCACAAAAACCAATGCAGCTTGTCGCGTGAGCCGGCGAGCGAACCGTCGGGCGAGCGTGGGTGCAGCGCGCGGATGCCGGCGTATTGCGGCTCCAGATCCATCAGGTCGTAGAAGCGGTCGACCAGGGCGCGCACCGCCGTCTCGCCGCCGAGCAGGTCAAAAGCGCTGGCCTGGGTGGTTTGTGATTTTGGCGACGGCACTGGCGCGGTGGAGACC
>JANPDN010000208.1:0-5621 GCA_031431555.1 Rubrivivax sp.
ACACCGATCGTGACCACCGCGATCTGCGAGGCCATGTAGACGAAGTTGGCCCAGGTGCCGGCGAACTGCGCCATCTGGCGTGAATCGAGACCCACGCGCGCCTGGTGCGCCACCGCGTCCTGCCAGCGCCGTCTCATCACCGCCCCGGCGCCGAGCGACTTGATCGTCTCCAGGCCGCTCAGCGTTTCGACCAGCACCGCCTGCTTCATCTGGCCGTCTTCCTGGCTCAATTGCGACTGGCGTTTCATATGCGGCTGCAGCGCAATCGCCACCGCCAGCATCAGCGGGATCGCGACCACCGGCACCCAGGCCATCGGGCCGCCGATCCAGACCAGCACGCCGATGAAGAGCAGCGAAAACGGGATGTCGATGACCGTCGTCAGCGTGCTCGAGGTGAAGAAGTCGCGCAGCGTTTCGTACTCGCGCAGCACGCTGGCCAACATGCCCGGCGCGCCGCGGCGGGTGCGCAGGTCGAGGTCGAGCACATGGTCAAAAACCGCATCAGCGATTTCCATATCTGCGCGCGCCCCGGCGACGTCGAGGAAGTACGCCCGCAACAGCCGGATCACGAAGTCGAAAACGAGCACGATGCCGACCCCGGCAAGCAGCGCCATCAGCGTCGCCTGCGCGTTGTTCGGGATCACGCGGTCGTAGACGATCATCGAAAACGCCGACGACGCCAGCGCGAAGATATTCGTCAGGCTGGCCGCGATCGCGGTGCGCCAGAAGAGCGAGCGGCCGGCAAAGATCGGGCCCCAGAACCAGTGGCCATGGCGGCCGCGTGCGGTGCCGGCATCTTCGGCTGCGACCCGCGCCGGGGCGCGCAGGCAGATCACGCTGGCGCTGGCCTCCAGCGCCGATCGGGGCATCGTCTGTGCGCCAGCGCCGCCGGGCTGCCAAACCTGACAGCTGCCGTCGGCAAGTTCGTCGAGCCACAACATCGGCGCACCGTCGGGCTTCAGCAGCAGGATCGATTCGTCGCGCACCGGGCGCAGGCCGGCGAGAGTATTGGCTTTTGTCGCACTGAAGCCCAGGCTCTCGGCGGCATCGATGAACTCGCGCAAGGTCCAGACATCCGGGTGCGCGACGGTGGCGCGCAGCGCCGCTATCGACATCGCGCGGCCATGCTGCTGCAGGAGATGCAGAAGGCAGGCTTCGAGCGGCTGCGCCAGGGCGGTGCCGGTGGCGGCAGCGGCGTTCGTCGCGGCTTCATCGTGCGCCGCAGCCGTCGCCAGCGTTGACGCGGGCAGGGCGCTTGTTTTGGCAGACACAGGCACGTTGTTGGTCGTCATGGTCGGCGGGGGGCGTCCTGCGGCGCGCGGTCGAGCCCGAGGGCCGGAGCAAAGATGCGGTCATCGAAATAGAGCAGCCGCCACTGGTTGATCACGGTCTCGGCCTCGGCGTCGATGAGTTGCAAGGCCGCGCCGTGCAGGCCGTCCTGCGCCGCGAGCAATTCGAGCAGCGTACCGCGCCGGTTGGCAAACAGCTCGCGCACCGCGCGCAGCGCCAGTGCGGCCTGCGTCGCGGCTTCGCGCCGGGCCGCCAGCACGCGGTCGCCAGCGGCCTCTTCGGCCAGCGACTGTGCCAACGCGCGCTCGACTTGCATGCGCACACCGCGCGCCTGCTCGGCCGCTTCGGTGACGCGGTGGCGGGCCTGCGCGCGTCGCGCGTCGTCGGCGCCGCCGCTGTAGAAGTTGTAGCGCAGCGCGGCCAGCGCCGAGACATCGTTGCCGGGTTTGCCAGAACCCACGATGTCGCGCCGCGCGGCATTGAGCTCGACGCTGACCTGCGGCTTTTCGCTGGCGTCCACCGCCTCGCGTTCGTATTCGCTCGACTGGCGGGCGGCCTCGGCACTGCGCAGCGCAGCGTTGTTGAGCACCAGCGCGTTGCTGGCTTCGCGCAACTGGTTGCGGTCGTAGGCCGGCGGCAGCGGCGCTTGCAACTCGCCCGGCTCGGTGCCGAAGGCTTCGCGAAACGCCGCTTCGCTGCTGATGACACGCGCCTCGCCCGAGGCCAGCGCGCCGCGTGCGTCGGCCAGGCGCGCTTGCGCTCGCCAGACATCACTCTGCGTGCCGGCACCGAGCGCTTCGCGGCGGCGCAAGAAGTCGAGCATCTGTTCGAGCGCTTGCACATTCAGCCGGCTCAGGCGCAGCCGCTCACGCTGGCGCAGGACTTCGGCCCAGGCCTGCACGGCTTGCACAGCCAGATCAGCGCGGCGGTTTTCAGCCCGCCAGGCGATCGCCGATTCGCGTTCGCGGCCGGCCTCGACCGCCGCCTTGTTGGCACCTTGGTCAAAGAGTGTCTGGCGCAGCGTGATGGCCGCGCTGGCGCTGTCGTAGTGGCGTTTGGGCGTGTCAAAAACGGTGCTCGCGTCGGTCTTGCGCGGGCCGCCGTCGAGGCTGATCGACAACTGCGGCAGGGCCTGCGCCTGGGTCTGCTTGGTGGCCTCGGCGGCAGCGCGCTGGCTGGCATCGGCCGCCAGGGCTTGCGGGTGGATGCGCACCGCAGCGCCGACACGTTCACGCAGTGTGGTGGCTGCGGCGGCGCCCGCCGGCTGTCCACCCGACTGCACCAGGCGCGCGACCGCGGCGAGTTGTTCATCGCCGAATGACGCCACCGCATCGCCGCCGGTCTGCGCTGCTGCCTGCGCGGTGGCCTGCAAGGGCAGCAGCGCGGCGGCGAGGCCGATGCTCCAAGTCAGGATCGACAAGACCAAGGCGCGGCCCGGGGCCGCATCCGACACTGCCAAGAATAGAAGCCGCAACGAGCTTGAATCGAACAATCGCAGGGCCGGGTCCACGCCGTCGCGACAGGGTTGCGCGTGGCGGCAGACGAAGGCCTCTCCTTCGCGTAACAGAACCACACAGTTTACGGCGCAGGGGGTGCTGGCCAGCCCCGCCCGCAGGGTTGGCAAACGTGATGAAGGTCGCGGGGAAACCCGCGCGCTGCGCGCTTGCTGCGCGCTCCTAGAATGGCCAACACGCGATCCCAGGAGCAGCCCAGCATGCCAACCCCACGCCGCGGCGCTGCCGCCGCAGCGGCCGACCCAGCCCCCGCCGGGCCGCGGGTGCTCAAGAAGTACCCGAACCGGCGGCTCTACGACACCCAGACCAGCAGCTACATCACCTTGGCCGATGTCAAGCGCATGGTGCTCGGGGGTGAGCACTTCGAAGTGCGCGACGCCAAGAGCGGCGAAGACCTCACGCGCAGCATCCTGCTGCAGATCATTCTTGAAGCAGAAAGCGGCGGCGTGCCGATCTTTTCGACCCACATGCTCGAGCAGCTGATCCGTTTTTACGGTCACGCGATGCAGGGGATGATGGGCGCGTATCTCGAAAAAAATCTGCAGACCTTCGTCGACCTGCAGACCAAGTTTGCCGATTCCGGCAAGGGTGTGCTCGGCCCGGCCGCGGCCTTCACACCCGAGGCCTGGACGCAGTTTGTGCAGGGCCAGGCGCCGGTGATGCAAAACCTGATGGGCAGCTATGTCGAGCAGTCCAAGGCGATGTTCACCAAGATGCAGGAACAGATCGAGAAGTCGTCCGGCGATCTGTTTGCGGGGTTCCCGGGCACCAAGCGCTGACAGCGTTACACGATCCCAAGGGCAAACCCGAACATCCAGGCGACGCTGGGCGACGAATCTCTTTGTGGGGATCCACCCAAGGAGGTCAATCATGTTACGGGTTTCAATTCGCGCTTTGCGACAGTGGGCTGCAGCTGCTGCTCTCACAGCGGTCGCCGGTCTTTCGCACGCTGGCGTTTCCATCGACTTTTTGTACACCACCCACGGCAATGCGGTGTTGAGCCCCTGCGTGGGGGTGCCGGCCTGTGTCGAGGTCGTGGCGTCCGGGGTTGCCAACGACTGGGCCGGTCTGGCGTCGCCGATTGCCACCGATTGGGAGACTCTGGTCGCGTTTACGCTGACCGGTGCGCCAAGTGGCACCCTGGCCGGCAGTTGGGTTTATGCCGACACCGGCCCCGATGGCAACAGCCTGCTCGGCAGCCTCAGCGGCACGTTTACGCCGTTGTCGGCCACGCTGGGCAAAGGTGAAATCGTGTTCACCATCGAAGACGGCACCGGCATTTTCAGCGGCGCTACCGGCGGGGGTGTCGCGACGGCCTACCTTGACCTCTTGACCGGCAACTACACCGAAGCCGGTGCAATGAGTGTCAGGGTCGTTCCCGAGCCGGCATCGTGGGCCTTGATGCTCGGTGGCGCGCTGCTGCTGGGCTTGCGCGCGCGACGTCGCCGCGGCTGAATTCCGCCGAAGCGGCGCCGAAGCGGGCGCAGAACCTGCCGCCCGTGGGGCATGAGCGAGAATCGCCCATGCCCCAAAACACCCTCGCCGAACCCGGCCTGACCGCGCCCGCGCGCGCCGCCGGCGCGGCGCCGATGATCGGTTTTGTCAGCCTCGGCTGCCCCAAGGCGCTGACCGATTCAGAACTCATCCTGACCCAGCTCAGCGCCGAGGGATACGCCACGAGCAAGAGCCTGGTTGGCGCCGACCTGGTGATCGTCAAGACCTGCGGCTTCATCGACGACGCGGTCAAAGAAAGCCTCGACAGCATCGGCGAAGCGCTGGCTGCCAATGGCCGGGTCATCGTCACCGGCTGCCTGGGCGCCAAGGCCGGGGCCTCGGGTGCGGCGGGCAGCAACCTGGTGCGCGAGATGCACCCCAAGGTGCTGGCGGTCACCGGCCCGCATGCGACCCAAGAAGTGATGGACGCGGTGCACCGGCATGTGCCCAAACCGCACGACCCTTTTGTCGACCTCGTGCCGGCGGTGCGCGCGCAGTTCCGCGGTGTCGCCGGCATCAAGCTCACGCCGCGCCACTACGCGTACCTGAAGATCAGCGAAGGCTGCAACCACCGCTGCACGTTTTGCATCATCCCGAGCATGCGTGGCGACCTGGTGTCGCGGCCGATCGGCGATGTGCTCAACGAAGCGCGCGCCTTGTTCGAGTCGGGTGTCAAGGAGCTGCTCGTGATCAGCCAGGACACCAGCGCCTACGGTGTCGACGTCAAGTACCGCATGGGCTTCTGGGACGGCAAGCCGGTCAAGACCCGCTTCGCTGATCTGTGCGAACAGCTCGCACTGCTCGCCCAACCCTTTGGCGCCTGGGTGCGCCTGCACTACGTGTACCCCTATCCGCATGTCGACGATGTGCTGCCGTTGATGGCCGACGGCAGCATCCTGCCGTACCTGGACGTGCCCTTCCAGCACGCCGACCAAGGGGTGCTGCGGCGCATGAAGCGCCCGGCCAGCGGCGAGCGCAATCTCGAGCGGCTGGCCAAGTGGCGCGCTGCCTGCCCGCAGATCGTCGTGCGCTCGACCTTCATCGCCGGGTTTCCCGGTGAGACCGAAAGCGAATTCGAAACCCTGCTCGGTTTCATGCAAGAAGCGCAGATCGACCGCGCCGGCTGTTTTGCTTATTCGCCGGTGCAGGGCGCGGCGGCCAATCAGCTCGGCGGCTTGCTGCCGCAGGCCGAACGTGAAGCGCGGCAGTCGCGCTTCATGGCCGTGGCCGAAGCGGTGTCTGCGGCCAAACTGCAGCAGCGCGTCGGCGCCACGATGCAGGTGCTGATCGACCAGGCGCCAGCGCTGGGCCGGCGCGGCGGCA
>JANPDN010000209.1:0-8380 GCA_031431555.1 Rubrivivax sp.
GCTATCCGCCGATCGGCCGCCGCGGCGCGGCCTTCGGCTTCGCGCAGTGCGACTACCTGGGCGGCGATGTCGGCGAGAAGATCCGCCGCTACAACGAGCGCACGATGGTGATCGCGCAGATCGAGACCGAACGCGGCCTCGCGCAAGTCGACGAGATTGCCGCCGTCGACGGCATCGACGTGCTGTGGGTCGGCCATTTCGACCTCTCCAATTTCATGGGCATCCCCGGCCAGTTCGACGATCCGCGCTTCGACGCGGCGATGCGCAAGGTCGCCCAGGTCGCCCGCGGCCACGGCAAGGCGGCGGGCTTCATGGCCACCGACGCGGCGTGGATCTCGCGGGCCCGCGAGATGGGCTACACGATGATCGCCGGCGGCACCGACACCGGCCTGCTCGAACTCGCTTTGAAGCAGATGGTCGGCCAGATCGAGGCGACTGCCCCATGACTGGCCACGGTCAAGAGCGCTTCCGGGTCGGCCTGACACGCGACCTGCTCACGCGCAACGGCGAACCGTCGTTCGGCCGGGGCCCGCTCGCGCTGCTCGACAGTGACTCGCGCATCGAATGGGAATTCCTGCCCGAGTCGGTCGACGAGATCACGCCGGACATCATGGCGCGCTATGACGGGCTCTATGTGAATGCGCCGCGGGTCACTGCGGCGTCGGTGGCGCGTGCGGACCGGCGGGTCACGATCGTCAGCCGGCACGGCGTGGGCTATGACGCGGTCGACGTGCACGCCCTCGCCGCGAAAGGCGTGATCGCGACCAACACGCCGGTCGCGGTGCGACGCCCGGTGGCGGTCGCCGCGCTGACCTTCATCTTTGCGCTGGCCGGGCGGCTGGTCGAGAAGGATCGCCTGACGCGCGCCGGCCGCTGGAACGAACGCACCAGCCACATGGGCCTGGGCTTGACGAGGCGCACGCTCGGCGTGATCGGCGCCGGCGGCATCGGCCGCGAGTTGCTCGCGCTGGCCCGGCCCTTCGGCTGGCAGATGCAGGCGGCCGACCCCTATGCCGACGCGGCGGCGGTCGCCGCGCTGGGCGCCGAATGCGTGCCGCTCGAGCGCCTGCTGCGCGAGGCGGACTTCGTCGTCGTGACGGCGCTGCTGAACGACGAGACGCGCCACCTGCTGAATGCCACGCGCCTGGCCCAGATGAAGCCCAGCGCGTATTTGATCAACCTCGCGCGCGGGCCGCTCGTCGATGAACCAGCACTGATTGCGGCGCTCAAAAACGGCACGATCGCAGGCGCAGGCATCGACGTCTTCGAGCAGGAGCCTGTCGCGCCCGACAACCCGCTGCTGGCGATGGACAATGTGCTGGTGACGCCCCATGCGCTGTGCTGGACCGACGAATGTTTCGACGCGATCGCGCGCGAGGGGCTGGCCTGCATCGTCGACTTTGCCAACGGCCGCAGGCCGAAATCGGTAATCGGGGTGATCGGCCATGTTTGATCTCAGCGGCAAAGTCGCCCTCGTCACCGGTGCATCGCGCGGGCTCGGGTGGGCCATGGCCCAGTCTCTGGCGAAGGCGGGCGCCCATGTCGCGCTGAATGCGCGCGACGCGGCGGCACTCGCCTCCCGAGTGGCCGAACTGGCGGCCCAGGGCCTGTCCGGCGAGGCCTGCGCTTTCGATGTCACCGACAGCGAACTCGCCCAGCACTGCGTCGCCGATCTCGCGCAGCGCCATGGCCGCTTCGACATCCTGGTGGCCAATGCCGGCATCAACCACCGCCAGCCGATCACAGCCTTCGAGCTCGCCGATTTCCAGCGCGTGATCGACACCAACCTGGTCGCGGTGTGGGTGCTGTGCAAGGCGGCCGCGCAGCAGATGATTCCGAGGCAACAGGGCCGCCTGATCCTGACCGGCTCGATCAGTGCGATGAATGCGCGGCCGACCATCAGCGCCTATGTCGCGGCCAAAGGCGCCGTGCACGCTTTGACCAAACAACTGGCGGTCGAACTGGCGCGCGACGGCATCACCGCGAACTGCATCGCCCCCGGATTTTTTGCCACCGAGATGAATACCGCGCTGATCGAGAACCCGGCGTTCAACGAGTGGGTCTGCCAGCGCACGCCGGCCGGCCGCTGGGGCCGGCTTTCGGAGATCGGCCCGGCGGCCGTCTTCCTTGCGTCCGACGAAGCGTCCTACGTGAGCGGGCTGGTATTGACGGCGGACGGCGCGTTCAGCGCTGCGATGTGAGCGACGGTCGTGCGTGCCTGGCGCTTGCTGCTATCCCCATGGGTGCCGGCGCGCGATTGTCAAACCTCGGCTTGAAGCAGACGTTTCGAGTGAGCGCAAGTGGCCGCGCGTGTGACGTCGCAACCACGCCGGGAAGCTGACTTTCGATGCGAGCGCAGAGCCGTCCAGGTGCCGCTTGGCGCGGGCATTGGGAGTTCACGGTCCAGGCCAGGAACGGGCGTTCCTGACCGTGCGGTTCAGGCGCCAGGATCTGCGCTCGCATCTGTTGCGGGCATCCCAAGCCCGCCTCTAAGGGCCGCAATCAGGGTGATGCATGCAGCGACATGGCCGCCCACCAGCACAAGAGACAGCGGCCGAACCGCCCATCCCCGCCATGAGGTGCCGCAGTACGCTGGATTCATCCCCATTGCGGCGGGCGAGCTGCCCACGGGCCCGATCGACGGAACTTCGCGTGGCACCCCGGGCAAGAATGTGATGCACTCGCGCCATGCCTACGGAGGAACCGATGGCCATCGACCCCGGCACGCTACTTTCCCAGGCGATGTCGCACGCGCTGGCATACCGCCGCACCCTGGCCGAGGATCCACGGCCGCCGTCGGCGGACTACCACGCCATGCTTGAGCGCTTCGACGAGGCCATGCCCGAACAGGGCGCGGCCGCGGGTGAGGTCATCGAAGCCTTGGCCACGCAGGCCCAGCCCGGGCTGATGCCGATGGCCGGGCCGCGCTTCTTCGGCTGGGTGATTGGTGCTTCGCACCCCGCCGGCGTCGCTGCGGACTGGCTGGTCTCGGCGTGGGGTCAGAACACCGGATACCACTCGCCGACGCCGGCCACCGCGGCGATCGAGGCCGTCGCCGAGCGCTGGTTGCTGGAGGTTCTCGACCTGCCACCGGGCAGCTCCGTCGGCTTCTCGACAGGCGCCACGGTGGCCAACGCCATCGGTCTTGCCGCGGCGCGCACTGGCGTGCTGCTCGAAGCCGGCTGGGACCCCGACGCCGACGGCCTGTTCGGCGCGCCCCAGGTCGAGGTGCTGATCGGGGCCGACGCACACTCGTCGGTGTTCTCGTCGCTGCAGCTCATCGGCTTCGGCTATCGGCGGGTAACGAAGGTCGACACTGACGACGAAGGCCGCATGCGGCCGCAGGCGCTGGCGCGTGCGTTGGGCGACAAGCCGGGCCCGAAGATCGTCATCGCGCAAGCGGGACAGATCAACACCGGCGCCTTCGATCCGTTCAGCGAGATCGTGGCGCTCGCCAAGGCCGCAGGGGCCTGGGTGCACGTGGACGGCGCCTTCGGGCTGTGGGCCCGGGCCGTGCCGGGGCTGCGCCATCTGACTGCGGGCATTGAAGGCGCGGACTCCTGGGTGACCGACGGGCACAAGTGGCTGCAGGTGCCCTACGACTGCGGCTTCGCCATCGTCAGGGATCGCACGATCCACCAGCGTGCGATGACGCAGTGGTCGAGTTACCTGCCGACCATCGGCGAGGGCGACCGGGTGCCTTCGGCCTACGTGCCCGAACTCTCGCGCCGGGCCCGCGGCGTGCCGGTGTACGTGCTGCTCAAGACCCTGGGCCGCCAAGGCGTGGCCGAGTTGGTAGGACACCATTGCGCTCTGGCCCGGCAATTCGCGGAGTTGCTCGCCTGCGAGCCGGGGGTGCGGGTGCTGAACACCGTGGCGCTGAACCAGGTGATCGTGAGCTTTGGCCAGGGCGATGCTGCCTCCCGCCGCGCGACCACCGAGGGCGTGATCGCGCGCATTCAGAAGGGCGGCGTCTGCTTTGTCGCCGGTGCGGAGTGGCGTGGCAACTGGGTGATGCGCCTTTCTGTCACCTCGGGCGCGACGAGGGCGCGCGACATCGAGATCTCGGCCGCGGCCATCATTGACGCATGGAGGGCCGAGCGGTTCACGCAACCACCCAGTGCGCCGTAGCTGGGCGCGGCTGACGTTTACCTTGGTTCACCTCGGTTCACGCGGCAGGCGCGCCAGTACCCGACCCATCACCAAGCCGCTCCGCCCCTGGTAGTTGGCCGGGTCGAGCCTGCGCCGGAGCGTCATGTGGTCGACGGGCTTGGCCACCTCCGGGTACGCGGCGAGCAGGTCGACAAGCGGCGCATTCTTCGCCAGCCACTCGCGGCACAGGTCGCACGTGAGGCCGTGCGCATGCTGTTCGCAAGCGCAGCAGCCGCGCTGGTGCCGGCAAAGGGCGGCCGGGCGGCGGCGCAGCGGATTCAGGGACGGTATGCCCACGCACCCACCCAACGCCGGGCGCCGAGATCTGCCACGACGCCGCCGAACCCGAACACCCTGCAGCCGCTCATTGCCCCGGTGCTCTCCGACACGCTCGACAGCCTGGGCCTGATGCAGCAGGCGATGAAGCCCTTCATGCGCCGAGTTGCGCAGCGGCGGATACACCGTCGCAGCCAAACGCAGCCCGAAGCCCATCCTCGGCAATGACGATCTCTGCGGCGTGCGGTTGGCTAGTGATTGGCGGTCCGCATTGCTGGTCGCGGGTCGGCGTGCGAGAGGAGACAATTCAAAGGATGGAGATTCGCAGACAGGCACTGCTCGCGTTGAGCCTGAACGACCCGACGCACAAGGTGGCGGCGGCCCAGGCAGCGTGGTCGGCTTGGTCCGCCTGGGCGGCCGGCCCTGCAGCAGCAGAAAGCGTCGACGGCGCGCAGCGCAGCCTGCTCGACGTGGATGCTCTTCTGCAGCCAACCTGCCCCTTGCCCGGCCGCCCGCCACGGCCCGAACTGGTCGCCGCCAAAGACGTGCCGCGCCGATCGCCCTTCACCCCCGAAGGCCGCGCGGCACTGCTGCATTCGGTCGCCCATATCGAGTTCAATGCGATCAACCTGGCGCTCGATGCGGTCTGGCGTTTTGCCGGCATGCCGCGCGACTACTACCGCGATTGGCTGCTTGTCGCAGCCGAAGAGGCAACGCACTTCAGCCTGCTGCGCGAACATTTGCGTGTCAACCTCGGCCACGACTACGGCGACTTCCCGGCGCATGACGGCCTGTGGTCGATGACGCAGAAAACCGCCGGCGATATCACCGCCCGCATGGCCCTGGTGCCACGCACGCTCGAAGCGCGCGGCCTCGATGCCACGCCACCGATGCAGGCCAAGCTGGCCGCTGCCGGCGACCATCGCGCAGTGGAAATTTTGGCCGTGATCCTGCGCGACGAAGTCGGCCATGTCGCGATCGGCAACCATTGGTACCGCTGGCTTTGTGACCGTGACGGCCTCGACCCGGTCGCGCATTACGCGGTGCTCACCGCCCGCCATGGCGCACCGCGGCCGCGCGCGCCGTTTAACTTTGACGCCCGCCGGCGCGCCGGATTTACCGCCGACGAACTGGCGGCGTTGGACGATCCGCGCTGATCCGGCCACTGCGACGCGCCATGCCATCCCCCGGGTTGACCGGGGTTCACGAACGCGTATTGAGCGGATAGCGTCGGGCGTCACGCGACAACCGCAGCCAACCGCCGTCACCCGCCATGGCCGTCCTTAACCAGTCACCGATTTGCACCCGCGACGACCTGGCGCGCTTCGAGGCCGCGATGCCGCTTGAGCAGCGCCTGCCCGAACGCAGCGTGCTCGACGTTTTCATCCACAGCGCGGCACACCAACCCGAGCGCACCGCGCTGACGATGCTGATGACCGGGGCGCCCGACGAGCAGCCGCGCCGCGTGAACTACCGGCAACTGCTCGGCCTGATCAGGCAGGCCGCGAATCTGTTCGCCAGCCTCGGCGGCACGCGCCCGGGCGTGGCCTACATGCTGCCGAGTCTGGTCGAGACCCACGCGACACTCTGGGGCGCCGAGACCGCGGGTTACGCGGTGCCGATCAACTTCCTCTTGCAGCCCGAACACATCGCCGCGCTGCTCAAGGCTTCTGGCGCACGCATCCTGGTGGCGCTGGGCCCGCATCCGGTCCTCGACATCTGGCAGAAGGCGCTGTCGCTGCGCGAGCAAGTGCCGGGGCTGACGCTGCTGCGCGTGGCGCCACCGGGCACCCCGGCCGAAGACGGTGTGCTCGATTTCCACACCGCGCTCGCCGGTCAGCCCGACGACCACCTGGTGTTCGGCGAGCCCGGCCGCGACGCCGACGTGGCGGCCTACTTCCACACCGGCGGCACCACCGGCACGCCCAGGCTGGTGGCGCATACCCATCGCAGCCAGCTCGTGGCGGCGTTGGGCGGCGCGGTGCTGGGTGATATGCGCGCGAGCGACACGCTGACCGCGACGCTGCCGCTGTTCCATGTCGGCGGCACGATCTACAGCAGCCTGTCGGCGTTCATGGCCGGCATGGGCCTGCTCGTGATGTCACCCAGCGGCTTGCGCAACCCGGCGATGGTGCAAGGCTTCTGGCGCCTGGTCGCGCAGTACGGCGTGACGCGGGTGGGGGCCGTGCCGACGTCGATCGGCGCGGTGCTCGAGGTGCCGCTGGCTGGCGCCGATATCAGCGCGGTGCGGGCCGGCTTTACCGGCGCGGCGTCGATGCCGCCGGCGCTGGGCGAGCGCTTTGCCCAACTCACCGGCCAGCGCATGCACGAGGTCTACGGCATGACCGAAGCCTCCGGCCTGATCGCCATCCACACCCTCGATGACGAAGGCGGCTCGGGCTCGGTCGGCTGGGCCTTGCCGTACACCGAAGTCGTAGTCCGCCAGTTGCAAGCCGGCGGCGAACTTGGGGCTCCCTGCGCTGCCGGCGAGATCGGTGTCATCACTGTTCACGGGCCGCATGTGTCGCCCGGCTACCGCGACCCGGCGCACAACGCCGGCGTGTTTGTCGACGGCGTGCTCAATACCGGCGATCTGGGCTACACCGACGAAGCTGGGCGCATCTACATCGCCGGCCGCGCCAAGGACCTGATCATCCGAAGCGGCCACAACATCGACCCGTTGATGATCGAAAACGCGATGGCCGCCCACCCCGCGGTGGCGCTGGCCGCAGCAGTGGGCATGCCCGACAGCTATGCCGGTGAACTGCCGGTCTGTTATGTCGCGCTGAGGCCCGGCGCGACGGCCACCGAAGACGAATTGCACGACCATGCCCGGCAGTCGATCGGCGAGCGCCCAGCGTGGCCGAAGCAGATTCACATCATCGATGCGATCCCGCTGACGTCGGTGGGGAAAATCTACAAGCCGCAGCTGCGTTGTGATGCCGCGGCGCGCCTGGTGCGGCAAGTCGTCGGTGCACAACTCAAGATCGTCGGCGCCAACGTCGACGTCAGTGAAGGCGGCCGGCGCGGCATGCGGGTCAGCGTGACGCTGCCCGAGGCCGCACGGCACGCTGCCCCGGCCGTCGAGCAAGCCCTCGCGGCCTATCTGTTCGAGACCGTAGTGACTGTCGCCTGAGGCTGCGCCCAGCCGTCGGCGCAATTGCCACACCATCCTGGAGAAAGACATGCCCCTCGCAGTCGTCGTGCTGGCCTTCTACGTCGCTTTGCTGGTCTGGATCGGCCTGCTGCTGGTCGGCCTGAAACGACGCTCCTACGCGCCCTTCCTGGTATTTGGTGTCGCGCTGCTGGTGGTGCTGAACGCGCGTTACGCGATCGACGGTGCACCGGCGTCGATCGCCTTTTTCATCGGCATCTACGACGTGCTGCACAACCTGGGTGTCAGCGACGCGGCGACGACCGCCGCGCTGGCCACTTGCCCGGGCAATGAATGCTCGGTCTGGGGCGACCGCTACATGACCCACCCCTCGTGGGGCGTGGCCTTCTACGAACGATTTGCGCAAGGCCCCGCGCTGCGCACGAACCTGCTCTACGGCCACATCTTTTTCAACTCGCTGGCCTTTGTGCTGATGACGGTGCAGCTCTTTCGCCCCGGCAACGGCAGCCACCGCAAGCAGCATCGTGTGCTCGGTTATGCATCCATCGTGTCGTTGACGATCGGCGTGGTCTGCGCCTGCGTGCTGGCCTCTGAACATGGCTCGGTGGCCAGCTACGGCGGCAATCTTTCGGTGCTCGGGTTCTGGTTCATGGCCGCCTGTGTCTACGCCTGTGCCGTGATGGGCATCGTCAGCATCCGCCGCCGCGACTTCACATCTCATCGCACCTGGATGATTCGTTACGCCGGGTCGATGTGGGGCGCGTTCTGGCTCTTTCGCGTCATGGAGTTTGTGCTCGGCCCCTTGCTGCGCAATGTCGACTCGGCGTCGCTGCTGAT
>JANPDN010000210.1:0-20479 GCA_031431555.1 Rubrivivax sp.
TTGGCCAACACCTCGGTCAACGAGCGCCCGGCCTGGACTGCGGCCACCGCATCGGCAGTCAGATCGAGCAGGCGTGCCAGCGGGGGCGACGACAGGTGGGCGGCATACACTGTTTGCAAGCCGGGCAGTCTAGACGAGCCCCGGCGCCGACCCGGGCGGCAGGTCTTCGCCGCCAGGTTCCGACGCATCGCGCGCACTCCAGGCAAGATAGGCACCGCAAGCACCGCAAGCACCGCAAGCACCGCCGGCCCGACCCGGCCAGAAGGATCGCCCCGCATGTCAGCACCCACCAAACCGAGCAGCGCCAACGCCCCGGCGCGCATTTTTCGCAGCGAAGAAGAACTCGCCGGCCTGCCGGTGTCGCAGCGCATCCGCTACCGCCTGGTCACCGCCGACCGGCGGTACCACGCCAACGACAATATCGCCGCCTTTGTGCGCAGCGGCGAACTCGAAGAGTTGAAGGCCGAGGTGCGCGGCAAGGTCGAAGAGATGTTGAAGTCGCTGGTCATCGATATCGAGGGCGACCACAACACCCAAGACACCGCCAAGCGCGTCGCCAAGATGTATATCGACGAGGTTTTTGCGGGGCGCTTCCGCCCGATGCCGTCGGTGACCGAGTTCCCCAACGCCGAGCGCCTCAACGAGCTGCTCATCGTCGGCCCGATCACGGTGCGCAGCGCCTGCTCGCACCACCTCTGCCCGATCATCGGCCGGGTCTGGATCGGGCTGCTGCCGAACGAGCATTCCAACCTCATCGGGCTGTCGAAATACAGCCGCATCTGCGACTGGATCATGAGCCGGCCGCAGATTCAGGAAGAAGCCGTGACGATGCTCGCCAACGAGCTGCAGGAGCGCGTCAAACCCGACGGCTTGGCGATCGTGATGGAGGCCGACCATTTCTGCATGCATTGGCGCGGCGTCAAGGACAACGCCTCGGCGATGGTCAACAGCGTGATGCGCGGCGCCTTCTTGAAAGACCCCAATCTGCGGCGCGAATTTTTGTCGCTGCTGCCCAAACACAAAGGTGGATGAAGTGTTAGTCCGACTCATGTACGCCAGCCGCGCGCAAGGCGCGGTCGACCAGGAAGAGCTGGTCAATATCCTGCGCCAGAGCAAGCTGCACAACCCACAGAGCGGCGTCACCGGCGTGTTGTGTTTTTCCGCCGGCATCTTTTTGCAGGTGCTCGAAGGCGGGCGCGGCGCGGTGAACAAGCTCTACAACCGCATCGCGGCCGACAGCCGCCACACCGACGTGCAACTGCTCAGCTACGAAGAGATCGGCGAGCGGCGTTTTGCCGGCTGGTCGATGGGCCAGGTGAATATGGCGCGGCTGAATCCGTCGCTGCTGCTCAAATACTCAGAGTGCGGCGCGCTTGACCCGTTTGCGGTTTCGGGCGCGGTTTCGATGTCGCTTTTTGACGAGCTCGTGGCCACCGCTTCGGTGATGGGGCAATCCTGAGTTCTCGCCTGCGCTGACGCGGCGCGCCGACCCCGCGCCGCTACAGTCGCCCGGCCGCACCAAAGCTGTACAGCCGCGCCAGCAGCCGGGTCGGCCATTGGCGCGCGGCGCTGTCGTAGGCCTGGGCCGCATCGTTGAACATCTGGCGCGCAAAGGCCAGGCGCAAATCGACATCGTGCAGCTCGAGCAGGCTGGCCGAGACCTCGGGCTGGGCGCGCAGCGCCGGGTGCTGGTCGAGCAGCGCCAGCAGCGGGGCCAGGCCGGAGTCCAGCTTGGCCATCGCCAGCACCAGCGCTGACGCCGCCGGCGCATTGACCGGCGCCGCGCGCAAGGCAGCGGCAGCGGCGCTGGCCTGCTGCTGCGCCGCGGCCACCGCGTCCAGCGCCGACTGTTCGGCGGCCAGCGGCGCCGCCAGGCTCGCCAGCAGCGTCGGCAAGGCCACGGCCCGGCGCTGCAGTTGGGCGTCATGCTGCGCCCACGCCGCACCGATCGCGTTGCGCAGGCGCACGAGCCGGTTGTAGGCACCGACCATCCAGAACACGAGCACCGCCGCGGCAAGCAGCGTGACGATCTGCTCGGCGCTCAAGTTCGCACTTCGCCCTGCCCGAGCACGACCCACTTCAGCGATGTCAGCCCTTCCAGCCCGACCGGGCCGCGGGCGTGCAGCTTGTCGGTGGAGATGCCGATCTCGGCGCCGAGGCCGTACTCGAAGCCGTCGGCAAAGCGCGTGCTTGCATTGACCATCACGCTGGCCGAATCGACTTCGCGCAGGAAACGCATCGCGGCCGCGTGATTGCTCGTCAGGATCGCATCGGTGTGGTGCGAGCCGTAGCGGTTGATATGCGCGATGGCCTCATCGATGCCGGCGACGACCTTGATGCTGATGATCGGCGCGAGGTACTCGTCGCTCCAGTCGGCCTCGGTGGCGGCGATCACCTCAGCGGCGGGCATGGACGCGGGCAGCGAAACGAGCAGCGCGGCCGACGCCGCATCGCAGCGCATCTGCACCCCCTTGGCCGCAAACACCGCGCCGATGCGGGGCAGAAATTCCGCCGCGCATGCGGTGTGGACAAGCAGCGACTCGGCAGCATTGCAGGGGCTGTATTTCTGCGTCTTGGCGTTGTCGGTGACGGCCACGGCAAGGTCGAGGTCAACCTCGGCATCGACATAGACATGACAGTTGCCGTCGAGGTGTTTGATCACCGGCACTTTGGCCTCGGCGCTGATGCGCGCGATCAGCGACTTGCCACCGCGCGGGATGATGACGTCGACATATTCCGGCATCGTGATTAGCTGGCCCACCGCAGCGCGGTCGGTGGTCTGGATCAGCTGCACCGCATCCGCCGGGAGCCCGGCATCGACCATCGCCGCCTGCACCAGCCCCCACAGCGCCAGGTTCGATTGCAAGGCTTCGGAGCCGCCGCGCAGGATGCAGGCGTTGCCACTCTTGATGGCCAGCGAAGCAGCTTCGATGGTCACATTCGGCCGGCTCTCGTAGACCATGCCGAAGACGCCCAGCGGCACCCGCATCTGGCCGACGCTGATGCCACTCGGCCGGCGCTTGACGCCGCTGATCTCGCCAACCGGGTCGGCCATCGCGGCGATCTGCTCGCAGCCTTCGGCCACCGTCTCGATGATCTGCGGCGTCAGCTTCAGGCGGTCGACCAGCGGCGCTGCCAGGCCCGCGGCCTGCGCTGCATCCAGGTCCAGCTTGTTGGCCTGCGCCAGCACCGCGGCGCCGTCGCGCAAGCGGCGCGCCAGCGAGCGCAGCGCGGTGTTTTTGGCAGCTGTGGAGGCCGCGGCCATCACCGTCGCGGCGGCCCGCGCGGCGACGCCGACATGGGCCATGTAGGCCGGGATATCTTGGGCTTGCATGCGGCGATTGTCCCAAAACCAGCCGGTGCGCGTTGTCGCTCAGTCCAGCGTCGCCAAGACGCCCAGCCAGAGGGCCGCTGTCAGGCCAAAGGCCAGCGTCGAAAATACATTTGCTGCCGTCGCCTCGCCTTGCAGCGTGCCGTAGCGCTGGCTGAAGATCACCGGGTTGCTGCCCACTGGCAGTGCCGCCAGGATCACGACCACCGCCAGCGGTGTGCCGACCAGGCCAAAGCCCCAGCGCGCGGTGACGAGCACGATCGCCGGCATCACGAGCAGCTTGAGCACGCTGATGCCGACTGCGCCGCGCAGATGGCCTTGGATGCCGTAGTGGGCCAGCGTCATGCCGACGAGCACCAGGCACAGCGGCACCACCGCCGCGCCGAGCACCGACAGCGTCTCGTCGAAGACCGGATGCAGCCCGATACCGGTGAGGTTCCACATCAAGCCGGCGAGCACCGGCAGCACCACCGGGTGGACGACGGTGTTGCGCAGCGTGCTGACCATCGTCGAGCGGAACGATGCGGCAGCCTCCTGCCGCGCCTGCGCGCCAGCGCGCGCGACGTCAATTTCGACCAGCGCGGTGACCACCGACAGCAGGATCAGCGCGTGCAGACTGACCAGCGCGACGTGGATCGCCAGCCCGGCCTCACCAAACAGTGCCGCCGCCAGCGGGATGCCGATCTGCACCGAGTTGCCGTAGATCACCGACAGCGCGCGCACCGCCGGTGCCGCCGCACCATGCCGCTGGCCGGCGCCGCTGGCGTGTTGCCAGGCGTAGACGGCCAAGACCAGCACGAGTGTCGGCAAGAAAAACGCCATCACCGTGGTCACCGGCAGTTGCGCGAAGTCCAGCCGCGCGGTGGTGCGGAACAGCAGCGCCGGCACGAAGACATAAAACGCCGCGTTGCTGAGCACCCGCGCCGGGTCGCTGGCGTCGTTGCCGGCCTGCAGCCAGCGCATTCGCGCAGCGAAGTAACCCAGCGCGATGGCAACAAAAATCGCCAGCAGCTTGTAGAAGATGGCCAGGGTCATGGCCGCCGGCCGCGGCGCACGGGAGCCTGCCCGGCCGCCCGAAAGGCGAATACCGCAATGCGCGGCATGGACGTACTCCAGTGAGCCAGCGCACCCGGTGCACCGGGCATCGTCAGGCCGCGGCCTTTTTTGCCGCCGTCTTGCCGGCAGCCGTCTTCTTGGCTGCGGCACCGGCAGGCGCACGCGGCGCCCGCGGCTCGAACTCGAAGATCACCTTGCCTTCTTTTTTGTCGTAGGTCAAAAACGCCTTGAATTTGCGCCGCGTCTTGTTGGACACAAAGTTTTCGAGCAAGCCGGTTTTGCCGCCGGTCAGCAGCTTGTGCATCTCTTCGCGTGGCACCGGTTGCTGCAGGATGATCTTGCCGGTCTTGAAGTCGCAGGTCACGGGCGCGCCGACGCTGTGCTCGCAGACATACGAGCTGCCATGTTCGAAGACCCGGCCGGCACATTTGGGGCAGGCGCCCAGGCTTTCCTGGCCCGAGAAGTCGACCGGCACACCATCACCTTCGGCCTTCTTGGCGTCATCACCAAAATCAAACTCGAGCTTCCAGTTCTTGATCTCGTCGTCGAAGACCAGCTTCATCTCGGCGGTGAACGGCCAGCCGGCCTTGGAGCGGAAACCTTCGAGCGGGCCGATTTTTTTGTCGCGCAAAAACGCGTCGGCCTCGGCGGTCTCGAAGGCCCGGCCGGCGGGGATCTTGGTGATCGAAAACTCGCACTTTTCGCAGGCGAAGCGGCGGTAGTTTTCTTTGACCGTGCTGCCGCAGTTGGGGCAAGGCGTGGCCAGCGTCGCGTAGTCGCCAGGGATCGTATCGCGGTCGTATTCCTTGGCCTTCCTGACGATGCGCTCGGCCATCTTGGCGATCTCGGCCATGAAGTCCGCCCGCTTCAAGCGGCCATGCTCCATCTCGGCGAGCTGGTATTCCCAGTTGCCGGTCAGGTCCGGCCGCGTCAGGTCTTCGATGGCCAGGCCACGCAGCAGCGTCATCAGCTGAAACGCCTTGGCGGTGGGCACCAGGTCGCGGCCGTCGCGGTGCATGTACTTCTCGAAGATCAGGCCTTCAATCACCTGCGCGCGTGTCGCCGGTGTGCCCAGGCCCTTTTCGGCCATCGCCTCGCGCAGCTCGTCGTCGTCGATGAGTTTGCCGGCACCCTCCATCGCGCTCAGCAGCGTCGCTTCGGTATACCGCGCCGGCGGTTTGGTCTTCAGCGCGTTGGCGTCGACCGCCTCGGTGCGCACCAGTTCGCCCGCCTGCACGGCGACGAGATTGGCGTCGTCGTCCTGCGCTTCCTTGCCGTACACCGCCAGCCAGCCCGGGTTGACAAGCACCTTGCCGTTGGTCTGGAACGGGTACTCCACACCCGCGGCGGTGACTTTGCTGAGGCGCGTCGTGACCATGAATTCAGCGGCCGGATAAAACACCGCGATGAAGCGTTTCACGACCATGTCGTAAAGCTTCAACTCGAGTTCGGTCAGCGACTTCGGCGCCTGCAGGGTCGGGATGATCGCAAAGTGGTCAGAGACCTTGGTGTTGTCGAAGACTCGCTTCGAAGGTTTGACATAACCGTCCTTCAGGCCCTTGCGTGCATGCGCGGCGAGCAGCCGCAGCGGGCCCGGCAGGTCTTCGCTGGCGATCATGTCGAAGGTGTCCTTGACGACGCTCAAGTAGTCCTCGGGCAGCGCCCGCGAGTCAGTCCGCGGGTAGGTCAGCACCTTGTGTTTTTCGTACAGCGCCTGCGCGATCGACAGCGTCGTCTTGGCGCTGAAACCAAACCGTGAATTGGCCTCGCGCTGCAAGGTCGTCAGGTCGTACAGCAGCGGGCTGGCCTGGGTGCTGGGCTTGGATTCTTCGCTCACGGCGGCCGGCTGGCCGACGCAGGCGCGGGCGATGGCCTGGGCTTGGCCTTCCGTCCACAGCCGGTCGGCGCGCGCCTCGGCGTCATCGGGGTTCTTTTTCCACTTCGTGTCGAACCACTTGCCTTCGTATTGCCCGGCCTGGGCGTCGAAGGTGGCCTTGACTTCCCAGTACGCGCGCGAGACATGCTTGCGGATCTTTTCTTCGCGCTCGACGACGATGCTCAGCGTCGGTGTCTGCACGCGCCCGACCGTGGTCAGGAAAAAGCCGCCGTCGCGCGAGTTGAACGCCGTCATCGCACGGGTGCCGTTGATGCCGACCAGCCAGTCGGCCTCTGATCGGCTGCGCGCAGCGTCGGCCAGGCCGAGCATCTGGGCGTCGCTGCGCAGATTTGCAAAGCCGTCGCGGATCGCCTGCGGCGTCATGCTCTGCAGCCACAGGCGCTGGATCGGCTTGTTGATCGGCGCCTTGGCGCCAGCCGCGTATTGCACGATCAGGCGGAAGATCAACTCGCCCTCGCGCCCGGCATCGCAGGCGTTGATGATCGCCGTCACGTCCTTGCGCTTGACGAGCTTGACCACCGCGTTGAGCCGGCTCTTGGCCTTGTCGATCGGCGCCAGGTCAAAGTGCGACGGCACCACCGGCAGGTTGTTGAAGCTCCACTTCCCACGTTTGACGTCGAACTCTTCGGGCGCCTTGATCTCCACCAGGTGGCCGACCGCCGAGGTCACGACATAACGTTCGTTTTCGAAGTGGTCGGCCTCCTTGTCGAACTTGCCGGCCACGGGGGTCAGCGCCCGCACGATGTCCTGCGCGACGCTGGGTTTTTCCGCAATGATGATGGTCTTGCTCATTCGTCCTGTGTCCCTTGCCAGCCCGCCATCGGGCCGTGCCTACAATCCGCTGCCTCGCGCGCACGCCCGCACCTGCACATGCACACGCCCGCTCACACGCACGCCCACATGCACACACACGCACATGCGCGCGCCCATGAATTCAATGTACCGAATGAAATCAAAGCCTCAAGCCCAAAGTGCAGCCAAAAATGAAAACGGCAAAAAAACCGGCAGCCCGCCTAAACCATCGGCGCGCGGCCCGCGCATCCAGGTGCGACGTTCCGGCGTCCATGGCAAGGGCGTCTTTGCACTGCGTGAAATGGCTGCCGGCGAGTCGATCATCGAATACACCGGCGAGTTGATCTCCTGGCCCGAGGCGCTGCGCCGCCACCCGCACGACCCGCGCGACCCGCACCACACTTTTTTCTTCCACATCGATGCCGATCATGTCATCGACGGCAAGGTCGACGGCAACGCGTCGCGCTGGATCAACCACGCCTGCGAGCCCAACTGCGAAGCCGACGAGGCCGACGGCCGGGTCTTCATCAAGGCCTTGCGCCCGCTGCTTGCCGGTGAAGAACTCTTCTACGACTACGGCCTGATCATCGACGAGCGCTACACGCCGAAGCTGAAAAAAGAGTACGAATGCCGTTGCGGCAGCGCGACCTGCAGACGCACGATGCTCGCGCCCAAACGGGGCCGCGGGAGCGCTCTGGGCTGAGCGCTGCGCGGGGCCGATTCATTGCGCGTGGCGATGACCGAGACAGCAGACCTCCGCTGGCAGACGCAGCCGTTGTGGCAGCGCCTGCGCCCGCTGCTGCCGGGGATCAGCGTCGAGGTCGTGGCCAGCCTGCCGTCGACGAACAGCGCGCTCATCGACCGCGCGCGTGCATCCGTCGGCGCCGACGATCTGCCGATCACGACACCGGGTGAACTCGGCCCGCACGACCATCCGCACACCCACCAGGGCCGCCGCGCCGCCGATACCCAGGCCTGCCTGCTCGTCGCTGAAGTGCAGACCCAGGGCCGCGGCCGCCAGGGCCGACTGTGGCAGTCGGCGCTGGGTGCGTCGCTGACCTTTTCACTGGCCCTACCCTTCGCGCCGGCGAGTTGGTCGGGGCTGTCGCTGGCGGTTGGTGTTGCGTTGGCGGACGCCTTGGAGCCGCTGGCCCCGGCAGGCTCGTCGGCCGCTCTGAACGCGATCGCGCGAGGCGCGTCTCGCATCGGCTTGAAGTGGCCCAACGACCTTTGGCTGGCCGGCGATACGCCGCAAAAGCTCGGTGGCGTGCTGATCGAAACCGTGCCCGTCGGTGAACGCCGCATGTGCATCGTCGGCGTCGGCCTGAATATCGCGCCACAGTCCCTGACGGATCTATCCAGCGGCTACGGCTGTTTGCAGCAACTGCATCCCGGCATCAGCGCGCCGGCAGCGCTGTTGCTGGTTGCCGAGCCGCTGGTGCGCGCCCTGCTTCGCTTTGAGCAGACCGGCTTTGTACCCTTCACCGGCGGCTACGCAGCGCGTGATCTGCTGCGCGGCCGGGACGTCAGCACGACGCTGCCGGCGCTGCCGCAGGGTCGGGCGCAGGGCATTGACAACGACGGCGCCTTGCTTGTCGTCGACGCTGGCGGTCAGACGCACCGCATCGTTGGCGGCGAGGTCAGTGTGCGTGCGATTGCCGACAGCGGTGCGGCCTGATGTTGCGCCTGCTGGTGATCCTGCTGGTGCTGGCCAACGGCGCTTTCTGGGCCTGGTCGCAGGGCGCGTTGTCGTGGCTCGAGCCGCTGTTGCCGGCGCCGGCATCGGCCGAGCGCGAACCCGAACGCCTGGCCAAGCAGGTGCGTGCGCAGAATATCGTGGTGCTCAACCCGAAGGCCGCAGCACAAGCTGCAAACGCCGCAAACGCCGCCCAAGCCGCCCAGGGGGCCAGCGCCGCCGATGCCGCAGCCAGCAGAGGCGCCGACGGGTCAGCCGCCGTGCCGGCGCCGCCGCGCTGAAGCCAGTGCAGCGCTGGCCAGCGCCAAGGCCAGCAGCCAGGCCAGCGAGAGCGCACCCCCGCCGCCACCACCACCGGTCGGCGGCGGTTCTGACGGCGGTTCGGGGTTGGCGTTGCGGTCCGGGCCCAGCGCTGCGGCCGCGGTCAGCTCGGGATGGTCGATGACTTCGCCGGCCGCACCCGGCGCGACGTAACTCGTCGGGTTGGCGGCGTAAAGCAAGGCCTGCGCGGCGTCGAGGATGCCCGCCCCACAGGTGCTGGCGGTGCAAGCGCAGCGGCCGGGGTTGCTCCACGCGCAGGCCGCAATTTTTGGCGACGTGACATGCGCGCGCGCGCTGCGCTGCAGGCCTTGCACGATCTGCTCCCAGGTCAATCCAGGGTTGACGCTGAGCATCAGGCCGATCGTGCCCGACACCTGCGGCGCGGCAAAACTGGTGCCCCAGAGATAGGCGTAGCCGGTGCTCGTCGGGCCTTCGGAGCCAAAAACATAGGTCGACAGGATGCCGCTGTCGGCCAGGGCATTCCAGCGTGCACCGCTGCCCGCCGCATCGTCACCCGAGGTCGTCGCGATGCCGGTGGCGGTGAGCGCGGCACCGAAGTTCGAGTAGTGGGTCTTGAAGCCGTCGCGGTTCAGGCCGACGACGCCGATTGCGCCCGGGCAACTCGCCGGGCGGGTCGGGTGGCCATGTTCGTTGCCCGCCGCGGCGACGACGACCACCCCAAGCGACTTGAGTTCGTCGATCGCGGCCTGGTAGTCGGCGCTGCACGCGGCGTCACCGCCGAAGCTGACGTTGACGATGCGCACCGGGTTCGGGTTGCGGGTCGGCACGCCAGCCACGTCCAGGCCGGCGGCCCAGCGCATGCCGTCGATGATGTCGGCCTTGTCGGCACCACATTTGCCGGCCACGCGCACCGGCACCACACGCCCGGCCCAGTTGATCGCCGCCGCGCCTTCGCCGTTGTTGGTGACCGCGGCGACCATGCCGGCGATGACGGTGCCGTGCCAGGAACTGCTGGCCACGCCGCAGCCGTCGAAATGGCGGTCGGTCAGGTCGGGCAGCGAGACCCAGTCGCCAGGGTCGGTGGGGTCGGCATCGCGGCCATCGCCATCGTTGGCAAATTTGATATCGCTGACGAAGTCGTAACCCGGCAGCACCCGGCCGACGAGGTCGGGGTGCGGGCTGACGCCGGTATCGAGCACCGCGATCGGCACTGTCGCCGAGCCGGTGCCGCCGGGTTGCATCCACGCGCTGTGGAACCCGGCCACGCCGCGTTTGCGGTCCGCCGGCGCGTTGAGATTGCTGCCGCTCTTGGCTTGCAGCCACCACTGGCTGCCATCCGCAAAATACGGGTCGGTGGGGGTCTGCAGGCGGCGCTCGCGGGTATTGACCTCGACCCAGTCGACATCCGGCCGCGCCCGCAAGCGCTGGATCAGCGCCCGCGCATCGGCGCCGACCAAGGGGCGCTCGAAGCTGAGCAGTTGCTGGTCGCGGCCGACCGGGCGCAGCGCCGGCAAGCGCCTGGCGACCGAAGCGTTGCTATTGCCGTCCATGCCCGCCTCAACCAGCACCCGGCGCCAGCGCGCCGACTCTTGGTCGAACTCGCTGCGCGCGAGTGCACGTTCGCGGTCGTTGACCACCCCGCGTGCCAGCAAGCGCTCGTGTGGCGGCGGATTTTTCAGCCTGACGATGAGGCCGCGCACCGGGCCGGCGGTGTCGGCGTTGACGGCGTTGATGGCCGTCTGCGCGGCCGCCGGCAAGGGCGCGGCGAAAACGATCAACCCGGCGGCCAGGGCCCAGGCGGAGGAGAGCAGGCGGCGCCCGGGGTGACGAGGCATTCGTTGGTCTTTTCGCAGCAAGCCGCCAGGAATGGTCGGCCGCTGACTGTAGCAACCTTCACTCTGCCTTACACCCCCGGCCCGGGTGGCGCTGACGTAACGACTGCACGGCGGCCAGCAGCGCCAGCAGCCAGGCCCAGGACGCGGCACCACCCCCGCCGCCGCCCGTGGCGGGCGGCGTCACCGGCGGCACCACGGGCGCTGCGGCAACTGCAATGCTGCGATCGGCGCTCGAAGTCGCACCGAGGTCGTCGGTGACATTGAGCCGCACGACCACGGTGCCAGCCGCGGTGGGCTGCAGCGATGCGCTGGCGGCATCTGTGGCCCCAGAAAACCCGCTGACGACACCGCCGCCGTTGACCAGCGACCAGGCCCAGGTCCTGACGACGCGGCCGTTGCCGACCAGGCTGCTGCTGCCCGACAAAGTGACTGCCGCGCCTGCCTGCGGCGACGCCGGTGTGGCCTCGATGCGCGCAAACAGGCCGCCGGTGGCGGCGGCGACGGCGCCGGCAGCATCGAGCATGCCGGCGCCGCACAGGCCGGGCACACCGACTGCGACGTTGGGGCAGTAACACTGCAGCTGGTTGGTGCTGTCGGGCGCGCGGCATGCGGTCACCGGCGTCGGGTCGTCAGGCCCGTTGTCGGCACCACTCGCCGGGAAGGCGCGGGCGCTGGATTGCAGGATCTGCTTGACTTCGGCCGGCGTGAGCTGCGGCCGCGCCGCCAGTACCAGCGCCGCGGCGCCGGCAACGATCGGTGTCGCGAAGCTGGTGCCGACGCTGATATCGAAGCTGTCGGTGAAAATCGAGCCGCCGGCATTCGGCCCGCGCGTGCCGCTGTTCGACGCGGTCAGGATCGGGTACAGGCAGGGCGTGCCGGCGGTGATATTGATGCAATTACCGCCCGGCGCGGCGATCGAGATTTCCGGCCCGAGGTCTGAAAAGCCGACCTTGCTGCCGGCATGGCGCAGCCCGGCAACACCGATCACGCCGGGGCAGTTGGCAGGGCTGCTGACCGCGCGCCCGGTGGTGTTGCCGGCGGCCGCGACGATCACCGCGCCGCGCGCGATAACCTCGGTGACGGCGTCGCGGTAGGTCGTCGAACAGGCGCCGTCGCCGCCCAGGCTCAGATTCAAGACTTTGGCCGGCGTTGCAGCACCAAGCAGGCCAGGCTGGTCGATGCCAGCGGCCCAGCGCATGCCGGCGGCGATATCGGATTCGAAGCCGCCACATTTGCCGAGCACGCGCACCGGCAGGATGCGCGCGCCATGCGCAATGCCGGCCATGCCGAGACCGTTGCCAGTCGCCGCGCCGATGATGCCGGCGACCTTGGTGCCATGCCAGGAGCTATCTTCGACACCACAGTTGCGCAGCGGGCCGCTGCCGCTGTTTTCGCCCGCCGTGATCCAGTCGCCCGGGTCGGCAGCGTCTGCGTCGCGCTCCCCGCCAATAGGTTCAACGTCATTGGCGTAGGCAGCGTCGGAGATCATGTCGTAGCCGGCAAGCAAGCGGCTGTCGAAGTCGAGATGATCAAAGAGCATGCCGGTGTCGAGCACCGCGACGACGATGCCGGTGCCGGTGCTGACATCCCACGCGGCTTCGACATTTGTTGCCGAGCGGAACAGGTCGCCCGCCGCACGCAGATACCACTGGCCGACATCGGGGCCGCGGCCGCTGGCCGGGCCGGCAGCATAAAGTGGATCGTTAGGCACCAGCAGCGCGCGCTGGCGGCGGTCGATGGCAACCTCGGCGACGTTGGGGTCGGCTTGCAGGCGGCGCACCAATGTTGCAGAGTCCATGCCGCTGGCCGTGAGCACATGCGCATGCTCGCCCACCGCGCGGCCGGCGCGCAAGGGCACACCGGCACCGCGTGCGAGGCCGTCGGCGCGGCGTTGGTAGGCATCAGCAACCACCCGCCGCGATGCACCACGCGCCACTGCATGGTCACGCGCGAGCGCGGCGCCAGCCTTGTAGGTGACGATGACCCGCGCGTTGACGGGCTCGACGGTTGGTGTCAGCGCCCGGGTCGGTGCGGCCATCGCGGCCGCAAACAAGACGCCGAGGCAGACGATGCGGGCGGGGGTTTTCAGCATCGGCGCAGTGTAGAGGCGCTGTCGGGTCGATGCCGTCTGGGCCGCGCACAAATGCAACCGCGGCAACCGCATCAACCGCGTCGACCGGGGCGACCGCCGCAACTCCGCCGCCGCAAGCGTGCTGGCATCAGCGCGCGCAGAGCCGGCACGGGGCTGGCCCGGCTACGCTTCTGGAATTCTTAGGCACTCCACCGGGCCAGCCCCGCACCGACTCTGCGTGTGACGACGGTGGCGGCCCAACGCGATCAGGGTGGGCCGTTGAATTGGTATTCTCAGCGCACAGGCCGCCACCGGCCCAGCCGGGGTTGGGGTGGCCGGCGTAGGGCGTAAGAATTCCACAACCGAAGCCGGCCACCTCAACCCCGGCTGCGAGAACAAAGCGCGCGCCGAGACCAAAGCGGCGTTCAACGCCGCCCCGGTCAACGCGCGATGACGCGCACCATCTCGAGCACCTTGTTCGAGTAGCCCCACTCGTTGTCGTACCAGGCGACGACCTTGACGAAGGTCGAGTCGAGCGCGATCGAGGCGTCGGCATCGAAGACGCTGGTGCACGGTTCGCCGCGGAAGTCGGTGGCCACGACCTTGTCTTCGGTGTAGGCCAGCACACCTTTCATCGGCCCGTTGGCCGCCGCCTTCATCGCGGCGCAGATGTCGGCGAAGCTGGCTTCGCGCACCAGCTCGGCGGTGAGGTCGACCACCGACACGTCCGACGTCGGTACGCGGAAGGCCATCCCGGTGAGTTTTTTGTTCAGCTCGGGGATGACGACGCCCACCGCCTTGGCCGCGCCGGTGCTGCTGGGGATGATGTTTTCCAGGATGCCGCGGCCACCGCGCCAATCCTTGTTGCTCGGGCCGTCGACGGTCTTTTGCGTCGCGGTGGCGGCATGCACCGTGGTCATCAGGCCGCGCTTGATGCCGAAGCTGTCGTTGAGCACCTTGGCCACCGGGGCCAGGCAGTTGGTCGTGCACGAGGCGTTGGAGATGATCGTCTGGCCGGCATACGTCTGGTCGTTGACGCCATAGACGAACATCGGCGTGTCGTCCTTGCTCGGCGCGCTCTGGATGACCTTTTTTGCACCCGCGTCGATATGCTTTTGGCAGCTCTCCTTGGTCAGGAACAGGCCGGTCGCTTCGACGACGATATCGGCGCCGACATCGCCCCACTTCAGTTCTGCCGGGTCTTTGACCGCGGTCAGCCGGATGCGTTGGCCGTTGACGATGAGCGTGCCGCCATCGATGGCGATCTCACCCTTGAAGCGGCCATGCACGCTGTCGTACTTGAGCATGTAGGCCAGGTAGTCGGGCTCGAGCAGGTCGTTGATGCCGACGATCTGGATGTCGTCGGCGAAGTTCTGCACCGCGGCGCGGAACACCATGCGCCCGATGCGGCCGAAGCCGTTGATGCCTACTTTGATGGTCATGGAGTCACTCCTTCTTGGGTGGTTCGGATGCGGGTTTGGCGGCTGGCGCCTTGAGGTCGAGCTTGCCACAGGGCACGCTGAGGGTCATCGATTCGCCGAGGACCTCGGTATTGGTTTTTTCGTCGAATTTGAGCGCGATGGTCGCCAGCCAATCGATGAAAGCACTGCGTTCCGGGAGGCTGGTTTCAATCTCACGAACGTCGTTGTGCTGGTGCGGCGCCCAGTACCTTAGGCGCAGGTCGAACGGGCAGCCCATGGTGTTGAAATCAAAAAATACCGGCAACTGCAAATCGCGTGCGTTGCGCAAATAGCTCACCAGGGGCTGGTCCTTCAGTCGCGTGCGCTCGCCGCCTACAAGAATAAAGCTGTACAGCGTCAACAGTGACACCGGCTCGCCTGCCATGCAGGGCATCCTGAAGCCGAGCGCATAGTCTTCGATCGACTGCCGCAACGAACGATCCTCCGGCCCCGCCGCGAAGCTCACCGAAGGAGGGGAAGTCGGGCTCGCGAAGGTCATGCGCGCAAAAAACTTGCCCTGCGCTTCTCGCCGCAGCGCCAACATCGGGTACTCCGGATGGTCGCCGGGCACGATGCGCGTGAGGCATTTGAAATGAGCATCGCGCTCGGATCTGTCAGCCGACCGCGCCATCGAGGCCATCACCGTCCGCCCATCGTTGGGCACAAACGAATAGGTCTGCACCAGCCGCACCGGTTCGGTACCCGGCAACATGCACGGCACACGAAGGACGCCAATGTGGCGTCGCACCGCTGCGACAAAGTTTCCGTTGACGACGTCCTCCAGGAGCCGCATCCTCGGCGCCCGATCCGGCGCGGTGAAAACCAGCTCGATGCGCACCCGACCGCCGTCCCTGCGCTCAAGCTCGTCCGGCGGGTATTCCGGGCGACCGCGCTCCGCCGGCGGCGGCGTCAGGCACCGTTCGGCCGCCGAGCGCTCGAGCATCGGCACCCCGACCTGCGCCCACAACGGCGGCGCTGCTGAAAACAAAAAACCTGCCACCGCAAGGCAGCGCAGTGCTGTCCGCAGCGGCTGCATCACAGTCAGCGCCCCAGCACCTTGCGCACCACCGCCGCCACGTTGTCGGCCGTGATCTTGAAGTAGACAAACAACTCCGGCGCTGGCGCGCTTTCGCCGTAACGATCAAGCCCGACGACCGCCGCGCAGCCGTATTTCCACCAGCCGTCGGTGACCCCGGCTTCGACCGCGATGCGCGGCAGCTTCGGGGGCAACACGCTGGCCTTGTAGGCCACGGTCTGGCGGTCAAAGACGTTGGTGCTCGGCATGCTGACAACCCGCACCGCGATGCCGCCCTTGGCCAGCGCAGCCTGCGCGTGAAGCGCGAGTTGCACTTCGCTGCCGGTGGCGATGATCACCGCCTGGGCTTTTTTCTTCAGGCCGACTTCGCTCGGCTCGGCGAGCACATAGGCGCCTTTGCTGATCTCGTCGAGGCCGGCCTTCGGGGCGTACGGCAGGTTCTGCCGGCTCAACAGCAGCGCGCTCGGGCGCGTCGAATTGCCGATCGCAAAGGTCCAGGCGACCACCGTCTCTGCGGTATCGGCCGGGCGCCAGACATCGAGGTTCGGGATCAGCCGCAGGCTCGCGGCATGTTCAACACTCTGGTGTGTCGGGCCGTCTTCACCGAGGCCGATCGAGTCGTGGGTGAAGACATGAATCACGCGCCGCTTCATCAGCGCGGCCATGCGGATCGCATTGCGGCTGTAGTCGCTGAAGGTCAAAAAGGTGCCGCCGTAGGGGATGAAGCCGCCGTGCAGCGTGATGCCGTTCATCACCGCGGCCATGCCAAATTCGCGCACGCCGTAGTTGATGTGGCGCCCGCCGTTGGGCACGCCGTTTTCATCAAACCGCAGCGGCGGGGTGGACGATGTATTCGTCAGGTTCGAGCCGGTCAGGTCGGCCGAGCCGCCGAGCAGTTCGGGCAGCGCTTTGGTGAAAGCTTCGAGCGCGATCTGGCTCGCCTTGCGGCTGGCGACGGTTTCGGCCTTGGCCTGCGCAGCGATGACGGCGTCGACCGCGACCTGCGCAAAATTCGCCGGCAGCTCGCCCTTCATGCGGCGCAGCAGTTCGGCGGCCAGCTCTGGAAACGCGGCGCGGTAGGCCTCCAGCCGCTGGTTCCAGTCAGCCTGCGCGCGCGCGCCGGCAGCTTTGGCGTCCCAGTCTGCATAGACCGCATCCGGGATCACAAACGGCGCTTCGCTCCAGCCGATGGTTTCGCGCGTTAGCTTGATTTCGTCGGCACCCAGCGCTTCGCCATGCGCTTTGGCGGTGCCGCTGCGATTGGGTGAGCCTTTGCCGATGATCGTCTTGCAGATCACCAGGGTCGGTTTGTCGACTGAGGCCTTGGCCTGCAACAGCGCGGCATCGACGGCCTCGACATCGTTGCCGTCGATGGGGCCGATGACATGCCAGCCGCAGGCTGCAAAGCGCTGCCCGGCGTTGTCGACGTACCAGGGCTGCACCCGGCCGTCGATGCTGATGCCATTGTCGTCATACAGCGCGACGAGTTTGTTCAGCTTCCAGGCGCCGGCCAGCGCGACGGCTTCGTGGCTGATGCCTTCCATCAGGCAGCCGTCGCCCATGAAGACATAACTGCGGTGGTCGACCACCACATGCCCCGGGCGGTTGAATTCATGTGCCAGCAGTTTTTCGGCCAGCGCCATGCCGACTGCGTTTGCGATGCCCTGGCCGAGCGGGCCGGTGGTCGTCTCGACACCCGGCGTGACATCGACTTCCGGGTGGCCGGGGGTCAGGCTGTGCAGTTGGCGGAACTTGCGCAACTCAGCCATCGGCAGCGCATAGCCGCTCAAGTGCAACACCGCGTACAGCAACATCGAGCTGTGGCCGTTGCTCAGGACAAACCGGTCGCGGTTGATCCACTGCGGGTCGGCCGGGTTGTGCTGCAGGTGCCGGCCCCACAAGGCCACGGCCATTTCGGCCATGCCCATCGGGGCGCCGGGGTGGCCGGAGTTGGCGGCCTGCACGGCGTCCATCGCCAAGGCGCGGATCGCGTTGGCCATGGTTTGATTTTTCTGCTGATTTGGGGAAGGCATGCGCGGTGGGCCGGTGGCGTGGGAGAGCCCGCGATTCTAGCCAGCGGCCCTGATGGCAAAGGGCTCTTCGGTTGCGGCCGTACCTAGGCGCTGCCCCGCTCGCGCACCGGTGTCGAGCGCTGCAATACGGCCAGGCTCAAGACCAGGGCCAGCGCCCAGCCGGCGCCATGCAGCCACAGCCGGGCGAACCAGATCGACAGGCCTTCGAGCGACGGCCGGCCGGCTTCGTCGGGCGACAGCAGATTCCACAGCGTGCCCGCCAAGATCAGCGGCGGCACGGCAATCAACATCGCGAATGCCGCCGCGACCAGCGCCGCCAAGGTCACCACCGCTGGCCAACCGCGACGGCGCTGCAGCCACAGGCCACCGGCAAGCGCCAGCGCCGCGACCAGCGGCACCGAACGTGCCGGCATCTCGGCACTGAACTCGTGGCCCTGCGCGATCGCCTGCCCGGAGAGCACGACAAACGAGCGGTTGTGCAGCACCGCGCGCAGCTTGACATGCGCGCCGACGGGCTGCACGCCGAGCGCGACGACATCAAAGCCCGGCAGCAACGCCTCGACCGTGCCGCGGTGCCAGCGCGATGCGGCGCCGTTGACCCACTCGGTGAAGCTCATCGAAGAGCCGACCAACACCACCAGCAGGGCCAGCCAGCGCAAAGGCGTCAACGGCGGGCCCTCAGCACCAGGTGGAAGACCAGGATCGCCGGCACGATCAACAGCAGCGGGCCCCAGAAGCTGTGCAGGGCATCAAAGCTGTCGCGGGCATGGCGGTAGGCGCCGTACAGCATGAGCACGCGCAACTGGTTCAGCGCCCAGAGCATCAACACGCCGCCGACCAGCGCCCAGACGGCGCGCCGGGCGTCGACGGGCGCCGCGAACAGCGCTGCGATGTACAGCGTGATCACCTCCAGGCCATCGCAGCCGGTTGACAGCGACAGGCTGCCCTGTGGCCAGCGCAGGCGTGGGCCGTCGGCGGCAACGCCGTCCTGCGCAAAGAACAGATCGATCAGCGCTGCTGCAGGCGCCACGGTCAGGGTGTCGATCAACACCGCATGCCAGGCGCTGTCGCGCAGCGCGAGGTGCAGGCCTTGCAGCAGCGCATAGACGAACAAGAAGCAGGCAATCGCCAGCAGGCCAGGACGGCGCCAGGCGCCACTTGGTGGGCTGGTGGTGGTCACACCGTTTTGCCGAGCCGCCGCCGTGCCGCCGCTGCGGCCAGCCCCAGCCCCGCGGCCCAGAGCAGCGTCGTCGCGGGCTCGGGCACCGGTAGCGGTTGCGATTGCGGCACGATGATCAAGTTGAAGCGCCAATTGAAGCTGCCGGCGCCGGTTTCCTGGATCCACAGCGTGTAGTCGCCCGCCGGCAAAGGGCGGTTGAAGCCGCTTGAGCCAGCGGCTGCGACGGCCATCTCGTCAAGGATGTCGGTCTGCCGCTGCGCCGGCCCAAAATGCGCCCAGCCCAGCAAACCGGCGGCGCTGCCGGCGTCGGGATCGACCAACATCGAAGCGCCGTCACCGATGCCGATGAACGCGCTGCGGCCGGCGAACGTGGCCTGCTGCCCGACCTGGATCTCGCCCAAGGCATAGCCGTGCGGCACCTGCACATGCAGGTAGTCACGGTCAACCAGCCCATCGGCGCCACGACCGAAGCTGCCCGAAATGACGTTGTTGCCGGCCTGCCCGTTGGGCCCCGGCGTGCCGGCCCAGGTGAGTGTCAGCGTGGCCGGCGCGAGGCGGTCGCCGGGCAGGTCACCGGCCACCGATTCGTGGCGCTCGGCGGCCACCGCGGCCGCCGCTGCGAGCGACATCAGGAGCACGCAAAGGACATGAAGTTGAGACATCGCGGTTTCCTTGTTTCAGATTCAGCGGCGTTGGCTGGTTAGCGCTTGCGGGCCAGCGAAGCTGCGAGCGCTGCACCAAGCAGCAGCAGTGCCCAGGCGGGCACCGGGATGTCGTCGTCGCCACCGCTCGATGTCGGCGCCGTCCAGGTCACGACCAGCGTCGGGCGGTAGCTGGCGGTGGGGTGCTCGCGGCTGGCAAAGGCCTTGGCGCTGGTGGCCGGCGCGCCGGGCACGGTCTCGCTGCTGCCGAGCAGCACCCAGCCCCGGTTCAGCGCCGGGTTGGCAACCCAGCCCTGCACCTGTGTCACCAGCGCAGCGCCGCCCAGGAGCACCGAGCCGCCCTCGGCCAGCGCGCCGGGCACGACGACCGACGCGGTTGCGGGCACCTCGAAGTCGCCCCCGGGCGAGGCCCAGGGCTGCGCCGGGTTGGCTGCAAATGAGCGCTGCGTCCAGGTCGCGTCACCCGGCCTGGCGGGTGCGCCGATGCCCCCAAAGGCCGACGAGGCGCCCTCGCCCCAAGTCGCCAGCGCACGGTGCAGGCCAAGCTTGAAATCCTCCGGCCGCGAACGCACCATCGTCAGCCGGATCTGCGCTGCGCTGACGGTCGCATTGGGGGGAATCGCCGACAGCTCAAAGCGCAGGAGTCCGCGCCGCTCGCCGTCGCGCTGGGTCATGCCGACGTAGACCGCGTCGCCGGAACCGTTGGAGTAGCCGACCTGCGAGCCGTCGATCAAGGTATTGTCAGCCGCCGCGACCAAGGTCGTCGTAGCCGCCTGCGCAGGCCGCCACAGCACCAGCCACGACACCAGGCACAGAACCGCGAGCAGCGTCTTCGGGCTCATCACAACGCACCTCAATGACGGCGCCGATATCGCGCCGGCGCAGCAAACAACGAGCGCCCCCTGGCGCCGCGGCACGGCCGTGGAACGCAACGAAAAAAGGCCGGCCCGACGCCGGGCCGGCCTTTTCGCGCCAAGCTTTGTTGCTCAGCCGCGCGCGCGGCGGCGGCGGGCGATGAAGCCGACCAGGCCCAGGCCGCCGAGCATCAGCGCGTAGGTCTCGGGCTCGGGCACCGCGGTGATGTAGAGCTGGCCGCCTTCGACCAGTTCGGTGCCGTTGGCGTAATGCGCCTGCATGTCGCCCAGGAA
>JANPDN010000211.1:0-2717 GCA_031431555.1 Rubrivivax sp.
TAGGTCCGGGCTCGAGCCAATGGCTGTCGGCCTGGCCGCGGGCAACCAGCGCCGCAGCAGCAACGAGTTGCCGATCACGCTGACGCTGGACAGCGCCATCGCCGCGCCGGCCACCACCGGGCTCAAAGCGCCAGCCGCAGCGAGCGGGATGCCGACCACGTTGTAGGCAAAAGCCCAGAACAGGTTCTGCCGCAACTTGTGGTGGATCGCCTGCGACAGCTCGAAAGCCTCGCTGACCAGCGCGAGATCACCGCGCAGCATCGTCAGGCCGGCGGTTTCGATGGCGACATCGGTGCCGCCGCCATCGTTGGCCATGGCGATGCCAACATCGGCTGCGGCCAGCGCCGGGGCATCGTTGACGCCGTCGCCGACCATCGCGACGCGCTCGCCGGGCGCCAGGCCCGACTTGAGTTGGGTGATCACCGCGGCCTTGTCGCCGGGCAGCACTTCAGCCTGCACCTCGTGGATGCCGACTTGGGCTGCAACTGCCTGGGCCGCGCCGGCATGGTCGCCGCTGAGCAGCAGCGTGCGCAATCCCCGTGCGTGCAGGCTCGCGATCACCGCCGCGGCATTGGCCTTGGGTTTGTCGCCAAAAGCCAGAAGTCCAAGCACTTGCGCGCTGCCGCCGTCGGGCGCCGAAAGCAGCCACGACACGCTGTGGCCGGCGTTCATCTCGGCCTGCGCGGCGGCCTCAAGGCCGGGTGCGAGCAGGCCGAGTTCGTCGCGCCAGCGCGTGCTGGCGATGCGCAGCAGACTGCCGTCGACGCGGCCTTCGATGCCGCGGCCGGGCACCGCCTGAACGTCGGCCGCTGCGGGCGCCTTGATACCGGCGGCGGCAGCAGCGTCGAGCACCGCGCGCGCCAGCGGATGTTCGCTGCCGGCTTGCAGGGCGGCTGCAAACTGCAGCAGTTGCCGGCTCTCGTTGTCGGTGCTGTCGGCCGCCACTGCCGCCACCAGCACCGGCCGGCCTTCGGTCAGCGTGCCGGTCTTGTCGAAGACGACGATTTTGACGGCGCGCATCAATTCGAGCGCCTGCGCGTCGCGCACCAGGATGCCGCGGCGCGCGGCCAGGCCGGTGCCGACCATCAGCGTCGCCGGTGTCGCCAGCCCGAGTGCACACGGGCAGGCGATGACAAGCACTGAAACGGCATGGATCGTCGCCTGCGCCCAGTCGCCCTGCAGCCAGCCCCAACCGATCAGCGTGATGCTCGCGATGAGCACCACCACCGGCACGAAGATCGCACTCACACGGTCGACCAACTGCTGGATCGGCGCCTTCTTGGCCTGCGCCGATTCGACCAGCCGCACGATGCGCGCCAGGCGCGTTTCGGCACCGACGGCGCTGGTGCGTACGACGATCAGGCCTTCGCCATTGAGCGCGCCGCCGGTGACCTGCATGCCGGGTTCGCGCGCCACGGGCAGGCTCTCGCCGGTGAGCAGCGATTCGTCGAGGTGGCTGCGGCCTTCGATGATCAAGCCGTCGGCAGGCAGGCGTTCACCGGGGCGCACGATGACCTCGTCGCCGACCGCCAGGGCCGCCACCGGCAGCGTCACTTCAGCGCCGGCGCGACGCACGCGTGCGGTGTCCGGGCGCAGCCGGCGCAAGGAGTCGAGCGCCTGCAGCGTTTGCCGCTTGGCACGCGCTTCGAGCCATTTGCCAAGCAGCACGAGCGTGATGACGACCGCCGCGCTTTCGAAATACAAATGCTGCATGCCCTCGGGCTCGCGGGCCCACATCACGATGCTCAGGCCAAACGCAGCGCTGGTGCCGAGCGCCACAAGCAGATCCATATTGCCGCTGCCGGCGCGCAGCGCGGCCCAGCCGGCGCGATAAAAACGCGCCCCAAGCCAGAACTGCACCGGCGTTGCCAGCAGCAGTTGCAACCAGGCGCTGAGCATCCAGTGGCGGCCGAACAGGTCGCCCAACATCGGCAACATCAGCGGCAGCGACAGTGCGCAGGCGAGCAGCACACGCCAGCCTTCGTCACCCTGGTGCGGCCGTCGCTGCGCTTGCGCCGAGTCGTCAGCCTCGACGAGGCTGGCGGTGTACCCGGCGCGTTCGACGGCGGCGAGCAAGGCGCTGCGGTTGGCGGCGGCAGCAGCTGCGGGTTCAGGGCGGCTGGCGCCGGTGCTGGTGCTGGTGCTGGTGCCGGCGCCAGCACCGCCAGCGAAGACGACATTGGCCTGCTCGGTGGCCAGATTGACCGTCGCCTCGATCACACCCGGCACTTTTTTCAGCGCCCGTTCGACACGGCCGACGCAGGACGCGCAGGTCATGCCGTCGATGGCGAGAGTCACAGCGGCGGGAGTGTTCATTGTTGGCGCGCAAACCATGCCACGCTGGCAGGCTCGACACTTGAGTATCGTCAATCCGCGCCCACCTTCGGCGGCACCTGATACACGTCGCCAAACGGCACCACCCAAAAGGCAACCCCATGATCGAACTCACCCTGCCCGATATGACCTGCGGCCATTGCGTCAAGACGGTGACCCGCACCGTGCAGACCTTGGATGCAGATGCGCGCGTCACGATCGACCTGCCGAGCCACCGCGTGCAGGTCGAGTCCAGCGCTGCAAGCCGCGACGCCATCGTGCAGGCGCTGGCCGAGGAGGGTTACCCCGCGGCCTGAAAGCGGCTTCGCGCTGCCTACACTGCCGGCCATCACAACCGGGCCACGCGCCCGCTGGAGTCAGCGCATGAAAGTCCAACTGCTTTG
>JANPDN010000212.1:0-1674 GCA_031431555.1 Rubrivivax sp.
GCAGGGCAGGCGACACGCGCCGAAACGCTGGCCAGCCGCGCTCGTTCGGCGGCTGTCTTCGACTTTCCCGTCGCGGCCAGCAGCGGCCGCGCGGCGTACGTGGCGGGCACCTTCGACACCAAGGCGCGTGAACTGTTCTACCTGCGCCTATGCCTTGAAAAACTCGGCCTGCGGGTGGTCACCGTCGACCTCGCCACCAGCGGCAAGCCTTCGCCCGCCAGCGTGCACCCGCGCGAAGTGGCGCGCCACCACCCGCAGGGCGAAGCTGCGGTGTTCAGTGGTGACCGCGGCACGGCGGTCAGCGCGATGGCACTTGCCTTCGAGGTCTACATCCAGACCCGCAGCGACCTCGGCGGCATCATCTCTGCCGGCGGCTCGGGCGGCACCTCGTTGGCCACGCCGGCGATGCGCGCGCTGCCGATCGGCTGCCCCAAGGTGATGGTCTCGACGATGGCCTCGGGCGATACCCGGCCCTATGTCGGCCCGAGTGACATCTGCATGATGTATTCGGTCACCGATGTGCAGGGCATTAACCGGATCAGCGAAAAAGTGCTCGGCAACGCAGCGCACGCGTTGGCCGGGATGATCACCCATCCGGTGGCCGCCTCCGCCATTACCAAGCCGGCCATCGGGTTGACCATGTTCGGGGTCACGACACCCTGCGTGCAGGCGGTGAGCAAGCAGCTGCAAGACCGATTTGATTGCCTCGTTTTCCACGCCACCGGCGTCGGCGGGCAGTCGATGGAGAAGCTCGCTGAATCGGGCCTGCTCGCCGGTGTGATCGATGTTTCGACGACCGAGATTGCCGACGAGATCGGCGGCGGCACGCTCTCGGCCGGGCCGACGCGGCTGGATGTTTTTGCCCGCCACACGATCCCGTATGTCGGCTCGTGTGGTGCGTTGGACATGGTCAACTTTGGCGCCTGGAACACCGTGCCCGAGCGCTTCAAGTCGCGCAAGCTCTACCGCCACAACCCGACCGTGACGCTGATGCGCACGACCGCTGACGAGTGCCAACTGATCGGCGAATTCATCGCCACCAAGCTCAACGCGATGCGCGGGCCGGTGCGGTTCTTGATCCCCGAACTCGGGGTCTCGGCGATCGACAAGGCTGGCCAGCCTTTCCACGATGCCGACGCCGACCGGGTGCTCTTCTCGAGCATCGAGAAGAACTTCTCGGCCGGTGCCAACCGCCGCATCCAGCGACTGCCGCTGCATATCAACGACGAGGCCTTTGCCGCCGCGTTGGTGGCGGCCTGGCACGAGATCGCGCCGCGCGACGACAAGGTCACTGCAACCGCGCTTTCAACCTCACTTTCAACCTCGCCTGCAACTGCGCCCACAACCGCCACCCGCCAATATGCCCCGTATCGCTAGACAGACCCTGCTCGACCGTTTTCGCGCCAAGATCGCCGCTGGACTGCCGCTCATCGGCGGCGGTGCCGGCACGGGGCTGTCGGCGAAGTGTGAAGAAGCCGGCGGCATCGACCTCATCGTGATCTACAACTCCGGCCGCTACCGCATGGCCGGGCGCGGCTCGCTCGCCGGCCTGCTGGCCTACGGCAACGCCAACGAGATCGTCTGCGAGATGGCGCACGAGGTGCTGCCGGTGGTGCAGCACACACCGGTGCTCGCCGGCGTCAACGGCACCGACCCGTTCATGATCCCCGAGGC
>JANPDN010000213.1:0-21778 GCA_031431555.1 Rubrivivax sp.
GCCGTATGTGAGCAAGGCCACCGGCCAGGCGCTGGCGAAGATTGCCGCGCGCTGCATGGCCGGGCAGAAGTTGAGCGACCAACGCGGCGCTGATGGCAAGCTGCCGCACGAAGTGGTGCCGCCGTACTTCAGCATCAAGGAGGCGGTCTTCCCGTTCAACAAGTTTCCCGGCGTCGACCCGATCCTCGGCCCCGAGATGCGCTCCACCGGCGAGGTCATGGGCGTCGGCACGACGTTTGGCGAAGCGATGCTCAAGAGCCAGCTCGGCGCCGGCTCGCGCCTGCCGGCCAAGGGCACGGTGGTCATCACGGTGAAAAACGCCGACAAGGCGCGTGCGGTGGCGGTGGCCAAAGACCTGCACCTGCTCGGCTTCCAGCTCGTCGCGACCAAGGGCACCGCGTTGGCGATCGCCGAAGCCGGCCTGCCGGTGAAAACCGTGAACAAGGTCAAGGACGGCCGCCCGCATATCGCCGACATGGTCAAGGCCGGCGAGATCCAGCTCGTCTTCACGACGGTCGATGAAACGCGCACGGCGATTGCCGACTCGCGCTACATCCGCACCGCAGCACTGGCGAACCGGATCACCTACTACACCACGATGGCCGGGTGTGAAGCCGCGACCGAGGCGCTGAAACACCGCGTCGACCTGAGCGTGGTATCACTCCAGGAGCTGCACCGGCAGCTGCGCGCCGAACTGCACTAAACTCAGGCGCACCGCCGCAAGAGAGTCCGCGTCTACGCCCGCGCTCGTTGCGGCGGCTTTCATTTCAGCGCCCCAGGGCCGGCCATGCCGGCCGCCCCCCGAGGGGATCAGGAAAAGTGGCCAAGCCACACTTCTTGAGAGCCCGACACAACGAAGATCCCCATGGCCACGATCCCCCTGACCCGCCGCGGCGCCGAGCTGCTCAAAGAAGAATTGCACCGCCTGAAGACGGTCGAGCGCCACGCCGTGATCCAGGCGATCTCAGAGGCTCGCGCCCAGGGCGACTTGTCGGAGAATGCCGAGTACGACGCGGCCAAGGACAAGCAGGGTTTTATCGAAGGCCGCATCCTGGAGATCGAGTCCAAGCTTGCGGCGGCCCAGGTCATCGACCCGACAACACTCAACGCCGACGGCCTGGTGGTCTTTGGCAGCACGGTCGAGCTTGAAGAAGAAGCCAGCGGCAACAAGGTCACGTACCAGATCGTCGGTGACGATGAGGCCGATCTGAAGCTCGGCCTGGTCTCGATCTCAAGCCCGATCGCGCGTGCCTTGATCGGCAAGACCGAAGGCGACATCGCCGAGGTGCAGGCGCCCGGTGGCTTGAAGAGCTACGAAATCATGCAGGTCCGCTACGTCTGACTGCCGGACTTTTTCTTCGTGCTGACCTGCCGCACTTCGCGGCGCTTGATGATGCCGCCGGCGGCAACGCGCTCGTTGCCCATCACGCGCAGCTTCTTCACGGTAGCGCGGTGGTTGCCACTCTTGGAAAATTTGACGACCTTCACCGTGCGCGGGCCGGGTTTGCGGTCATCGACCACCGCCTCGGCCTTGGCCGGCATCGGCCGCCACAGCACCAGCAGCTTGCCGATATGCTGAATCGGCGCCGCGTTGAGCGAATCGGCCAGCGTGGCCAGCATCAGCTCGCGCGCCGCACGGTCGTCGCTGAACACGCGCACCTTGATCAGGCCGTGAGAGTTCAGTGCCAGGTTGCACTCCTTGCTCACCGCGGGGGTAAGGCCGTCAGAACCGATCGCGACGACCGGGTTCAGGTGGTGGGCCGCAGCGCGGTGTTCTTTGCGCTCGGCGGGGGTCAATGCAATGGCGGTCATGCCCCTATTATCAGCGTGCGATGAGTAGCCGCATGCCGACCAAGACACCGAACAAGACACCGACCAGGACCGCGATCACGGCCCTGACAAGGCCGAGCGCCAAGACGCCCACCAAGAAGGGCAACAAGAAGGTCAACCGCGCGTGGTTGCACGACCACATGAACGACCCCTACGTGAAGCTTGCGCTGCGCGAGGGGTACCGGGCGAGAGCGGCCTACAAGCTCAAGGAAATCGACGAGGCGCTGGGCCTCATCAAGCCGGGGCAATTGGTCGTCGACCTGGGTGCCGTGCCAGGCGCCTGGAGTCAATACTTACGGCGGCGTTTTGCGCCCGCGGGCGCTGCTGCCGGCGCGCTGAACGGCACCATCATCGCGCTCGACCTGCTTGACTTCGAGCCGATTGAAGGGGTGATGTTCTTGAAGGGCGATTTCCGCGAAGACGCCGTGGTGGCCGAGCTCGACGCCGCGCTTGGCGGGCGCAAGGTCGACCTCGTGTTGTCGGACATGGCCCCCAACCTGTCGGGCATCGAGGCGTCGGATTCGGCGCGCATCGCCCATCTGATCGAGCTGGCGATCGACTTTTCGCGCCGCCAGTTGACGCCCGGCGGCGCGCTGGTCTGCAAGGCCTTTCATGGCAGCGGCTACAGCCAGCTGGTCAAGCTCTTCAAGGCGAACTTTCGCATCGTCAAGCCGATCAAACCGAAGGCCTCGCGCGACAAGTCGGCCGAGACTTTTATCGTCGGCATCGGCCTGCGCGAACTGGCGTCGGGCGATTGAGATGTCAGGCAGTGCGACCAGGTCGAGAACGAATCTGCGAATGAAGGCTCGAATGGCCTGTGTTTCCCGGGGCCAAGCGCTGGGTCTCGGGGGGCTTGTGTCGAATACACTTGATCCCATATACGGGTATTGCCGGGGTGCGGGCCGATTGGCGGCTCGGTGCCACCCCATTTGAAGGAGCCGCGGTGAACAATCAATGGTTCTCCAAAGTCGCTGTCTGGATGGTGATCGCACTCGTGCTGTTCACCGTCTTCAAACAGTTCGACAGGGGGGTGACCCAGGGCAACCAGATCGGATATTCCGATTTCCTGGAAGAGGTGCGCGCCAAGCGCATCAAGTCGGTGACGCTGCAAGAGGCCTCCGGTGGGGGCACCGAGATCATCGCCACGACTACCGATGACAAGCGCCTGCGTTCGACTGCGACCTACCTCGACCGTGGGCTCGTCGGCGACCTCATCGCCAGCGGCGTCAAGTTCGACGTCAAGCCGCGTGAAGAGCCTTCATTGCTGATGAGCATCCTCGTCAGCTGGGGCCCGATGCTGCTGCTCATCGGCGTGTGGATTTATTTCATGCGCCAGATGCAGGGTGGTGGCAAGGGCGGCGCCTTCAGCTTCGGCAAGAGCAAGGCGCGCATGCTCGACGAAGCCAACAACACGACCACCTTTGCCGATGTCGCTGGCTGCGAAGAAGCCAAGGAAGAGGTCAAGGAACTGGTCGACTTCCTGAAAGACCCGCAGAAGTTTCAAAAGCTCGGTGGCCGCATCCCGCGCGGCGTGCTGCTCGTCGGCCCGCCCGGCACCGGCAAGACGCTGCTCGCCAAGGCGATTGCTGGCGAAGCCAAGGTGCCGTTCTTTTCGATCTCGGGCTCTGACTTCGTCGAAATGTTTGTCGGCGTGGGCGCAGCCCGCGTGCGCGACATGTTCGAGCAGGCCAAGAAGAGTGCACCGTGCATCATCTTCATCGACGAGATCGACGCCGTCGGTCGGCACCGTGGCGCCGGCCTGGGCGGCGGCAACGACGAGCGTGAACAGACGCTGAACCAGATGCTGGTCGAGATGGACGGATTCGAGACCAACGTCGGCGTGATCGTGATGGCGGCCACCAACCGGCCCGACATCCTGGACCCCGCGCTGCTGCGCCCGGGCCGGTTCGACCGCCAGGTTTATGTCTCGCTGCCCGACATTCGCGGCCGCGAGGCGATCCTCAACGTGCACCTGCGCAAGGTGCCTGTCGGGCAGGACATCCGCGCCGACATCCTGGCTCGCGGCACACCGGGGTTCAGCGGTGCCGATCTGGCCAACCTGGTCAACGAAGCGGCGCTCTTCGCCGCGCGCCGCAGCGCGCGTGTCGTCGAGATGCAGGACTTCGAGAAGGCCAAAGACAAGATCATGATGGGCCCCGAGCGCAAGTCGATGGTCATGGACGAAGAAGAGCGCCGCAATACCGCTTATCACGAGGCCGGCCACGCCTTGATCGGCAAGATGCTGCCCAAGCTCGACCCGGTGCACAAGGTGACGATCATTCCGCGCGGTGGTGCGCTCGGCGTCACGGTGTCCTTGCCCGACAAGGATCGCTACAGCCTGGACAAGATCAAGATCCTGAACCGCATTTCGATGCTCTTCGGCGGCCGCATCGCAGAAGAAGTCTTCATGGGCCAGATGACGACCGGTGCATCGAACGACTTCGAGCGTGCGACCCAGATGGCCCGCGACATGGTCACCCGTTACGGCATGACCAATGAGTTGGGGCCGATGGTCTACGCCGAAAACGAGGGCGAAGTTTTCCTCGGCCGCTCGGTGACCAAGACGACCACGATGTCCGAAGAAACGATGCGCAAGGTCGACGCGGTGATCCGCCGCATCATCGACGAGCAGTACAGCGTCGCGCGCAAGCTGATCGAGGACAACCAGGACAAGATGCACGCGATGGCCACGGCGCTGCTCGAATGGGAAACCATCGACTCCGACCAGATCGACGACATCATGGCCGGCAAGCCACCGCGGCCGCCAAAGGACTGGAGTTCGCCGCCGCCCAAGAGTGGTGGGCCGACGGCGCCGGTGGCGGCCGACAGCGCGCCGGCTGCGGCCTGAGCCCGCATATCGGCTGAATCAAGGACGGGGCTTCGGCCCCGTCTTGCATTGGAGAGTCGCATCTGATGACCGAAGGCCAGCATTCAGCAAGCGCGCCGACCAGCGTTTGGCAAACCACGCGCTTCACGATCGACTTGCAGCGGCCTCGGGTGATGGCCATCGTCAATGTCACGCCGGACTCGTTTTCCGACGGCGGCCAGTTTGCCAGTGCGGCAGCGGCCATGCGGCATTGCGATGCGGTCGCCGATCAAGGCGCCGACATCATCGATATCGGCGGCGAGTCGACGCGGCCGGGTGCCGCAACGCCGTCGCTCGATGATGAGCTGGCGCGGGTGTTGCCAGTGCTGCGCCACGCGCTGACGATTGGCCTGCCGGTCTCGGTCGACACCAGCCGGCCCGAGGTGATGCAGGCGGCGCTTGATCTCGGCGCGGACATCGTCAACGATGTGCGCGCGTTGCAGCGCCAGGGCGCCCTGCAGGTGGTTGCCGCACGTGCGCGGGCCGGCGTCTGCCTGATGCACATGCGGGGCGAACCGGGGTCGATGCAGCAGGCGCCGATCTATGCCGATGTCGTTGCCCAGACGCTGGCCTTCTTGCGCGGTCGGCTGAGCGTCGCACTGGCCGCGGGCATCGGCGCCAGCCGCATCGTCCTGGACCCCGGCATCGGCTTTGGCAAGACGCTCGACCACAATCTCGAACTTGCACGCCGGCAGCATGAACTGCTCGTCCTCGGCCGCCCGCTGCTGCTCGGCTGGTCACGCAAGTCGGGGTTGGGGCGGCTGACTGGCCGCGCGGTGGCTGAACGCCTGCCCGCGAGCATTGCCGCGGCGCTGGCAGCGGTGGCGGCCGGCGCCTCGATCGTTCGTGTGCACGATGTCGCGGCGACGGTCGATGCGATCAAGGTCTGGTGCGCGCTGCGGGATGGTCTCGCAGCGCCGGGCGGCGACAATCCGCGACTGTTTTGAGGGCACAAAAAATGAGCAGAGTCCACTTCGGCACCGACGGCATCCGCGGCACCGTCGGCCAGGCGCCGATCACACCCGACTTCATGTTGAATCTCGGCCACGCCGTCGGCCATGTGCTGCGCCGCTCGGTCGACCGCCCGACGGTGTTGATCGGCAAGGACACCCGCATCTCGGGCTACATGATCGAGTCGGCGCTCGAAGCCGGCTTTGCGTCGGCCGGCGTCAACGTGCTGATGACCGGGCCGCTGCCCACACCCGGCGTGGCGTACCTGACCCGCGCGCTGCGCTTGGACCTGGGCGTCGTGATCAGCGCGTCGCACAACCCGTACAACGACAACGGCGTCAAGTTTTTCTCGGCGCGTGGCGAGAAGCTGCCCGACGATTGGGAACTCGCCGTCGAGGCCGCACTGAAGGAGGCGCCGCGCTGGGTTGACTCCGCCAGCCTGGGCAAGGCACGCCGCATCGAAGACGCGCGCGCGCGCTATATCGAATTCTGCAAGAGCACCTTTCCCAACGACCTCTCGCTCAAGGGGCTCAAGCTCGTCATCGACGGCGCCAACGGTGCGGCCTACCATGTCGCGCCCGACGTCTTCCACGAACTCGGCGCGACCGTCGAGACGATCGGTTGTGCGCCGAACGGTCTGAATATCAATGCCGGTGTCGGCGCCACCGCACCGGCCGCGCTGGTGGCCAAGGTCAAGGAAACCGGCGCCGACTACGGCATTGCGCTGGATGGCGACGCCGACCGGCTGCAACTGGTCGACGCGACAGGGCGTCTGTACAACGGCGACGAACTGCTCTACGTGATGGCGACCGACCGCCTGGCGCTGGGTGAAAAGGTGCCTGGCGTGGTCGGCACCTTGATGACCAACATGGCGGTCGAACTTGCGCTCAAGCGCCGCGACATCGGCTTCGTGCGCGCCAAGGTCGGTGACCGCTACGTGCTCGAAGAACTCGCCGCGCGTGGCTGGCAATTGGGCGGCGAAGGCTCTGGCCACTTGATCGCGCTGGACAAACACACCACCGGCGACGGCATCGTGAGCGCTTTGCAGGTCTTGCAGGCGGTGCGCCGCAGCGGGCGCTCCCTGGCGTCGATGCTCGACGGGGTGGAGCTGTTCCCGCAGACCCTGATCAATGTCCGCCTGCCTGACGGCAATGACTGGAAGCGCAACAAGACGCTCGACGCAGCGCGTGCCGCTGCCGACGCCGACCTTGGTGTCGCCGGCCGGGTGCTGATCCGTGCATCTGGCACCGAGCCGGTGCTGAGGGTGATGGTTGAGGCCAGCGACGCCAAGGTCGCCCGCCGCACGGCCGAGACGTTGGCCGCCGCTGCGTTGGCCTGACGAGTCGGCTGCGGGGGCCCTGCCGGCCGGAGCCGCAGGGCCGGGCCGCACAGGCGTCATGCGGCCGTCACATTAGCGCAGCAGACTCGTCGAACTTACCAGTTGGAGCCCGTTCGATGACCTCGTTTGCCACCACCCTGACCCTGGCCGCAGTGGCCACGCTGGCTGCCGCCTGCGCTTCGGCGCCACCCGCGCTGCCCGCAGGCATGACCGCTGGCCGTTTTGTGCCGATGGAATGTGCCGAGAACCGGCAGTTCCAGGTGCGTGTCAGCGAAGACGGCAAGTCGGCCCGCGTGCGCGCGCTGCACGGGTCGGCCGAACTTGACCGCACGGCAGACGGCCTCTACGCCGCCGATGGCTACACCTTGCGCCTGGCCGGCGAAGGCGCGATCAGCCTCGACCATGACGGCAAGAGCCAGGGCCGCGGCTGCAAACCACGCGGCTGATCCCTTGGCAGCCGGCGCTGTCATATGACGGCGTCAGTTGTCACAATAGTTTCATGGTTGGTTCATAGAGTACCGGCTATCGAGTCGTTTCCCGACTTTTGGAGTGCACGATGTCCCTATTGATCAAGCTCGCGGCAGCTGCCGCCACCCTCACCATAGCCGGCCTGAGCCAGGCCCAGGTCATCAAGATCGATGGTTCGTCGACGGTGTACCCGATCACCGAAGGCATCGCCGAAGACTTCCAGAAGGCGAAGAAAAACGCGATCAAGGTGACGGTCGGTATTTCCGGCACCGGCGGCGGCTTCAAGAAGTTCTGCCGCGGCGAGATCGACATCCAGAACGCCTCGCGTCCGATCCTTGAAAAGGAGCTTGCCGACTGCAAGGCGGCGGGTGTCGAATTCATCGAGTTGCCGGTAGCCTTTGACGCCCTGACCGTCGTCACCCATCCGCGCAACACCTTCCTGAAGCAGATCACGGTCGAAGAACTGAAGAAGGTCTGGGAGCCGGCGGCCCAAGGCAAGGTCATGCGCTGGAACCAGGTCAACCCGGCTTGGCCCGATGCACCGATCAAGCTGTTCGGTGCCGGCTCCGATTCGGGCACTTTTGACTATTTCACCGAAGCGATCAATGGCAAGTCCAAGGCCAGCCGTGGTGACTACACCGCCAGCGAGGACGACAACGTGCTGGTGCAGGGCGTGTCGCAGGACGTCAACGCGATCGGCTATTTTGGCTACGCCTACTTCGCCGAAAACCAGAGCCGCCTGAAGGCAGTGCCGATCGTTGAAAAAGCCGGCAAGCCGGCAGTCGGCCCCAGCGAAGCGTCGGTGCTCGACGGCTCCTACCAGCCGCTGTCGCGCCCGATCTTCATCTACCTGAGCGTGAAGTCGCTGGCCAAGCCCGAGGTACGCGAGTTCTCCGAGTACTTCATGAAAAACGCGGCCAAGATTGCCAGGGAAGTGAAGTACGTGCCGCTGCCCCCGCGGGCTTACACGATCGGCATCGAGCACATCGTGAAGATCAAGAAAGGCTCGGTCTTCGGTGGCAAGAACGAAGTCGGTGTGCGCATCGACGACCTGCTGGCGCGCGAAGCCAAGCTCTGATCCACCTGCAACACGCGTCGCATCGCGGGTTGGTCGTGATCCTGTTGCGCTGATGGGCTCCTAGAATGGCAATCACTTCCACTCGCGATCAAGGGGCCCGCTTGCCTGCAAACGCACTCACCGGGCAGGCCCGACTGGCCGAGATGGCGCGCCTGAAGGTCGCGCGCAAACGGCGGGAGAAGGCCATCGAGATGGTGCTGCTGCTCGCAGCCAGCGTTTCGGTCTTCACGACCCTGGGCATCGTCTACATCCTGCTCAAGGAGTCGTTCGCGTTTTTCAGCGTCGTGCCGCTGTGGAGTTTCCTGACCGATAGCCAGTGGACGCCCCTGTTCAGCGACGCGCACTTCGGTATCGCCGTGCTGCTGTCGGGCACCCTGACGAGCTCGGCGGTGGCCTTGATGGTGGCGATCCCGATGGGCACGATCATCGCGATCTATCTGTCGGAGTTTGCCGGCCACAAGACCCGCGAAGTGCTCAAGCCGGTGCTTGAGTTGCTGTCGGGCGTGCCGACGATCATCTACGGCTACTTCGCGCTGCTCTTCGTGACGCCGCTGCTGCAGAAGATCTTCCCGGGGCTGCCAGGCTTCAACGTGCTCTCGGCCGGGCTGGTGATGGGCATCATGATCATCCCCTACGTATCGTCGTTGTCTGAAGACGCGATGCGCGCGGTGCCGATGAGCCTGCGCGAGGGCGCCTACGCGATGGGCGCGACGCGTTACCAGACCGCTGTGACCGTGGTCGTGCCGGCAGCGCTGTCGGGCATCGCTTCGGCCTATATCCTGGGCATCTCGCGCGCGGTGGGCGAGACCATGATCCTGGCGGTGGCGGCGGGCATGCAGCCGAACCTGAGCTTCAACCCGATGGAGCCTGCGGCGACGATCACCTCGTTCATCGTCCAGGTGGCGTTGGGTGACCTGCCGCACGGCTCGGTCGGTTACCAGACGATCTTTGCAGCCGGCCTGATGCTGATGCTGCTGACTCTGGGCTTCAACATGCTTGGGCACTGGGTGCGGCGCCGGTATCGGGAGGCGTACTGATGAATCAAAACACGAACGAGCGCGTCAACCTGCCAGCCAAAAAACCGGCAACCAGCAAACCCGCGCGGCTCGACCCGGCGCAGATCCGTGCGCTGATCCGCAAGCACAAACGCTGGGACGCCATCTTCGGCGCGCTCGGTGTGGTCTCGCTGATGATCGGCATCCTGACGCTGCTGGCACTGTTCACCGGCATGATCATCGACGGCGTACCGCGCCTGAGCGGCGACTTCTTCACCAGCTTCCCGTCGCGCCGGGCTGGCGAGGCAGGCATCTTGTCAGCCTGGGTGGGGTCGATCCTGGTCATGTTCGTGACCGCGTTTTTTGCAGTGCCGGTCGGCATCGCCAGCGCGATCTATCTTGAAGAATATGCCCGCAAGAACTGGTTCACGAATGTCATCGAGATCAATATCGCCAACCTCGCCGGCGTGCCGTCGATCGTCTACGGCCTGCTTGCGCTGGGCCTGTTTGTCTACACCTTCGGTTTTGGCCAGAGCATCCTCTCGGCGGGCTTGACGCTGGCGCTGCTGATTCTGCCCATCGTCATCGTCGCCACGCGCGAGGCGCTGCGATCGATACCGCAGCAGATCCGCGAGGCCGCCTATGGCTGCGGTGCCTCGCAGTGGCAGGTGGTGAGTCATCATCTCGTGCCTTACGGTCTGCCGGGCATCCTCACCGGCGTGATCATCGGCATGGCGCGCGCGATCGGCGAGACGGCACCCATCATCACCATCGGCGCCTTGACCTTCATCGCCTTTTTGCCACCGGTGCCGGGCACCGGCGACCCACCGGCGGCAGCCTTCGATTGGTTGTTCTCGCCTTTCACGGTGATGCCGATCCAGATCTTCAACTGGACGTCTCGCCCCGACCCGGCTTTCCACCAGAACGCGGCCGCGGCAAGTTTTGTCCTGGTGTTGATGACACTCGGCATGAACGGCCTGGCGATCTGGTTGCGCTACCGGCTGCGCAAGAATCTCAAGTGGTAAGTCACCAAGTGATCGCTCGACCGCTCGACTGCTCGATACCCCGACTGGACCCCGCATGACATCCACGATCACGCTGCCGAGCAATCCGCCGGCACTGAAGGCCGAATCCAAAGGGCTGGACTTCTACTACGGCAGCTTCAAGGCGCTCAAGCGGGTGTCGATGCCGGTTTACGAAAACCATGTCACCGCGCTGATCGGGCCTTCGGGCTGCGGCAAATCAACTTTCCTGCGCTGCTTCAACCGCATGCACGACCTCTACCCCGGGCACCGCTACGACGGCGAGATCCAACTCCTGCCGGATGCGGTGAATGTGCTTGCGGCGCAGGTCGACCCGATCGAGGTGCGCATGCGCATTTCGATGGTTTTCCAGAAACCCAACCCGTTCCCGAAATCGATCTTCGAAAACGTTGCCTACGGCTTGCGCGTGCGCAACGAGAAGTCGCGCAGTTATATCGAGGACAAGGTGGAATCTGCGCTGCGCGGCGCCGCGCTCTGGGACGAGGTGCGCGACCGCCTCGATGAAGGCGGCTCCAACCTGTCAGGCGGCCAGCAGCAGCGCCTGTGCATCGCGCGCGCGCTGGCCACCGACCCCGAGATCTTGCTCTTCGACGAGCCGACCTCGGCGCTCGACCCGATCGCCACCGGTGCGATCGAAGAGCTTATCGGCGAGCTCAAGAGCAAGGTCTCGATCCTCATCGTCACGCACAACATGCAGCAGGCGGCGCGCGTTTCTGACTACGTTGCGTACATGTACATCGGTGAGCTCATCGAGTATGGCGACACCAAGGACATCTTCATGAAGCCCAAGCGCAAAGAGACCGAGGACTACATCACCGGCCGCTTTGGTTGACCGGCCTGACACCATGTGCGACGACCAGAGGACCCTTCGATGAGCGACAAACATCTGTCGACCCAGTTTGACGCCGAGCTCAGCGGCATCTCCAACCGCGTGCTCGAAATGGGCGGCTTGGTCGAAAGCCAGGTCGCGCAGGCGATGTATGCGTTGTCCAACTTCAGCGGCGAAACCGCCTCGCGGGTGCTCGAAAATGAAGAGCGCGTGAACCAGATGGAGCTCGAGATCGACCGCGATCTTTCGGCCATCATCGCGCGGCGCCAGCCCACTGCCCGAGACCTGCGATTGCTCATCGCAGTGAGCAAATCGATTGCCAATCTTGAGCGTGTCGGCGACGAAGCCGCCCGCATCGCGCGCACCGTGCAGCGCTTGATCAATACCGGCGTGTCGAGTCGGCTGCGCCTGCCGGTGGCTGACCTGCAGTTCGAAGCCCAGCTCGCGATCGCGCTGCTGCGCAAGGCGCTCGATGCGTTTGCGCGGCTGGACACCGGTCGTGCGCTCGAAGTGCTCAAGCAAGACGACCAGATCGACCAGGAGTTCGACGGCCTGCTGCGCAAGCTGATCACCTACATGATGGAAGACCCGCGCACGATCTCTTCGAGCATCGACCTCGTCTTTGTGGCCAAGGCGATCGAGCGGGTTGGTGACCACGCCAAGAATCTCGCCGAAGCGATCATCTACGTGGTCAAGGGCACTGACGTGAGGCACACCTCCGTCGAGGCCGTCGAGGATGCCATCCGGTGATCGACCACAGCCCAGGAGTTCGGGAATGAACAAGGTTCTGGTGGTTGAAGATGAATCGGCGATTGCCGAGCTGATCGCGATCAACTTGCGCCATGCCGGCTACGCGGTCGTCGTTGCCGCCAGTGCCGAGGCCGCGCAGGCCGAGGTCGACCGCGCCTTGCCCAGCCTGGTGCTGCTCGACTGGATGCTGCCCGGGCAGAGTGGCGTGGCACTTGCCAGGCGCTGGCGCGCTGACGTGCGCACCCGCGACCTGCCGCTGATCATGCTCACCGCACGCGCCGAAGAGACCGACATGGTGCAGGGGCTGGACGCCGGCGCCGACGACTACCTGACCAAACCCTTTTCGCCCAAGACCCTGCTGGCGCGCATCCGCGCCGTGCTGCGCCGGCGCTCGCCGCAGGCGCTGGACGACGCGGTGCAGGTCTGCGGCCTGACGCTGGACCCGGCCACGCGCCGGGTCACGAAAGCGGTTGATGGCGAACTGCGCGAAGTGCGTGTCGGCCCGACCGAGTTCCGCCTGCTGCACTTTTTCATGACCCATCCCGAGCGTGTCCACAGCCGGGCACAACTGCTCGATCGCGTCTGGGGTGACCATGTCTTCATCGAAGAGCGTACCGTCGACGTCCATGTCAAACGGCTGCGCGAAGCGCTGTCGCCTGTCGGCAGCGCAACGCTGGTCGAAACCGTGCGCGGTGCTGGGTACCGCTTGAGCCACATCAATACGACCGTCGCCGCCTAGTCCTTCGCTGGCGGCCTGGCGCGTTAGCATCGACGGCGATGAACTGGTTGCTGCCCCGGATGCTTGCCACCGTGCTGGCCACGCTGGCCGGCGCTGCCTTGGGTGCGCTCTTCGGCGGTCTGTTCAACGCACCGGCAGGGTGGGCCGTGGCGGGTGCGGTGCTCGGCGCGGTGCTTACGGCGGCGACCGATCGTGTTGGCGGCTACCGGTTGCTGGGTTGGCTGCGCAGCGCGCAAGAGCGCGATGCGCCACGCGACACTGGCTTCTGGGGTGAGATCGGTTACCGCACCGAACGTGTGCTGCGCAGCCGAGAGCGCGAGATCGAGTACGAACGCGACCAGTTGCGGCAGTTTTTTTCGGCGATCGAAGCCTCGCCCAATGGTGTGCTCTTGCTCGATGACAACGACCAGATCCAGTGGTGCAACTCGGTCGCCGCGGCGCATTTCGGGCTCGACCCGCAACGTGACCGTTTGCAGCGCGTGACCAACCTCGTGCGCGCGCCGGCTTTTGTCGCCTACCTCCAGGAAGGTCGTTTCGACGAGCAGGTGCAGTTCCCTGGTCCGGGCGGGCAGGGCACGTTGACGGTGTTGGTGCGGCTGTATGGCGACGGCAAGAAGCTGGTGCTTTCGCAGGACATCACCGAGCGTGAACGTGCCGACGCGATGCGCCGCGACTTCGTGGCCAACGTCTCGCACGAGATTCGCACGCCCTTGACGGTGCTGGCAGGTTTTGTCGAAACCCTTGCCGCACTGCAACTCAGCGAGCCCGAACGCGCGCGGGTGCTGGTGCTGATGGAACAGCAGACCCACCGCATGCAGGCCCTGGTGTCGGACTTGTTGACCCTGGCCCAACTCGAAGGCAGCCCGCGGCCGGGTGCCGACCGCTGGGTGCCGGTGCAGGCCCTGATGAGCCAGGCACTGGCCGAAGCCGCGGGTCTGTCTGCCGGGCGCCACCAGGTCAATGTCGAAACCACGCCGGCCGCAGAGATGGCCGAGATCGCCGGTGCGCCGGGCGAACTGCAAAGTGCCTTGAGCAATCTGGTCAGCAATGCGGTGCGCTACACCGCCGAAGGTGGGCAGATCGACGTGCGCTGGCGCATCCGCCCCGACGGTGCGGGTGAGTTCGAGGTCGCCGACAACGGCGTCGGCATCGCCCGCGAACACCTGCCACGCCTGACCGAGCGCTTTTACCGCGTCGATGGCAGCCGCTCGCGCGACACCGGCGGCACTGGCCTTGGCCTGGCGATCGTCAAGCACATCTTGCAACGCCATGGCGGCGAGATCGATATCCAGAGCGAGTTGGGCAAGGGCTCGAGCTTCCGGTTGATCTACCCCGCGGCGCGGGTGCGCGCGGTCGCTGGCGCCGTTGACGCAGCACCGGCGCGGGCGGGTGCGATGTTCTCGTCGGCAGCAGCGCCGCTAGCGTCGGTAGACTGAAATAACTTCGGTGCGATCCGTCGGCCGGCGCAGGGTGGCGACGAGTTGCCAGCCGGGCACCGTGTCCGCCGCCGCCGACCGCGTGATACCGACCAGGACGCTGCACGTTGAGGCATTCACCGCCGCCGGCCGCGCATCGACGCTGTAGTGGCCGAAGACCTCGAACGATGCGATCTGCGCGAGGCTGAAATTCTGCGCCACGATGCAGCGCGAGTCACCGATATGCGGCGCGGCGCGTTCGACCACTGCCCGCGCGCTGCGCGCAAAGTCCAGCAGCGGCAGCCAAAGCGTCATCAGCAACAGCCAGCACAGGGCGACCCCACCGGCGGGGATCACCAGGCTCTTCCACAACGCATGCTGGTGGCGCCCGGTGCGCCAACGTACCAGCGCGATCCAGGCCAGCGTGCCGAGCGCTGCCAGCGCCAACTCGGCCAGCGAAAACGGCATCTCGAAACCGGGCGTGAGCTTGGCCACATTGGCCGCCCAGCGTGCCGGTGAACCGGTCTGCATCGCGATGTACATGGCCCAGATGACGGCCACGCAAGCGCTGAAAAAACTCACCGAAAACCAGTCGATCGCCGCGGCAGCACTGCGTTGCAGCGTCGGCAGTGCAAAGGCTGCCAGCACCGCCAGCGCCGGCAGTGCAAGCATCAGCGCGCGGTCGCTGCCGCCCATCCAGATACTTGCGGCGCAGGCGCTGATGACCACCGACAGCGGCACCGACACATGCCGGTTCAGCCATTGCCGGCGCCAGCGCCAAAGCGTCCAGGCCGCGAGTGGCCAGACCGGCCACAAGAACCACAGCCACTGGCGCGCGATCTGCACCAGCTGGTCGGCGCGCAGGTTGAAACCAAAGCGCCACGCCCAGCTGCCGATCGTGGTCGCGACGATGGTCGCGACCAGCGTCGCTGCTGCCACCCAGACCGCGAAGCCGCGCGCCTGCGCATATGCCGAACGCGCGCAGATCAGGGCGCCGAGCAGGCCAAAGACGATCGCCATCGCCGGCGCACCACTGGCTGCAAGCAGCGACAGCGAAACGATCACACCCAGGCGTGCCCGCCCGCTGCGATACGGCGCTGCGGCCAGGGCCCACAAAAAGACGCTGGTGGCGAAGAGCTGGACCAGCTCGGGCGTCGTTTCGTGGCCGAGCTGCAGCAGGCCCAGGGTCGCGATGAGCGCGAGCAGGGCGCCGTCGGCCAGCGCGCGGGCATAGTCCACCGGCGCCGCCTCGCCGCCGAAAGCAAAGGCCAGCGGCTGCGCGGCTTCGGTGCGCGCGAGGTGGAAGGTGGTGTACCAGGTGAAGGCCAGCGTCGCCGCGAGCAGCAGGCCAAACGGCAGCCGTGCAGCCAGTGCCGGGTCGACCAGCGGCGACAGCACGACGATGAAGGCCGCGCCCAACCAATGCGGCAGCAGGGCGGCGTCGACGGCCAGGCCACCGAGCATCGGCGTGAACCAGCCGCTACGGCCTTCGGCCATCGCGCTCATCACGCCGAAGGCGGTGACATCGGCGTTGCGCCAGGGGTCGCGGCCAAAGATGCCGGGGATCACCCAGGCCGCGCAGAAGAGCAACAGCGCGACCCGCGGCAGGCGCTGCGCTGCGCGCTGGGTGACGAGGGCCGGGTTGGGTGCGCTCATCCCGCCATCATGCCCGCAGGCCCGCTGCCGTCATGGCGCCGGCGAAAAATTGCAGACGAAAAAAAGGCAGCCGAAGCTGCCGTCTTTTGGCCATCGAGATCGGCCTACTTCTTGAGGCCGACTCGCGCAAACTTGTTGCGGAACTTCTCGACGCGGCCACCGAGGTTGTCGACGCTTTTTTGGGTGCCGGTGTAAAACGGATGCGACTCGCTGGTCGACTCCAGCTTCATCAGCGGCAGCTCGCGGCCATCTTCCATCTTGATCGACTCCTTGGACTGCAGGCAGCTGCGGGTCACAAATTTGAAGCCGTTGGACAGGTCCACGAAACAGACTTCGCGGTACGCCGGATGGATGCCATCTTTCATGAAGAACCTCGCTTGGGTAGGGTCGGGAGCCACGCCGCGGACTGCTGCGCACTTGCCGTAGAAGCGCCAAACCTCGAATTATAGCCCGGGCAGGCCAAAGTCAGCGGGCGCTCAGCCGCCGCGGCGCATCATGTCGAAGAAGTCCAGGTTGTTCTTGCTGGCCTTCATCTTTTCGAGCATGAACTCCATCGACTCGATCTCGTCCATCGGGTAGAGCAGTTTGCGCAGGATCCACGTCTTTTGCAGGATCTCCGGCTTGAGCAGCAACTCTTCGCGCCGGGTGCCGCTCTTGTTGATCAGGATCGACGGGTAAACACGCTTTTCGGCCATCCGGCGATCGAGGTGGATCTCGCAGTTGCCGGTGCCCTTGAATTCTTCGTAGATGACCTCGTCCATGCGGCTGCCGGTATCGATCAGCGCGGTGCCGATGATCGTCAGCGAGCCGCCTTCTTCGACGTTGCGGGCGGCGCCAAAAAAGCGCTTCGGCCGCTGCAAGGCGTTGGCGTCGACACCACCGGTGAGGACCTTGCCCGATGAGGGCAGCACGTTGTTGTAGGCGCGGGCCAGGCGCGTGATCGAGTCGAGCAGGATGACGACATCCTTTTTCATCTCGACCAGGCGCTTGGCGCGTTCGATGACCATCTCGGCTACCTGGACATGGCGCGCTGCGGGTTCGTCAAACGTCGAGCTGATGACCTCGCCGCGCACGGTGCGCTGCATTTCGGTGACTTCTTCCGGGCGCTCGTCGACGAGCAGCACCATCAGGTGCGCCTCGGGGTAGTTGGCGGCAATCGCGTGCGCCATATGCTGCATCATGATCGTCTTGCCGGTCTTGGGCTGCGCCACGAGCAGCGCGCGCTGGCCTTTGCCGATCGGCGCGACGAGGTCGATGATCCGGCTGGTGACGTTTTCTTCGCTCTTGATGTCACGCTCGAGTCTGAACTGCTCCTTGGGGAACAAGGGCGTCAGGTTCTCGAACATGATCTTGTGTTTGTTTTCCTCGGGCGTGATGCCGTTGACGCGGTCGACCTTGACCAGCGCGAAGTAACGCTCACCGTCCTTGGGCACCCGGACTTCGCCTTCGACCATGTCGCCGGTGTGCAGGTTGAAGCGGCGCACCTGGCTCGGTGACAGGTAGATATCGTCGGTGCTGGCCATGTAGCTGGCTTCTGGCGAGCGCAGAAAGCCGAAGCCGTCGGGCAGGACCTCGAGCACACCGTCGCCAAACACCTGCTCGCCGGCCTTGGCGCGCTTTTTCATGATCGCGAACATCAGTTCCTGCTTGCGCAGGCGGCTGACGTTTTCGATCTCCAGCGCCTCGCCCATCGTGATGAGCTCGGAGACGTGCTGGGCTTTGAGTTCTGACAAGTGCATCGTGAGACACCCTGGGGAAGAAGGCGTGCGCGGCGAATCGGCGCGGTGCCGTTGGTGTTGCTGTGCAGCGGCTGGATTTGCCGGCGCCGTCTGGTCGGGCTGGCGGGATCTGGCCGGTTTGGGCCAGTGTTGGCGTCTAGGGCGTGCAGCCGCCGGATCGATCGGTAGGGAAAGTTCTTGGGGAGGACCGTGCCAGCGTCAGCGCCGGCGATTCAGCCCGAATCGGGAGGCCACGCATCTGGCGTGGCGGCCCTGTGAATCGTTCTGGGGCGGCAGGTCTTTCGACCCTCGTCGCCGCTCTCAATAAGGACGGATTATAGATGCCCGTCGATGAAGGCCGTCAACTGGGCTTTTGGCAAGGCGCCGACCTTGGTCGCGACGAGTTCGCCGCCCTTGAAGAGCATCAGGGTCGGGATGCCGCGGATGCCGAACTTCGCCGGCACGTCGGGGTTTTCGTCGACGTTCATCTTGGCGATCTGGATGCGGTCACCATAGTCCTTGGCGACGTCTTCGAGGATCGGCGCAATCATCTTGCAAGGCCCGCACCATTCGGCCCAATAGTCCACCAGGACCGGGCGGTCGGACTGCATCACATCGGTTTCGAAGGATGCGTCGGTGACATGTTTGATCGCGTCGCTGCTCATGAGGTCTTCTCCCTGGCCGCTGTCATTGCATGCAACGTTCATGCACCAGCAGGCACAATGATTCTGACACATCAACCCGCTGCCCGCCGGGCCTGCCGCCGCACTTCTGCAACGCCACACGATGCCCGACCAGTTGAAGATCGATGGCCGCTGCCCGCCAGAAGAGGTCTGGCGGCGCGTGGCAGCAATGGTTCGAGACTGGGCCACGGCGCAGGCGGTGCCCTTGCGCGACCTCGTGCTGCTGCTGCCATTCGTGCAGCTCATCGACCCGGCACGGCGCGCTTTTGGCACGCACGGCGGCTGGCAACCGCGCATCGAAACGACGAGCACGCTGGCCGCGGCACTGGCGCCGCCGCCGGCCAGCGCCGCTGGCGAACTCTGCGGCGTCGCGGTGGTCGATGCCTTGTCGCTGTCGCAACTGTTGCGCCAGCAGCCCAGCATGCTCGCCTGGGAGCGTCGTGACCGGCGTGGCTTCAACCAGGCCGGGGCCGCTGCGCTGCTCACGGCGCACGAACTCTGGCGTGCGGCCGGCACACAGCCACCGGCGGCGCGCGCTGACTACTGGGCGCTGGCGAGGCTGCTCGTCGGCCGCGGGCGTGCCACGGGCGGCGGAATCGGTGGTGCCGGTCCTCTCAGCAACGCTGCTGGCCAACTCGGCCCAGGCACGCTGGAATCGGCGTTGGCACAAGTCGCGCTCGAATGGGCCTGCCTGGCCGCACTGCCGGCGACGGCCATGCTCTTTGATCATCAACCGTCGGCGTGGGTAGTCGTCAGCGCCGGCGGTGACGACGCGCTGGCGCAAGCCGTGATGGCCAACAGCGCGGTGCCGGCGCTGCACATCAACACCGGCGTCGATGCGCGCGGCACAAAAGTCATCGCCGAAAACATCAGTGCCGGCATCAGTGCCGGCATCAGTGCGGACATCGGTGCGGACATCACCGAGGCCGCCAGCGATGCCGTCAGCGGGCCCGCCGCCGACGACCCCTTCGCCGACGCCGCGATGCTTTCGGCGCCCGTGCTCATCACTGCCGACGGCCTCGAAGCCGAAGCGCAGGCGGCCGCAACGGCGGTGATCACCGCCGTCGATGCCGGCTGCGCGCCGGTGGCGCTGGTCGCACTCGACCGCATCCTCACGCGCCGGGTGCGGGCGCTGCTCGATCGCTGCCAGATCGGCATCAGTGACGAGACCGGCTGGACGCTGTCGACCACGCGCGCAGCGGCACGGCTGATGGCGCTGCTGCGTGCCGCGCAACCTGGCGCGCGCCGCGACGACCGCCTGGAGTGGTTGAAGTCCAACCCCGCAGTACAAGCGCAGGCCGGCGCACTGCAGACGCTGGAGTCGATCTGGCGCAGCGGCCGCGAGCCACGCGCCGGCGACGATGCTGCCGTGCTGGCGCTGCTCGACCAAACACGCAGCGAGTTGTCGCCGCTGGCCAACGGGCCACCGCGTCGCGCACTCTCGACGTGGTTGCTGGCGCTGGCCACCGTGCTCGACAGCACCGGCCTCGGCGCCGCCCTGCGCGCTGACGCAGCCGGCGCGCAGCTGCTCGACGCCTTGCAACTGCGCCCAGCAAAGGTTCATCAGTTGGATGCCGACGCCGCCAGGTCCAGCGCCCTGCAAGCCGAAGTCACCGACCTTGCCGGTTTTGCCGACTGGATCGATCGCACGCTGGAGATGTCGACTTTTGTGCCGCCGGCCGCGGCCGGCGCCGAGGTCGTGCTGACGCCGCTGGTGCGGGTCATGCTGCGCCCCTTCGGCGCGGTGGTCATCGCCGGCGCCGATGCACGCCATCTCGGCGCGACCAGCGTCAACCCCGGGCTGATCGACCGCGCCGCGGCGGTGGCACTCGGCCTGCCTTCGGCCGACTTCGACGCCCGAGCGCGCCGCGAGCGCCTGGCGCTGGCGCAGGCGCTGCGTTTGCCGCAAGTCACTTTTACGGTGCGCAGACGCGATGGCGACGAGCCGGTGGCGCCGAGCCCGCTGCTCGATGCGATCGCGCTCGCGCGCCAACGCGCCGGCAGCGCGCCGCTGCGCCGAACCGCTGCGACAGCGACGCTTCGCCAGGTCTTGCCCACGCCGATTTTGCGGCCCGCGCCGGCCGCGCCTGCAGGCGTGCCCGGCGCCTTGAGCGCGACCAGCATCGAAACGCTGCGTGCCTGCCCGTACAAATTTTTCGCCCGTTATGTGCTGCATCTGCGCGAAGCCGATGAGTTGCAGCGCGAGGTCGACAAACGCGACTACGGCAACTGGCTGCACGCGGTGCTGCACCGCTTTCATCAACAGCGTGGTGATGCTGCCGACGACCTGCCGGCCCTGCTGGCTGCCGCGCAAGCGGTGACCACCGAATCAGGCATCGACCCGGCGGCACTGTTGCCACTGCGCGCCGGCTTCGAGCAACTCGTGCCGGCTTACCTGGCCTGGCTGCACACGCGCGACGCGGCCGGTTTGCGCTGGGTCGACGGCGAACGCCGCATCGAGCGCGACGCTGCCGAGCTCGGCGGCCCGCAGCTGTCGGGGGTCATCGACCGGGTCGACGAAGGCCCGCTGGGCATCGAGTTGATCGACTACAAAACCGGTGCGCCGGCCAAATTCCGCAGCGTGCTGCGCAACCGTTTTGAAGACACCCAGCTCGCGTTTTATGCCCTGCTCGTGAATGCCGACGATGCCGGAGACGACAGCGTCAGGGCGGCCTACCTGGCGCTCGACAGCGCCAATGCGCCCGAGGCCATCGAACATCGGCAGGTGGCCGATTCGGCACGCGCGCTGCTCGACGGCCTGGCCGAAGACCTGCGCCGGCTGCGCGCCGGCGCCGGCTTTGCGGCCTTGGGCGAAGCGCCGGTCTGCGACGTCTGCGAAGCGCGCGGGCTGTGCCGGCGCGACCATTGGACCTCGGCGCCATGACCAAGCCGGCCGATCACCTGGCCGATCAACCCGCTTACCACCTGGACGGCCGCCTGGTCGACGAAGCCGCGGTCTACGCCGCCGCCTGCGACCCGCGGCGCAGCATCGTCGTCGAAGCCTGCGCCGGGTCTGGCAAAACCTGGATGCTCGTCTCGCGCATCCTGCGCGCGCTGCTCGATGGTGCGCAGCCGCAGGAGATTCTTGCGCTGACGTTTACGCGCAAAGCCGCCGGTGAAATGCGCGCCCGCCTGAGCGAGTGGCTGCTCGAATTTTCATGTGTCGGCACGCTCGATGGGGCACAGCGGCAGCGGCTCACCAAGGCACTGGTCGATCGCGGTCTGGCTACAAGCGATGCCGCCGCGCTGGTGCCCGCGCTGGCCGGCCTGCATGCACGCTTGCTCGATGGCGGCCGCGGCGTCGCGATCCGATCCTTTCACGCCTGGTTCGTGCAGTTGCTTGCCGCGGCGCCGCTCGAGCAAGCGTGCATGCAGGCCGGCCAGCGCGGGCACCAGCGCGGCGGCATCGCTTGTAGCC
>JANPDN010000214.1:0-15804 GCA_031431555.1 Rubrivivax sp.
CTAGCAGTGACCGGGTGTCAGCTGCCTGTGCCTGAGCTGTCTTGCAAATGACTGATTCGTAGACCGGCAGTCGGCCATGAGCCGTCATAGGTGAACGACGGCTTCCCGGCACCCCACCCGGCCACGCTTACGCTGGCGGCGGCGTGGAGTTAGCAACCCGAAAGCAGGCAACCGCAGGTGGGCGTCTGCCAGGGCGCTTGCGCCGCCTTGCGCGGCTTGAGACCGTTCGAGGTCATTACCTCAGGAGGCGTGCCTGCAAACCACGGCCCAGTAGCCCCAGTGGACGCCGGACGGCGCCGCGCTGCACTACCAGCGCCACCGCCCGGTGCGGCTGAGCTTGGCCAAGCTGCTCAAGCGCGTGTTCAAGATCGACATGGCGCACTGCGCGCACTGCGGCGGCGAGCTCAAGATCATCGCGGCGATCCTGGAGCAGCCAGTGATCGAGAAGATCCTCACGTACCTGGGTCTGCAGGCCAGGGCACGGCCTCGCTCATCTGCCCGTGGCCAGTCGTTGCAAGCCGAGCCCGGACACAAACAGTCCAGTTGACTGTTTGTGCTTAGCGAGGAGTCGGGGCACTGGCCCGACGCGCCCTGCAAGGGGCCTGACGCTGGCCAACCGTGACCGATCAGGCGACCCAGCCACCAGGGTCGCTGGAGTCGCCTGCGTCCGAGCGTTTGAATGAAACCAGGTCTATGTCGGCGCTGATGCGCGCACGACCGAGTAACGCGGCATCTCAAGGCCGGGTCGGTGGGGGTGCGGTCGTTGATGGCGGCAGCACCGCACCGCGCCGCAAGTCCGCGCGCTCGTCGGCCTGGGCCTGCGCCAGCGCTGCCTGCGCGCGCGTCAACTCGGCCATCAAACGCAGCGTGAAGCCGGCGCTCAGCAGCACCAGCAATGCGCTGGCCAGCAGCCACTGCCAGTGACGGCGCAGTCCCTTGCGCATCACATACACGCGGCGGCCCGCCAGCGCGGCCACGGGCTGGTGCGCGAGCGGCCGGTGCAAGTCTTCTTGCAGCTCGCCGACCGAGCCATAGCGCTGCTCGGGGTCGTGCGCAGTGGCACGCGCAACCACCCCCGCCAACTCAAACCCGCGCGTGTGGTTGGCCGCTACATGCGCCAAAAACTCCGCCAGCAAGCGGCCCAGGCTGAAGACGTCGCTGGCGATGCCCGGCACCTGCCCGGCCATCTGCTCGGGGCTGGTATACGCGGGCGTCATGGCCAGCGCAGCCTCGTCACCCTGGCCCTGCATGCGCGAGATGCCGCAGTCCAGCAGCATGGCGCGGCCTTCGGCGTTGACCAGCACGTTGGCCGGCTTGATGTCGCAGTGAATCACCAAGTGGCGGTGCGCATGCGCCACCGCGTCACACACCGTTCGGAAGAGTGCCAGCCGCGCGCTCAGGTTCAACTTTTGGCGCTTCCCGGCTCAGGGCGCGACTTGGGCCGCCCCGCGCCAGACTTCTTCCTGCGCCACGCGCCATGCCGCAAGGATTGCGCGGTGGTCTGGAATGTTGTTAAGAAAGGCCTCGCGCAGCGTCGGGTCAGCGATCGACGCTGCGGTGACCATCAGCTGGCCATGGGCGCGCTGCAGCCAGGAAATCGCGCGCGCATCGTCGGCGCTGGCCAACACCCGGTGGACGGCCAGCTCAAGGCTTCGCGGCGAGCCCGCGTCGTGGGGCGATTGCGTCGCGGCTTCCAGATCCAGAACCTGCTGAACCAGCCCCAAGGCCGCCGGCAAGTCGGTGCGCAGTAGTGCCACCCGGGCCAGGCCGGCGATGGCGTCCAGCCAGCGCGGCATTTGCGCGCCTTGGCTGGTGCTGCGGGCTTGCTCGAAGCTCTGCTGCGCCAAAGTGTGGTCACCCAATGCCAACGCGACTGTGCCGAGCACCAGTTGGGCATCGGCTTGCCAGACCACAGCGCCGGCGGCAACGGCGGCTTCAACCGACGCGGTCGCCAGCCCCAGCGCCTGCTGGCTCTGGCCCAGCCACAGCGCCAGCGTCGCAGAGTGAGACAGGGCAATGCTTTCGTGCAAACGGGCACCTAGGGCCCTTGCCAGTGTGAGTGCCTGCCCTGCCGTCTGCCCCGCCGCCACCAGCTCACCCAGCCTCAACCAGGCCCCGGCCAGGTTGACGAGTTGGGTGGCTTCGCCGCGCCGGTCGCCGATCTGGCCCGACAGGGCCAATGCCTGCTCATGGCAGCGGATGCGGCCCAGCGGGTCCTGCTGCCGCTCGGCCACCGCTGCCAGGGTGTTCAAGCAGTTGGCTGCAGTCGAGTGTTCGGCCAGGAGGCGCGCTTGCTCCAAGGCCTGACGGGCCAGGCGCGCACAGGCATCCCAATCGCCCAGGCCGCCGTGCGCATCGGCCAGCATGCGCATGGCGCTGATGCGGTAGTCATCTAGCCCGGCCCGTTCGGCCAGGGCCATGGATTGCCGCGCGGCCAGCTTAAGGCCCGCGTAGTCTTCGCTCAACAACAACTGCCCGCAGCGGATTGAGATCGCCTCGGTGCGCTTGGCGTCATCGTCCAGTTCATCAGCCAACGCAGCCAAGGCCGCGATGTCCTGCTCATACTGCGCATCGCGGCCCAGGATCTCGAACGCACTCACGCGCCGGCGCAGCAAAGTCCAGCGCAGCTCGGACACCCGTGCACTGGCGGGCAAGCGCTGCAAGGCGTTAAGGCCGCGTTGCGCATGTCGCAGCGCGGCTTCCGGCGCAAAGAGTGCGGCGGCATGTTGGGCGGCGCGAACATTGTGTTCGGCGGCCAACAGATCCTCACCAGCCTGCTCGAAGTGCTGCGCCGTTTCCGCCGGCGCGGCCGGACTGCCCAACACGGTGGCGGCGACCAACCACCGAGCCAGGGTACCGTGCAGCTCGCGCCGGGTGAGCCTGGGCAGTGATGCGTAGGCGGCCTGCTGCAGGCTGGCGTGTTTGAACGTGAACGACGCCGCTGGCGCGGCCAGAGCTGACGCGTGCCCCGCCTCATGGCCATGGCCCGCGCCAGCCGATCGGGCGGCTTCTGGCACGGCCCATGACCGGTCCACCAACAGTGGCAATGCCTTCGACAAGTGGTTGCCCAAAGCCTGCAAGGCAGCCACCGAGAAAGCCGGTCCGATGACGCTGGCCAACTGCAAAGCCTGGCGTAGCTCGGGCGGCAGCAGCGCCAGCCGGGTCTTGAGCACCCCGCTCAGCGTGGCCGGCAGGCGCGTGCTGCGCAGGCGCGCCATGTCGGCGCCCCAACTGTCCACGCCGGGGGTGATCACGCCCAAGTCGATGAGCAGTTGGAGTCGCTCCTCGATGAACTGCGGGTGGCCACCCGTCTGGGCGATCAAGCCCTCCACCAGAGCCGATGGCAACGCCGGCAGCTTGGCCAGCAGCGCCTGCACCAGTGCGCGGCTGTCGGTCGCGCTTAGCACAGGCAGAGTGACGTGTCGCTGGCCTTCGTCCGCGCTGAGCCAGTGCGCACGCCGCTGCGCCAATTCGGGTCGGCTGAACGCCACCACAAGCAACGCGGTATCGACGTTGGATTGCAGCAGGCTATCGAGAAAATCGAGCGACTCATCGTCTGCCCACTGCACATCATCGAGCAGCAACAGCACGGGTGCGCGACCCGCCGCACTGAGCCGACGCAACCAGTGTCGGGCCACATGGACAGCGCGCTGACGGATCTGGCGCGGATCGTCCAGGATGCCGCGGATGTGCGGGCTGTCCGCGAAGTCGATGCCGATCAGGTGCGCGAGCGAGTGGGCGTGACCCTCGGCCACGGAGGTGCCTTCGTCGTCCGCGAACCACGGTGCAATGGCCTGCTCCAGCTGCTGCCGGGCCCGTGCGGGCGGATCGGTTTCATCGATCCGGCAGTGACCGCGCACCAGGGCTTGCAGAAGGCCGAAGGGGTGCGCCTGGGTCTGCGGTCTCGCGCGAGCGCGCAGGGTATGAAGCGGATGAGGCTGGGCACTGGTCCAGGCATCGAAATCTGCCAACAAGCGGCTCTTGCCCACGCCTGACTCGGCCAGCACGGTCAGCCGCGCAGCGGTGGATCGCTCGGTCAGCTGGGAATAGGCCTGCTGCAGCACCAGCCGTTCGGTCTCGCGGCCGATCAACGCCGTGCCGCTGGCAGCGGATCGTGCACCGGCAGTCGCAGCGGTCTCTGAACCGGCTCGCCTGCCGATGAGCACACCCATCTGCACGCTGGGCTGCCCCGGCAGTGATGGCAATGGCAGCATGGGCCCAAGGTCAAACAGCGAACGTACCCGGGCGGCTGTGTCGTGGCACAGCCACAGCCGCCCCACGGTCGCTGCCGCCGCGATGCGGGCCGCGACGTCGTGCCCCTGAGCATCCGAAGGTGATGGGCGGTGTACGCCCACTTGGAGTGTCAGGGTCGAGCTGGGCGACTGTCGACGTGCCAGGGCCTTGTGCTCGACACCTGCCGCCAGCAAGGCCAGCCCACAGTGCACAGCGCGCACAGCAGGGTCCGCCAGCGCCGCTGAAAGCCCGCCTTCAAAGCTGGCGCTCAACTGGCCCTGCGCATCAGCTATTGTTTGACCGCCGAAGGTCAGCACCAATTGCCGCACTGCTGCGATCCAATCTGCGGCCCAGTCTGCGTGCCAATCCGCACCGCGCAGCGTTGCCGCATCGCCCATCGAAGGTCCGGCAAGCTCCGCAGACCAACGCAGGCACAGGAAGCTGGCGGAGCCGGGCAGCAAGACCGATCCGTTCGACCGGACCGCACTGTTGTGATTCACCGGAGCGATCCTCCCAACACGGGTTGCAAAACCGCACCACGCGGTGCCGACCATGGGCACGAGATTGCTGCGCATGGTGCGGACATCCTAAGCGGTGGCGGTCCATCGTGACACCCGAGGTCGTGCTCGTCGCCAGGTGTGACGGGTTGATCACGATGTCGCCGTCGACCCTTGCGTGGCAGCATCATTGCCGTGATCCCTTCGGTGCCACCCGCATGAGCTCGGACGACAACGGCGCCGCGCCCAGCTACTACCAGATCAAGCAGCTGTTCAATGCCGTTTGCGACCTGCCCAGCAGCACAGCCCAGCGTGCAGCGTTGCAGGCCCTGGGTGCCGATGCGGCGACCCAGTCTCAGGTACTGGCCCTGCTGGTGCCCGCTGGCGGCGTGACGCGCTTCTCGGGCGCGGTGGCCCAGGCCACGGCCGATTGGCAAGGTACCCCGTTGCGCCCGGGTGACCGACTCGGCCCATGGACCTTGCTGCGACCTTTGGGCGAAGGCGGCATGGGACGAGTCTTTCTGGCCGAGCGCAGCGATGGCCACTACCAGCAGCAGGTGGCCATCAAGTTGCTGCTGGGTTGGTCCGGCCCGGCCGCCCTGGCGCGGCTGACCGCCGAGCGCCAATTGTTGGCCCGCATGAACCATGCCCACATCGCCAAGCTGCTGGACGGTGGCAGCACGCCCAGCGGCCAACCCTACCTGGTGATGGAATATGCCGAGGGCGACACCATCGACGTCTGGTGCGCGCAGCACCACCTGCCCCTCACGCCGCGTCTGGCGCTGTTTCAGACCGTTTGTGATGCGGTGGCCCATGCGCACCGTCATCTGGTGATCCACTGCGACATCAAGCCGGCCAATGTCGTGATCAACGCCGAAGGGCGGGCCATGCTGCTGGACTTCGGCATCGCCCAATTGCAAGTCCAAGGCGAGCAGGGCCAGGGCGACGCCGCAATGGCCATGACGCCGCACTACGCCAGCCCCGAGCAGGCTGCCGGCCTGGCCCCCGGCATGGCCAGCGACATCTTCAGCCTTGGCCGCCTGCTGGACGAACTTCTGCGGCCCATTGAGGCGCTGCATAGGCGTGGCGAGGAGTTAGCCGCCGTGGTGGCACGTGCCACTGCGGCCGACCCCAAACAGCGCTACGGTTCGGTGGGCGTGCTGCAGGAAGACCTTGATCGGCTGCTCGCCCACGAACCTGTGGCGGCCCTGGCGGGGCGCCGTGCGTATGTGATTCGCAAGCGCCTGCGGCAGCATTGGCCCTGGGTACTGGCAATCGTCGTGTTGCTGGCGCTGGCATCGGGCTTCATCCTGCACCTGTTGGGTGAACTGAGGCGTGTTCGCTCGGAGCAGGCCTTCGAGCACGCCCTTGCTATGGACGCCCTGGCGCGAGCCCAGGCTGCTGAAAGCGCGGCCACGGAGCACGGTGCTTCGCTGCGGTTGCCATCACCCGCGCCTTGACGAGGCTTCCCGGGCAATGACGCCGAGCGCCAGCCGGCGTCGCGGCTCCCAGTGCCGCACCGTCATCCAGCCGCTCAGGCCTCCAGCTCGCGCTGCAGTTGCGCCGACAGCCATGCGCGCGAGAAACGAAGTTCGCGGTCAATGGTGGGCACCGACAGTCCCATCACACTGGCAATGTCGTCGCGCTTCAAGCCGCCGAAGTAGGTAAGCTGCAGCACCCGTGCAGCGCGCGGGTCGATGCCGTCCAGTCGGCGAAGCAGGCTGTCCAAGGTCAGCAAGTCCGCCACCTGTGATTCTTCGCCCAATTCGGACAAGGTGTAGGTCACGTGCGCCCCGGCGCCACGCTTGCCGCACAGGCGCGCCCGGGCGTGATCCACCAGCACCGACCGCATGACCATGGACATGTGGGCAAAAAAATGCTCGCGATCGCACCAGTCCGGCGGCGTGTTCATGATCTTCAGCAGCGACTCGTGCAGCATGTCGTCTGCCGCCAGTGAAGGGGTCTCGTCGCCCCCCAGCCGCGCCAAAGCCATGCGCCGCAACTTGCTGTGCACATGCTCCAGCAGCTGGGCAAAAGCACTGCGGTCGCCATCGCGCCACGCATGGAGCAGCTCGGTGATGGGCGGTGAGGTCTCTTCGGTCACCCAGGTATGGTGGCATGCCGCACGCCCGGTCACAACACTGCAGGTAGGGGTTTGGGGTCACGCACGTGTCCGCGTCGGCCGCTCTCAGCACGCATGAGCATGGGACAAACCCCTATTGGTGACAGGACTACAGCGTCCAGGCCCCTACATCTTCTAGGGGCATACCGCCAGCGCCGTCCACGAGACCAGGCAAGGCGCTGACGGCAGGCCCAGTCGAACCACCATCCACTCACACCCCTTCTATGGAGAACAGCATGCGATTGAAAGTGAATCTGATCTGAGCTGGGACATGTCCAAGCTCTAAACGACGGGCGAAATCAGCATGGCCGCGGCGCCGGTGCCCGAGCCCGAGCCCGAGCCCGAGCCCGAGCCCGAGCGCGGCAGCCTGGCGCTGCTGCTGGCAACTGGTGCACGAGCGCGACCGCGCCGTGATGGCCGCTCGCGCGGCACTGCGGCGCCTGTCTGAACAGCAAGCGCAGCGTACCGCTCCGTAGCCGGCGTTGCCGGGCGACGCCTGGCCAGAACCTGCGGCCGACTGGTCGAGCCGGCCTGCCGCCGGTTGCACACCGGCGGCGGTGATAGTTTGTCCGGCCCGCCGTCGTTAAGGCAGTCAGGGGCGTACACAGGACCGCGGGCGGCACAGGTGGCCGACGCGGACTCCGGTTGCACCCCACTGGCCTCTTTAACGACCTGTGGGAGTTTCCGCATGACTTCGAACGACATGGGGGGCGCTCGCGATCCCAGGCGCCAGGCCTTGAACGCCCTGCGCCTGGCCGGCGTGCTTGCTGCGGCGGTCCTGGCCGGCGGTGCGCTGGCCGCAGACGTGCCGGCGCAGGGCGGCAGGACCTGCGCCGGCTTCGAGTCTCAGGTCCTCGTCATCGGGGGCACCCGCGCCGACCATGCCGCCGCATGCGAAGGTTTCGTGCGTGCGGTCGGGTTCTTTGCCCGGTTCGGCTACCGGACCGAACAGCCGGTGACGATCCAGTTCACCGACTCTGTGGTGCTGCCGGTGAAGGACGCCAGTGGCCGCGAGACCTTCGTCGGGGGCACGCGGGTGGTGGGGCAATACGAAGTGGCCTCCCAACGTGTGACGATGACCTCGCTGTCGGCGCCGTGGCTGCGTCAGCGGCCGTACTTCAAGCTGCGCTACGACCGCGAGCTACTCGTCTCGGTGCTCGCGCACGAAAGCGCACACGCGCTGTCCAAGGCCTTCTACCGCTACCCGCTGAACCCCAACGTGCATGCGCAGGAGGAATACATCGCCTACGCTGCCCAGCTGTCGACCATGGACCCGGTGAAGCTGAAGCAGGTGCTGGCCCGGTTTCCGACCAAACGCTGGACCTACTCGCACGAGCAAAGCATCAACGATCTGGTGCACGGCGTGGCGCCGCATGCCTTCGGTGTCATGTCCTACAAACACTTCAACGGCGCGGGCGGCGGCCGGGCGTTTCTCGAACGGATCTACAGCGGGGACTTCAGGCCGCTGGACCTCGCGGATCTGAACTGAGAGGGTCCGCGGCACCCGGGGTGGCGTGGCTTGATAGTTTGGCGTCCCAATCCACGTTTAGTTCAACAGGGGGCCATCGGCCCTCACTGCAGGCAGGGGCGCGGTGCTCACTGCTCAACCCAACCCGGAGGCTTCACCATGCGCTTCTCACCCCTCGCCATCGTCTCTATCCTATTGCTGGCCGCGCCACCGTCGCCCGCGTTGGCCCAGGACGGTGGCACCGTCGCCGTCAAGCAGCGCGCGGTGTACGACCGTGCAGTTGACGCATTCCGAGCGCAACGCTACCCGGCCGCCTTCGGCCGCTTCGCCGAACTGGCCGACGCCGGTCATGTGCCCTCGGCCCGGCTGGCGTTGGTCATGCTGCAAAACGGGCCTGCGCTGTTCGGCTCCGAATGAAGCGCCTCGCTCGACCAGCAGCGACGCTGGAACGCGATGGTGATCAACAGCGGCCGACAGCACATGGCCATGGTGGGCCGGGCCGATCAGGAGTAGCCGCGCCCCCGGCGAGCCGGGGCAGGACGCTTCGCGCTGGTGGCAGGCCGGACCCTGCATGTGGGGCAGATTCCGAGCAGGCTGCAAGAGCATTCGACCCGCTTTTCGTGACTGCTGTCACCACAACGCAGGCGCAGGAAATCATGGGTCATGGATGCCGCCTGTTGCTGAACCAGGCAGTACAGCGCGGCCTGCTCGGGGCCGTGGCATTTGAGGTGGTGGCCTCGCGGTATGTTCGACCGACCAGTTCAGGGCGGCGAGTTCACGGCATCGTGAGTCGCTGATGGGTCGAGACTTGCCTTCCGCTGTTCGTCGGACCGAACGACCGGTCTTCGGCGATCAATCTGGCGCGGCGAAGGTCAGGAACGGGTCGATTGCCGGTCCACGCGAGGTGCCGTCGGATGCCCGGTTACCGCCAACCAGCGGCTGGTCACTAAGGACACTGACTGAGCGAAACCCCTGCATGCGGCGTCGACGAGGGGCTGGGTCGGCAACAGCATCGCAGTCTCGCCTCCATCGCTCCCAGCCCGCCAGTTGCTGCTCTTCCGCGCGCTGATCAGTCGGAAAGAACCCAACCAGTGGCTTGCATCTGTTAACCTACTAGGTTAAAGTTGGTGCCTGTGGAAAAGACCACTCCCCACTGCAAGCTCGGCGTCGTGAAGGCCCTCGTTGGCGCCGGGCAGGTTCGAACAACACGCAGCGCTCGGGAGGGCGCAGTCGCCTTGGGCCTGGACTTCGACGGCATGCTCGCTGTCGTGATGGCGCTGAACTCGGCTGACTTCCACAAGAGTATGACCACGCACGCCGATCACCGCGTGTGGCAGGACGTGTACCGGCCGATAACACCGGCCGGCGAGGTCTATCTGAAGTTGACGGTGATCGATGACGTGCTCATCGTGTCGTTCAAGGAGCTGTGACCATGAAGTGCCCGAGCTGCGGAGCGGCCAAGCTGGTGCATGACACCCGCGACGTGCCCTACACCTACAAAGGCGAGTCGACGATCCTTCCCCAGGTGACGGGCGACTTTTGTCCGGCCTGCGACGAGTCCATCGTCGACGCATCGGAGTCGCGCCGCACCATGGAACTGATGTCAGCCTTCAGCAAGGAGGTCAATGCCTCGTTTGTCGATCCGGACTTCATTGCCAGTGTGCGCAAGAAGCTCGACCTCGACCAACGCGAAGCTGGCGAGATCTTCGGCGGCGGCGTCAACGCGTTCTCCAGGTACGAGAACGGCAAGACCAAGCCACCGGTGGCGCTGGTCAAGCTGCTGAAGGTGCTGGATCGCCACCCGGAACTTCTGGGCGAGGTAAGGGATGCATGACCAACCCCTGCGCAGCCCGTCGAACGGCAGCCGGGGCGGCGTCCGCGATGGTCTTCGATAGTCGGCGAACGCAGGCTGCGGCCTGGGTAGACTGTTGCCGATCGGCCGAATTTCGAGCGATTTCGGTCTGACGGTAAAGTTGACGGTAAAGACGCAGCGTCTAGTTATTTAGCTCAATGACGACAACGGGTTATCAGCGCAGGAAACGATCGAGTGGGAGTGAGGGGGGCGCTTGCTTGCGGCCTGGAGGAGCGGCGCGCCGCGAAAGGGCATCGCTTCCAGACGCGATGGCCAGGGCAACGACAACCAGCGCAGCAGCGACCGAAAACGTGATCCGCATGCCAGCTGCAACGGCCGCAGGACTGGCAGTCATGATGTCGGTCGTACCCGCGCCAAGAGCAAAGACTGCGCCCATGACCGATGCGCCGGTGACGAGGCCGAGGTTGCGCGACAAGTTAAGCAGCCCGGAGACGACGCCGCGCTGGTCGGGCTGGATGTTCATCATGACGGCCGTGTTGTTGGCCGCCTGGAACAGCGCGTAGCCGGCCGTGATGACGACCAGCGGGGCGATGTAGCCCGGTACGCCATAGCTTGTGGGCAGCATGGCCGCGACTGCAGTGCCGGTCGCCATCGCGACCAGTCCGACGATGCTTGCGCGATGCGATCCAAAGCGGTCCACAAAACGACCGGCCGGCACGCCGCTCAGTGCGGCGGCAATCGGCCCGGTTGACATCACGAGTCCGACATGCGCTGCGTCGAGCGCAAGAGCGCCAAAGAGATAGAACGGACCGACCACCAGCGTCGTCATCACCACGGTCGTGACCAAGGTGCTCATCGCGAAGCCCGCACTCAGCAGCGGATGGCGGAACATGGCCAATCGAATCAAGGGCGATGCGACTCTTGACTCGACCAGCACGAACAAGCCGACTCCAACGACAGCCGCCGATAGCAGCGCTATGTTGAGCGGGCCGAAACTGCCACGCCCCAACGTCATCGCCAAGGCGTAGGCCGCAAGCGTCAGCGCCAACAGCAGCGTTCCCACGTGGTCAAAGCGGGTCTGATTCGGCGCTGATGCAGCACCGTCAGCCGGCAAGTAGCGTCGAGCAAGTGCGAACGCCAACAAGCCCAGCGGCAAGTTGACGAAAAAGATCGCCTGCCAGCCGTAGCTGGCGATCAAAACGCCGCCCAGCGTGGGGCCGATAGCGGTGCCCACGGCGGACATCGTCCCGAGCAGTCCCATCGCGCTGCCGGTCCTTGACTTTGGAACCGCCTCGCCAACAAACGCCGTGGTCAGCGCCATCATGACGGCCGCTCCAAGGCCCTGCGCCGCCCGCGCAGCGATCAGCAACCCGAGCGTAGGCGCCACGCTGCACAAGGCTGAAGCCACGGTGAACAGCAAGATGCCAGCAAGCAGCAGCCTTCGACGGCCGATGAGGTCGCCGAGCCGTCCGACGCCGACGACCAGGGTGGTGATGGCCAGGAGATAAGCCAGTACGACCCACTGCACTTGTTGAAACGAGGCATTGAACACCTGCGCCAATGTCGGCAAGCCCACATTGGCAATGCTGGTGCCGAGTGAGGACAGCAGCATGGACAGCGACAAACTGACGAGAGCCCATTTCACTGGACGGCTCAGCGGCGCGCTTTCGGATTGGGTGGTCAAGCGGCCTCCCCGACGGCCGGGTTGATGAAACCGCGAAACCATTGCTGCACGGCGGGAATGACGCCCCAGACCATGGCGCCGACCATGATGGGTGCGACGAGGATCGTGCGCTGCCAGGTGGTCCAGCCGCTCGCCAGCGGGAAGACGAAGTAAAGAAGGCCTGTGATGGCTGTGATAGCCGGATAGGCACCAATGAGCACGAGCAGCGCAAAACGCGGCCTGGAGAAACGCGTGGGTTTGTGGTTGGTCAAGGTCGTCATGATCTTGTCCATTGTTTGACGTCGACGCGAATCGCTGGGCGAGGCGGCCGAGAACGTCTAGTGAAAGGTCTTGTCGAAGAAGACCGCGATTTCGACGGCGAGCTGCTTCAGGAACGCATCGCGATCGAAACCCGGCGGGTTCGCGGCGATGTCGCCGTCGTGGCTGGGGATGGACATGCTGGGCGCATTCATGAAGGCGAAGTGCCAGGCGTTGGGCACCCGATGCAGGTTCGGTGCGGGCAGATTGCTGGCGACCCACTCGGCATGAAATCGCGGCACCAGGAAACGGTCTAGCTCTGCCTCGTAGATCATGGTCGCCGACCGAACCGCGGCGAGCGATTCGGCGGTGAGCAGCACACCTGTCGGGGCCATCGCGACGACCGCCCGAACGCGCTCGTCCTTGAGCGAGGTCGTGGCCACTGGTGACGGCGGCGGCGCTTCCCCCGAGCGACCCAGGCCGCAGAAGATTGGGTCTTGGGATGCTTCGGCCTGGCAGTGCTTCCTCATCCGGGACAAGTCTGCCCTGGCCCCTGCCAACGCCAGCACGGTGTAGCCGCCGGCCGAGTGTCCAAGCGCACCCACGCGAGGCCCCTGGCTGTCGGTTGCAATGCGGGCCTTCCACGCGGGATCGGCCAGGATCGCGTCGATGACCCGAGAAGCTTGTCGCGGCCGCTCGTCGAAGTAGCGCTCGGGGCCCTTCGCCATCAGAGACTGATCCCGCCAGTTGTCGCCGGGATGACGGAGCGCGGCGACCAGATAGCCGTTGCGGGCCAGGGCTTGCGCCAGCACGCTGTGCCCGGTCTCGGTGCCGCTGATGCCATGACTGAGCAGGATCAGCGCCTTGACCTTGTCGACGGGTTTGCCGCCGATGGCAGCGTCGACCGAGAACGGGCCCATGGCGACGACCCGCGGCGCGGCCATCGTCGGGTAGTACAGAGCGACCGTCGTCGTGGGTGCGTCTGGTGTCGCACCAGCGGTCTGGATCCGCATCCAGCCGGCCTCGAAGGCGTGCGCGTGTGCTGCGACGAGCAGGGTGGCCAACGAGGCCAGGGTGCGGCGAAAAAGGCGGGTCATGGGGTGCTCCAAATTGTTAGGTCGTGTCCGAGTGTCGAGCCGGACTGCGAGAGAACAACCCGACTTGCGACCAAGCGAAGACGGGAAGTGCGAACCGACCGCCAGTTGTCGCCAGCGGCGTGTCTATCTGGGGTGATTGCAGAAGTGGGGAGCCGCACATTTGGTCAAGAGCGTGAAGGCGCCCGGCGTGTGCATCCAGAAGTTGAATCCAGTTCCGGTCGAACGAGACCCCTTCAAGCGCATGAGCAGAAGATAGTCATTCGCCCGCGATGGCGGAAGGCGCATGATCTGCATTGAGTATGTGCGTCCGACGCCATGTCACGACCAGCACGCTTGGAGCGACGGCTTGGCCAGACCCGATCTCAATTTGCTTTTTACCCTTGACGTGTTGCTCGCAGAAGGCAGCGTTGCGCGCGCCGCTCGGCGACTGCACCTGAGCCCGTCGGCGATGAGCCGCGCGCTGACGCGCCTGCGTGAAGCGACTGGCGATCCACTGCTCGTGCGCGCGGGTCGCGGCCTGGTTGCATCGCCTCGAGCGCTCGAGCTTCGCGACAGCGTCAGTCAACTCGTCCATGACGCGCAAGCTGCACTGCGACCGGCCGGCAAGCTCGATCTCGGGCAACTCGAAAGAACCTTCACGGTGCGGGCCAGCGAGGGCTTCGTGGAGAACTTCGGGGCCAGACTCCTGTCGTGTGTCTCCCAGGAGGCTCAGGGCGTTCGCCTGCACTTCCTGCACAAGCTTGAAAAGAACAGCGGGCCGCTGCGCGATGGATCTGTCGATCTGGAAACCGGCGTGGTGGACCAAGCCGTCGGACCGGAAGTGCGCACGCAGGCCTTGTTCCGAGACCGCTATGTCGGCGTGGTGCGGGCGGGTCACCCGCTGAGCCAGGGAGAAATCACCCCGGCCCGCTTGGCAGCGGCAAGGCATGTCCACGTATCGCGACGGGACAGCGACAAAGGCCCCATCGACGACGCTTTGGCAGGCATGGGGCTGGGCCGACAAGTCGCCACGATCGTCGGCGGCTTTTCAGCCGCGCTGGCTTTGGCCCGTGCCTCGGATCTGGTGGCCTGCGTTTACGAACGCCACACTGGCGTTCTGTACGCAGGGATGCACAGCTTCACCCTGCCCCTTTCCATCGCGCCGTTCACGGTCTCGTTGCTCTGGCATCCTCGGCTGGATGGAGACCCAGCACATCGTTGGCTTCGGGGGTGCATTCGGCGCGCCTGTGCAGAGCTGCCTCCGGCTGAATAGCGCAGACCAGCCGACAAGCCGTCGCCCCGTCGTCGGGTTGAACCTGCGAGGGCCCCGCTGAGCGTGTGCGGCCGGGTTCATCCACCTTCGACGGCCACCATCGATCTCAGGAACCGCGTTCGAGCGAACCACCTTCACCGCGCACAACGCAGTCGCGATAAACCTACGGTGACAGCCTGAGGGCGCGCAGTGGCGAGCCCGTGTTTGGCGTGCAAGGGTTGCTCACCGGGCAGCGACTGCCAAACGTGGTGGATTTGCGTTAGTCTGGTTTTCCGATGGCACCTGCTGCGTAAGCGGCCAGCCATCCCACCTTGAATAGCCGATGGATAGCGGCCAGCATGGTGTCCACCTATGTCTGAGGTGGACACCATGCAAATCAAGAGTGCGCCGCGGCGGCGCCACGCCGCTGAACTCAAGGCCAGGGTGCTGGCTGCGTGCGACGAGCCAGGCGCCTCGGTGGCGGCCATTGCGCGCGCCCACGACCTCAACGCCAACCTCGTGCACAAGTGGCGCCGTGGCGTGGCGCCGCCGGCCCGGCCGCCGGCATCATCTCGCGCAGCCCACGTCGCGGCCGAGTTCATCGCGCTGGCGCTGCCAAGCCGTGAGGTCGCCCCGGCAGTGCCGGGCGACATCCGCATCGAACTGCGCCGGGGCGCCACGAGCGTTGCCGTGAGCTGGCCCCTGGCGGCGGCCGATCAGTGCGCGGCATGGCTGCGCAGCTGGCTGCGATGATCCGCATCGACTGCCTGTGGCTCGCCGTCGAGCCGCTGGACATGCGTGCTGGCGCCGAGCGCTTGCTCGCCCGGGTAGTGCAAGTCTTCGGCTCGGCCCAGGCCCATCACGGCTACCTGTTCGCCAACGCGCGAGCCACGCGCATCAAGCTGCTTGTGCATGACGGCTTCGGTGTGTGGTGTGCGGCGCGGCGCTTGAACGACGGGCGCTTCGTGTGGCCGCGCCAAGTGCCTGCCGATGGAGCACTGACGACCTTGACGCAGCCGCAATTTGATGCCCTGGTGCTTGGCCTGCCGTGGCAGCGGCTCGAGCAAATGAGGGTCATCACACGCATGTGATGAACGTGTGATCGCACGCTGCGATTGAGCCCCAATCGGCACCGTCGCGGCAATCCGAACATGTCCGCATAGCCGCGCCAATGCTGGCTTTGCACAATACGGGCATGCTCAATGTGCACGAACTCAAAGCCCAGGACCTGCACGGTCTGAGCCCGAGTTCTCTGGCCGAAGTGGCCGCACAAATGTTGACCCGCATCGGTGAGCAAAGCAAGTTCATCGGCGAGCAGAGCACACAACTTGCACAGCGTGACAAACAGATCGCCGAGCAGGCACAGGCGATCAAGTTCAAGGACGTCAAGATCGAGCGGATCACGTTCGAGCTCGCGCGCCT
>JANPDN010000215.1:0-7209 GCA_031431555.1 Rubrivivax sp.
ACCTGCTCGACGATCAGCGGTGCCAGGCCTTCGGTCGGCTCGTCCATGACCAGCAGCCGCGGCTCGAGCAGCAGCGCGCGGCCGATGGCCAGCATCTGCTGCTCGCCGCCCGAGAGCTGCGTGCCGCCGTTGTTCTTGCGCTCAGCCAGGCGCGGGAACATCGCATAAATGCGGTCGACCTCGCGCCGCTGCCGCGCCACCAGGCGCAGGGTTTCGTCGACGCTCAGCGACGGCCAGACGCGGCGGCCTTGGGGCACGTAGGCGATGCCGCGCCGGGTGATGCGGTGTGTCGGCAGCCCGAGGATTTCTTCACCGAGCAGCTTGATGCTGCCCGTGGCCGGCAGTAGGCCGGTGATCGCATTGCACAGCGTCGTCTTGCCCATGCCGTTGCGGCCGACGATGCCCAACACGCCTTGTTCGATCGTCAGGCTCACGCCTTGCAGCGCATGCGCGCGGCCGTAGTAGACATCCAGGCCTTCGATGGCGAGCACCGGCGAATGGGTTGCCGTATCGCCACTGCGTTTTGGTTCCCGCCAGGCCATCAGTGCTTGCCGCCCATATAAATTGCCTGCACCTGGGGGTCGTTTTCGATCTCGTCGGGTGTGCCATGCCGGAGCACACGCCCGTTGTGCATCACCGTCACGCGCTCGACGACGCGCAGCGCGATATCGAGGTCATGTTCGATGAGCACATAACTCATGTGCGCCGGCAAGGCGCGCAGCAGGATGACCAGCTCTCGCCGCTCGGCAGGTGACAACCCGGCAGCAGGCTCGTCGAAGAGGATCAGCCGCGGCGCGCCGGCCAGCGCCATCCCGATCTCCAGCTGGCGCTGCTGGCCATGTGCAAGGTTAGCCACCATCTCGTCGGCGATATGGCTCAGGCGCACGCGGTCGAGCAGGTCTTCGGTGGCGACGCGGCTGGCGTGGCCGGCACCCGCGCGCAGCAGGCTGTAGCGGCCGCTGGCCACCCCACGCACGGCGAGAAACAGGTTGTCGCGCACCGAGAGGTCGCGAAACAGCAGTGAAGACTGGTAGGTGCGCCGCAGGCCCTTGCGGATGCGTTCGTGCGGCGGCAGCAAGGTGATGTCTTCACCAAAAAATTCGATCCGCCCGGCGGTGGGCGGGAAGTCACCCGTGATGGTGTTGAACAGCGTCGTCTTGCCGGCGCCGTTGGAGCCGAGCACGGCGTATTTTTGCCCCGCAGCAACCGCAATGGATACATCGTCGACGGCGTTCAAGGCCCCAAAAGCGCGGGTCACGTTGCTCAGCACCAGGGCGTCGTTCGACGCCAGCGCCGAGCGCGGTCGCGCCAACGCTGCCGCGGCAACGTTGGAAGCGGATCGGTACAGGGTCGAGATGGATGCCATGGGTCTTTGCTGGATTCACCCCGATGGTTTTGCCATCGGGGCAAGCCTTCGCGAACGGCCGTTACGGGCAGGCCGGCACGTCGCGGGTGCCCATCTGGAAGTCTTCCTTCTTCATGCCCAGCAACTGCTCGACGTTGTCGACCTTGCGCGCGACCTTGGTCGTCAGGTTGCCCTGCGCGTCCTTGACCACCTCGGTCACGAACGTGGTGCCGATGGCCTGGCGGTTGCTGTCCAGGCGCACATCGCCGGTGGGCGTCTTGAGGACCATCTTCGACAGCGCGTCGCGGTACTTGGCCTGGCCACCAGAGAGGTCGCCGTTAACAGCGGCCAGGCCGTCGAGCGCGGCCTTCATATTCTGGTAGTAGACATAGGCAAACAGGCTCGGGCTCGGGAAGCCGCCGGCCGATACCGGGTAGGTCTTCTGGTAGTCGGCAACAAAGGCCTTCCATTCGGCGCCGTCGTAGGCGTCAGCCACCGGGCCGGCGGACAGCGTGCCGACCAGCGAGTCACGCCGCTTGCCGCGGTAGTTGAGGATGTCCTGGCTGACCATGATCGAGCCACCAAGCAGCGGCTTGTCGCCACCCGCGGCTTCGTATTGGTTGAGGAAGTTCACCGCATCAGCACCGCCGAGCACGACGAGCAACGCGTCGACATCGTTCGGGATCCGTGCGATGACCGACGCGTAGTCCTTGCCACCCAGCGGCACCCAGGCCTTGACCGGCACCTTGCCACCAAGCCGGCAGTACTCGGCCATGAAGCCCTGCACCTGCGAATACGGGAAAGCGTAGTCCTCGGCGATGACCATCACACGCTTGAACCCCTTGTCCATCGCGGCTTTGCCCAGGCCGACCATCCACTGCGCACCTTCCGTGTTGAAGCGGAAGAAGTTCGGGCTCGGGTTGACCAGCGTCGCCGCCTGCGCACCCGAAGAGCCGTTGATGAAGGTGATATTCGGCTGCGTCTTGGAATAGTCCTTGACCGCAATGCCCTCGCCGCCCGACAACGGGCCGACCATGATGTCGACCTTGTCCTGCTCGACGAGCTTGCGCGTCGCGTTGACCGCGACATCGGGCTTGGCGTCGGAGCTGGCCTTGATGATTTCGATCTTGCGCCCGGCAACCACGCCGCCACGCTGCTTGACGGCCAGATCGGCGCCGCGCATGCCGTCGGCGCCGCCGGCTGCGAATGGTCCCTCAAGCGTGGCCAGCAGGCCGATCTTCACCGGCTGCCCTTGCGCCCAGGCGCCAGCCATCAGCGCCGTGGCTGCCGCGGCACCCAGGATGGAACGGGTCCAGATTTTTTTCACTGCTTTCACTTCAGTCTCCTTTGGTGGGAAGTTGGAGCCTGCGTGGGGCCGAAGCGGGAGCGAAGCTTCGCCCACAGTCCGAGCAGGCCGTCGGGGGAAAAAAGCACGATGGCGAGAAAGACACCACCGATCACGAGATTGAACCGTTCGCGGTCGATCAAGTCGATGGCGAAGGTCTGCAACAGCACAAAAACGATCGCGCCGAGAAAAGCGCCGATCGGGTGTTTCATGCCGCCGAGCACGGCGATGACGAGGATGTTGATGAGCCACGAAGTGCTCACCGAGCCGGGGGTGACGAGGCCGTTGTACCAAACCAGCAGCACCCCGCCGACGGCGGCGATGAAGCCCGCCAGCGCATAAGCCGCGACGCGGTGCGCGACGACATTGAAGCCGAGCGCGCCCATGCGCCGCGGGTTGTCGCGGATGCCCTGCAAGGCGATGCCAAACGGTGCGCGCACGACCCAGCGCACGAAGAAGTAGGCCGCCATCGAGCAGAACAACGTCAGGAAATAAAACGGCAGCGGATCGCGCCAGGCCACCCCCAGCACCGCCGGCGGATAGACCTCGCGCAGCCCCTGGAAGCCGTTGAAGAGGCTGTAGTTCTGCAGCACGAGGTAGTAAAACGCGACGCCGATGGCCAGCGTGATCATGATCGTGTAGATGCCTTCAGTGCGCACCGACAGCCAGCCGATCAGCGTCGCCGCCAGCGTGCAGATCAGCAGGCTCACCGGCAGGTAGGCCCACCAGGGCCAGAGCAGGTGGATCTCGCCGCCGGTGCTGTTGCCGAAGATCGCGACGCTGTAGCCGGCCATGCCGGCCACCGTCATCTGCGCCAGCGAGACCATGCCGCCATAGCCGCCGAGAAAGGTCAGCGACAGCGCTATCAGCCCGAGCACCAACGACTGTGCCGCAACCTGGAAGGTGATGAACGGTGTCGCGACAAACGGAAAGACCATCACGAACAAGAAAACAAATACATGCCGCGGCGCCAATGTGCGCCACAGGTACTTCAGCCAGGCCGGCGCGTCGCTGTCGGCGTAAGGGTCGGGGGCCGTTGCGGGCGCCGCGCTTTGTGCCGACGCGCGTGACGGCAATGGCAACGCCCCGCTGCGGCCGGCCATGCCCATGCCGGCATTCATCGCCCTGCGCCAGTGGGCTGCGCTCATCTCACGCGGCCCGGCCCATGATGCCGCGCGGCCGGAAGGCCAGCACCAGAATCAGGATCACAAACGTGAAGACCACGCTGTAGGTCGGCGCGTAGGCCAGGCCGTAGGTCTCGGCCAGGCCGAGGATCGCCGCGCCGATAGCCGCACCCGGCACGCTGCCCATGCCACCGACGATGACGACGATCAGCGAGACCAGCAGTAGCCGGGTGTCTTCGCCGGGCACCATCGACAACTCGACGGCACCGATGACACCGCCAAAACCCGCCAGCCCGGCGCCGAGTGCGAAGGTGATGACAAACACCAGGTTCACATTGACGCCGGCCGCGGCCAGCATCGCGCGGTCATCCACACCGGCGCGGATCATCATGCCGACGCGGGTGCGGTTGAGCAGCAGCCACAGGCCGACGCCGATGGCGATGCCAAAACCGAGCAGGCTCAGCCGATACGCCGAATAGGCATTGATCAGCGGGATGCCGCGGATCGGGCCTTGCAGCCAGGCCGGCGCTTCCATCTGATGCACCTGGCCAGTGAAGACCCACAGCAGGATGTCGGCAATCACGATCGACAACCCGATCGTGACCATCGTCTGGCGCAGCTCCTGCCCCTGCATGTGGCGCAGGATCAGCACCTGGATCAGCAAACCCGCCACCGCAGCGGCAGCAAACCCGGCCGCCACCCCGAGCACCCACCAGCCGGTGCGCTCGGCGACGATGAAGGCGACATAACCACCGAGCAGGTACAAAGAACCATGCGCAAGATTGACGTTGCGCATCAGGCCAAAAACCAGCGTGAAGCCGCTGGCAACGATGAAATACAGCGACGCCAGCGTCAGCGAATTGAGCAGCGTGACGAAGTACAGGCGGGTGTTGTCGAACATCGCCCAGAGCGAGAAGACCGCGATCGGGCCACCGACCAGCAGCCACAGCGCGAGGCGCTGCGGGCGGCTCATCAGGCAACCTCCGCGCCACGCGCTGCGGTCAATTCGCCTTTCGGGCGGCCGGGCAGGCTCATGCCGCGCGCTCCCAGCGGCGTTGTGATGCGATATCGGGCGCCTTGGCAAAAACGCCGTCCTTCATCACCGCGAGCAAACGTTTGGGGTCGCGCAGGATCGACAGGTTGGCCAGCGGGTCGCCGTCGACAAGCAGCAGGTCGGCGAGAAAACCGTCCTTGATGACACCGAGTTCGTCGGCTTTCATCATGATCTGGCCGCCGTACAACGTCGTCGAGCGGATCGCCTCCATCGGCGTGAAGCCGAGGTATTTGACAAAAAACTCGAGGTCGCGCGCATTCTGGTAGTGCGGGTTGAAGGCAAAACCGTAGTCACCGCCGGGCAGCACGCGCACACCACGTTTGTGCATCTTTGAGAGCGACTCGATCGCCGCTTCCCACTCGCGCTGGTAGCCCATGCCGGTGGCGACTTCGCGCGTGATGCCCCAGCGATCGGACTCGTTGAGCATGGCGTAAATGATGCCGATACCAGGCGCCACGAAGATGCGGTCCTTGGCTTCTTCGAGCATGTCCAGCGTTTCGCTGTCGGTGTAGCTGGCGTGGTAGATCAGCTGCACCCCATGGCGCAGCGCTTGTTTCACGCTGGCGGCAGATCGGGCATGCACGATCGCGCGTTTGCCGCGCATGGTCACCTCTTCCATCGCTGCAGCGACTTCGGCGTCGGTCATCCAGGTGGTCTCAGCCGGTGAATCGGGGGTGAAGTTGTCGCCCGACAGATTCATCTTGATCGAGTCGACGCCGTATTTGAGGAACATGCGCACCACCTTGCGCATCTCGTCAGCTCCGTTGACGTTGACGCCGAAGCTGAACTCCGGGAAAGGCAGGTGCGGCAGGGTCTCGTCACCGAGGCCGCCGGGCACCGTGATTTCCTGGCTCGCCGCCAGATAACGCGGGCCGGGGATCTGGCCGGCGTTGATCGCATTGCGGATCACGACGTCGAGCCGCGGCTTGGCGCAGGCCGCGCCGACGCAGGATGTGAACCCGGCTTCGAGATATTTCTTCGCGACCTTGGCGCACCACAGCACATGCTCTTCGAGCGGCATCTGCTGGATGCCCGACAGGGTGGCCGAATCGTTCCAGGAAAAGTGGGTGTGCGCCTCGCACATGCCGGGCATCAGCGTCGCCCCGGCGCCGTCGATGACTTGGGCATCCACCGACGAGATCGCCGAACTGCCGCGCCCGACCTGGCGGATGCGATTGCCTTGCACGAGCACGCTGCCGGTGAAAGGGTTGGCGCCCGTGCCGTCGAGGATGCGAACGTTGGTGAACAGCACCCCCAGGCCGCCGCTTTGCGGCGACCGCCCCCCGAGGGGGTCAGGTACCTCGGGAGCGGCCCTTCGTGTCCCTGAGAGTGTCGAATCCATGCCGATCTCCTCGGGGCGCTAGGCCGCCCAGCGCGTTGCTGTGCGTGTTGCCGTTCGCGTCGTTGTCTGTGTCGACAGGCCCGATTGGCGCAGCGGCGGCTCACGGTGGAACTCGCCGTCTTTCATCACCGCCAGGATGCGCGCCTTGTCCTGCAGCACGGTGATGTCGGCGAGCGGGTCGCCGTCGATGAGCAGGATGTCAGCGAGGCAGCCTTCGCGGATAAGCCCTAGTTGTTTGTCGCCCACCTTCATCATCGGCGCGCCCCAGGCGGTGGCCGACAGCAGCGCCTCCATCGGGCTCATGCCGACCCATTTGACGAAGTACTCCAGGTCCTTGGCATTCGTGCCATGCGGTGTCCAGGCAAAACCGTAGTCACCGCCGGGCAGGATGCGGATGCCACGTTTGCGCATCGCGCGCATCGAGCCGACCGCCGCTTCGAGCTCGCGGTGGTAGCCCATCTTCTTGGTGACTTCTGGTGTCAGGCCCCACTCGCTGGCGTGGTGGCAGGTGTTGATCAGCCAGGCCAGGCCGGGGGCAACGAAGTGTTCGAACTTCTTGGCTTCGAGCATGTCGAGCGCTTCTTCATCGCAGTAGCTCGCGTGGTAAATCGCTTCGATGCCGAGCTTGACGCAGGTCTTCACCGCCCAGGTCGAACGGGCATGCGCGGCCACCCGCTTGCCCCAGGCCTTGGCTTCTTGCACGCAGACCAGCACTTCTTCTTCGGTGAACTGGCTCATCTCGCTGGGCATGCCGGTGATCGACTCGCCCGACAAATTGATCTTGATCGAATCGACGCCGTACTTGGCAAACATGCGCACGCAGCGGCGCATCTCCTCTGCGCCGCTGACGATGGCGCCGAAGGCAAATTCAGGCTGCGGCAGGTGCGGCGCGGTGGTGTCGCCCAGGCCGCCCGGCACAGTGATTTCCTGGCTCGCGGCCAGGTAACGCGGGCCGACAATCGTGCCGTCGTTGATCGCATTGCGGGTCACGACATCGAG
>JANPDN010000216.1:0-2387 GCA_031431555.1 Rubrivivax sp.
AGCCAGACGCCGCGAAAGATCTGCCGCAGCGAGACGCCTTTGAGCAGCGCATTGAGCACAAACAGGTTCATCCCGACCGGCGGCGAGATCAGGCCGATCTGCACCACGAGCACGATCAGCACACCAAACCAGACCGGATCGAACCCGAGGCTTGTGACGATCGGAAAGAAGACCGGAATCGTCAGCAGCACCATCGACAGCTCTTCCATGATCGTGCCCAGCAGCACGTAGATGAGCATCATCGCGCCGACCACCATCAGGGGGCTCAGGCCCAGGTGCAGGATCCAGTCCTTCAGGTCGTCGGGCATCGTCGTGAAATTGACGAAGCTCGAAAACAGCATCGCCGCGATCAGGATCGCAAACAACATCGCCGTCGTGCGCGCGCTCTCCACCAGCACTTCGACGAGCACCCTCAGCGTCAGCGCGCCGCGCGCCAACGCAAAGAAAAACGCGCCCGATGCGCCGATGCCCGCGCCTTCGGTGGCCGTGAAAACACCGCCGTAGATGCCGCCGAGCACGACGACCACGAGCAGCGCGACGCCCCAGATATCGCGCAGCGCGGCCAGCCGCTGCGCCCAGCTCGAGCGTTCGCCGGCCGGGCCCGCGGCGGGGTCGCGCCAGGTGATCCAGGCCACGCCCACCATCAGCAGCGCCGCACACAGCAGCCCCGGCAGCACACCGGCGGCAAAAAGTTTGCCGATGCTGGTTTCGGTGACGATGCCGTATATGACCATGATCGTCGACGGCGGGATCATGATCCCCAGCGTGCCGCCGGCGGCGATGACGCCGGTGCTCAGGTAGTCGCTGTAGCCGAGCTTTTTCATCGGCGGGTAAGCGACCTTGCTCATCGTCGCCGCGGTCGCGATCGACGAGCCGCAGATCGCGCCGAAGCCGGCACAGGCGATCACCGTCGCATGCGCCAGCCCGCCGCGCAGATGTCCAATGAATGCGTAGGCGGCGCGGAAAAGCTCGTGCGCCAGGCCGGCGCGAGCGACAAAGTTACCCATCAGGATGAACAGCGGCACGACGCTGAGCGTGTACGCAAAACCCGTGTCGTAAACGACTTGCGCGGCGTTGGCCATCGTCGGCGGCCAGCCGCGCAGCAGGCCAAGACCGACAAAACCGACGAGGCCCATCGCAAAGGCCAGCGGCACGCGCAAGATCGCCAGCGCAAAGACCGCAGCAAATCCGATCAGGGCGTCGTTCATGCGGCTTTCAGCGGCAGCCCGTGGCGAGTTCAAACATGCTCAAACCCCGGGCCCGGCCAGGCTGTCGCCGACGCCCGGATGGTGGTGTGCCACCGGCTGCCAGACCAGCAGCAGGTGCACCGCCGCCGTGACCCCGCAGAGCAGGCTCATCAGGTAGACAAAAGGCCCCAGCGGCAGCCGCAGTTGTGCGGTGACATCGCCGTACTCGGTCATCTGCCCGGCCTTGACCCAGACCAGCCAGGCGATACCACCCAGCGCCGCGGCACACAGCAGGTTCACCGCGGCCTGCTGCAGTCGGCGCAGCGTCTTGGGCAACAAGGCATCGAGCGAGTCGAAGACGACATGCTCACCTTGCAGGCTGACCAGTGGCAGGCCGGCAAAGATGACCAGCACCATCAGCAACTCGGTCAGCTCCAGCGAGCCCGGCACCGAGGTGTCGATCAACTTGCGACCGCTGACGTCGAACAGCGTCAGCAACATGATCGCAAACAGCGCTGCGGCGGCAAGCACCGAACACAGCCGATCGAGGGCTTTTTTCAAGCGAGCTTCAAGCGGGCTTGCGGTGGCTGTCTGCGCTGTTTGCCATCGACCAGGCCCGACTCCGCCTTATTGCAGCTTGCCAATTTCAGTGCGGAACTCGGCGAGCACCTTCTTCGGGTCTTTCAGGCCTTTGGCTTCGGCGGCCTTGACCCAGGCATCGACGACTGGCGCGGTCTTCTCGCTGACGGTCTTGACGAAGGCCGCGTCGGCCTTCACGAACTGCACGCCGGCGGCCTGCATGAAGGCCATGCCGCGCCGGTCGACCTTGTCCCAGCCCTTGCCCATCATGCGTGCCGCAAATTCGCCGCTCATCTCGTCGATGGCCTTTTTCACATCCGCGGCCAAGCTGTCGTACTTGGCCTGGTTCATCATGAACACGAAGCTGGTGTTGTAGAGGCCGCCGGGAAAGGTCGTCGCGTGCTTGATGATCTTGTCGAGCTTGAAACCTTCGACCGACTCGGCCGGGAACAGCGTGCCATCCATGACGCCGGTGGACAGCAGTTCGTAACTTTCGCTGGCCGGCTTGAGCGTGACGTTCATGCCCAGCGCCTTGGTCATCTCGTTGATCATGCCGCCGCCGATGCGCCACTTCATGCCCGCCAGATCGTCGGCCTTGGTGATCGGGCGCTTGGTATTGAA
>JANPDN010000217.1:0-5585 GCA_031431555.1 Rubrivivax sp.
GGTCGAGGTGCACACCACGGCTGCGGCCAAACCCGGCGTCTCAGCCCTGCTCAACGACAACGTGGTCGTCGCGATGCGTTTTGCCGACGGCAGCGTGGCCAGCATCGTCTACACCGCCGACGGCTCCAAGGCCCAGCCCAAAGAACGTGTCGAAGTTTTTGGCGGCGGCCGCGCGGCGGTCATCGACGACTTTCGCAGCGCCGAATTTTTTGACGGCGACACCGGCGCGCGGCGAATGAAAGCCGGCTCGCAGGACAAGGGCCAGAACGCGATGCTTGCTGGCTGGGTGGCGGGCTTGCGGTCGGGCAAGGCGCAGACATCTGCACAGACTTTGCTGGCGGTCAGCGCAGCGACGGTGGCCGCAGTCGAGTCGATGACGATCGGGGCGCCGGTGGTGGTGAATGCAGCATGGGCGACGCCGGACGCCTGACCGATGGCCGCAAGCGGCAGGTCGCCGCCTTCCGGCATCATCCACCCATGCCTGTTGATGACCGCCTTCATGGCCTCGCGGCCCGTTATGTGGCGTCGCCCCAATGGGTCAAGACGCTGGCTGGCGGCGCCTATTCGATGCTGCCGGCGGCGCTGCGCCACGGGCCGGCGTACAACCGCTTCAAACGAATCTTCACGGCCGATCGCCCCGACCCGGCTTACATCGCCGAGCGGCTGCGCGAAACGCTGCGCGCTGCGCTGCTGGGTGCGCCGGCGTTCGCCGAGCATCGTGCACTCGCACAGGGTCTTGACGAGGCCCCGTACGAGGTGCTGCGCGCCCTCCCGCACACCAACAAAGAAGACATCAAGCGCAGGCTCGACGACTATCTGAACCATCGCCACGGCGAGCGCTCACGCCTGCGCATGTTCACCGGCGGCTCGACCGCGATCCCGATGACCTTCTATGTCCAGCGCGGTGTCGCGCGGGCCAAGGAATGGGCGGCATTCAATGCGATGGGCGAGCGTTTCGGCACCGAAGGACAGGGCGTCGTGCTCGCGCTTCGCGGGCGCACCGTCAGCACCGCCGGCCGCGGCCGGGTCTGGATGTACGAGCCGGTCAAGCGGCACCTGATCCTGAGCTCGGACCATCTCGAACCGAAGTTCATGCCGGAGTACGTCGACGCGCTCCGGCGCTGGCGACCACGTCACATCCATGCGTTCCCTTCGGCGCTGTTCCCGCTGATCGTGTGGCTGCGAGCGAACAACCAGGCCGCACTGTTGTCCCAGGTGTCGTCGGTGGTGCTCACATCGGAGTCCGTGTTCGAGCACCACATGCGGGCCTTCCGCGCGTTTTTCGACTGCCCGGTGATGGCGACGTATGGCCACACGGAGCGTGTCTTGCTGGCCAACACGCTGCCCGACGACCCGCGATATCACTTCTGGCCGCACTACGGCCATCTTGAACTGCTCGGCGCCGATGGCCAGCCAGTGACCCAACCCGGCGAGGTCGGCGAGATCGTAGGCACGAGCTTCGACAACCCGGTGATGCCATTTGTGCGCTATCGCACTGGCGACTACGCCGCGCTGGGCGCGCAGCCCCATGCCACGGCGCCGGGATTTCCGGTGTTGGAGCGCATCGACGGCCGGCTGCAGGAGTTTGTAGTCTGCCGCGACCACCGCCTGGTCACGGTCACGACACTTGGCGCGGCGCACTTCGAGCAGCTCGATCGCTGCCTGCGCATCCAGTACGAGCAGTCCGTCCCCGGCGAGCTGATTCTTCGTGTCGTAGCGATGCGTCCGCTGGACGACCAAGCGAAGCGCGAAATCGAAGCGGCAGTTCGTGACAAGACCCAGGGTGGCTGCACGGTTCGCGTCGAGGAGGCCGATGAGATCGCGCTGACGGCCCGCGGCAAACAGCGCCTGTTGTTGCAGCACCTGGATGTGAGCCGGTATCTCGGGGCCGCGATGGACTCGGCGATCAGCTTTGTGCCTGATGCGCGGTCCGGCGCGAGCTCGCCGAGCGCAGCGGCCGCAGAGACGCTGCCACTGCGACAACCTTCGCCAAGTCTGAAGCTGCCGGCCGGCCAATCGGTGTTGATGCTCGGCACCGACCCGCGTACCCGCGGCGGCATTGCCGCGGTCATCAATACCTACCGCACCGGCGGACTCTTCGACCGCGTGCCAGTGACCCTGGTGTCGACCCACCAGGACGGCCATCGCGGCCAGAAAGCGCTGCGGTTCATGTCAGCGGTTGGCGTCGTCTTGCGAGAGTTCTTGATGCGCCGCACGGCGCTCGTGCATGCGCATGTGTCTTCGCGAGCGAGCTTCTGGCGCAAGTCGCTGCTGCTGCAAATTGCGCGCTGGTTCGGTGTGCCGACGGTATTTCATCTGCACAGCGGCGGATTCGGCGAGTGGACTTCGCAGCCCGGCTTTGGCGCTGATCTGCGCCGTTGGTGGGTGCGCCGTACGCTGGAGTCCAGCGATGCGGTGATCGTGCTGTCCAAGAGCTGGGCGCGCTGGATGAAGGACTTTGCGCCGTTGTCGAGGATCACGGTGGTCGGCAATCCGGTCCAGGTGCCACTTGATGCCCCTGGGGATGGCGAACGCGGATCAAACAACGGCGCCGGCCGGGTTTTGTTCCTGGGCTGGATCTATGACTTCAAGGGGGTCTACGACCTGCTGCAATCCTGGGTGCTCTTTCGCCAGCGCTGCCCGGGCTGGCGGCTGGTCGTCGGCGGCAAGGGCGAAGTCGACGAGTTTCTCGCCGCTGCCGATGAGCTTGGCGTGCGCGAGGACCTGGACTTCCTGGGCTGGGTCGCCGGCGAGGACAAGGAGCGCGAGCTTCGCCGCGCCGATATATTTGTGTTGCCGTCTTATCGCGAAGGCATGCCGGTGTCGGTGCTCGAAGCGATGGCCTTCGGTGCCGCCGTTGCCACCACGCCCGTTGGTGGCGTGCCGGACATGATGGAGCCCGGTGTGCATGGTCTGTGGATGGAGCCCGGCGACATCCAGGGCATCGCCGACCGCATGGTGGAGCTGGCGCGATCACCGGAATTGCGCCGCAGCCTCAGCAGCGCGGCCTTCGCCCGTGTGCTGGCCAACAACAGCGTCGAAGCGTCGATCACACCGCTGCTGAGCACCTACGGGCGCCTGATCCGGCCGGACTGATAACGATCATGCGGCGCCCGATCCTGATGGTGGGAACCCACCTCGACGGGCGCGGCGGCGTGGCGACCGTGTTGCGCACCTGGCGCGACCAGGGGCTCTTCGAACGCTGTGGTGTCCGGTACCTCGCCACCAATGGCGACGGCGGCCGGGCGCGCAAGGCGATGCTCGCGATCGCAGCGTGGTGGCAGTGCCTCGTCGGCTTGTCGACCGGTCGTGTTCAGTTGATCCATGTGCACACCTCGTCTTACGCCAGCTTCTGGCGCAAGACACCAGTGATGTTGATGGCGATGATTTTCCAGCGGCCGCTGATCGTCAGTCTGCATGGCGGCGCGTTCAGAGAGTTCTATGCGGGAAGCGGTTTCGTCGGACGCAGTTGGATTCGCCTCGTGATGCGACGCGCAATTCGGTTTGTTGTGCTCACCCCGGGGTGGTGCGAATGGGTCTTGAAGACCGAACCAGCGAGTCGAGTGGTGGTCATCCCCAACCCGGCGCCCGAAGTGCCGCCCTGGCCGATCGACACCCGCGACACCGGTGACGCCAACGCGATGCCGACGGCGCTCTACCTGGGCCGGATTGAAGCTGCCAAAGGCATCGATGTGTTGCTTGACGCGCTTGCGGCGGCCCGCCAGCGTGGCGCAGGCTGGCGCCTGGTGTGTGGCGGCGTGGGCGAGATCGAGGCGGCGCAACGGCGCTGCAGGGAACTCCGACTTCCAGAGACCGCGGTGCGTTTTGTCGGCTGGGCCGACGGCGACCAAAAGCGGCAACTCCTGCGCAACTGCGATCTGTTGGTGCTGCCGTCACGCATCGAAAACATGCCGGTGGTGGTGCTCGAAGCGTTTGCCTATGGCAAGCCGGTTGTCGCCACCGCGGTGGGCGGGATCCCTGACCTCGTCAGCAATGGTGAGGACGGGTTTATCGTGGACGCCGGCGACTCGGCTGCGCTAGCTGATCGTCTCGTCGCGCTGCATGGGCAATCGGACGAACTCGAACGCTTGGGCCGCGCCGGCCGCCACAAGGTCGACACAAAGTACGCACCGGCAATCGTCGTCGCCAGCGTCGAGGCGCTCTATCGCGACTGTCTTGCCGACGACGCGACCGTCAACGCGTGATGCGATCCAGCCAGGCCACGCGAGACAGCGCGACGCGCTGAGCGAGCACCGGCAGCAGCAAACCACCCGCCAGGATCAGCGGCAGCGCGAGCAGGAACATCGCCCCGTCCCAACCAGAGGTTGCCAGGATGATTGCCTTGACGCCGCCGATCGCAAAGGCGTTGAAGAGGTAGATCGGCCAAGATGCGTCGCCGAGCCATGCGACCTTTGCCTGCACACGCGGCAAACGCTCGGCGATGAACAAGGCCAGGCCGTGCAATGCCGGCAGGCACAACAGCGCCGGCACGGTCGACAGCAGCGGGCGCGGCAGCCACATCACCGACAGGACTAGCAGCAACATCCAGCCCGGCCATGAGGCACGCCAGATCGGCAGCAAGCGGTGGCGATGTTCGAAGGCGAGCTGCCCGACGAGGAAGATGAACCAGTAGCGGGCGACCTGTTGCAAAGCAAAGAGCTCGGTGATCCACCCTGCGACCGACGCAACATGCAGAGCGAAAGCGATGACCACGACCGGCGCGGCGCGTCGTGGTGACAGCCACGCGGCCAGCAAGGTCAGCAGGTAGATGCCCAACAAGGCGACGATGAACCAGACAAAGGTGATGAAGCCCGAGGTCGGATAGAGCAACAGCCCGAGCAGGTCACCGCCGATCGAGCGGATCGGCCGGTCGACGGCGACGACGCCCGCCAGCGCCAGCTTCGCGACCAGGGCCAGCGCCGCCACGAGCAGGTAAGCGGGCAGCATGCGGGCCGCCGCGCGCCGCACACGTTGGCCATACTGTTCCACCCCGGCGGTCGCAAAGACATAGCCAGTCAGGTAGAAAAAGAACGACATGTGGAAGTGGTACAGCGCGGTTCTGAAATCGAAGAACCACTCGTTGCCGGCAGGCCGATAGTCCCGTGCCACCACATGCCCGACAACAACGAGAAAGATCGCGATGCCCTTGGCGACATCGATATCGACGAGGCGGTCTTGTTTGGCCATCGTTGTGGGGTGCGGCGATGCGCCGTCTGGCGGCTGAGGACTGAGCCGCATTGTCCTGGAAGCCGGTGATGCGACTCGGGGCCTGACCGTGATCGATTTGGGGTCAGTCGCGGGCGCCGCTCAGTTTCTTCACCTGCGATCGATAATCTGCCTACAGATTTCGCGTGAAACTATGTCTCCCGCCAATCTATGACCGTGTTGATTCCAGTGCCCCCCACAGATCTGGGCATTACTGAAACCATGGACGCAGGTACTATTCTTTTCCGCCCAATCGAGAAACTGCGGTGCCAGCATCACGGATGGAATTTGTTCATTTTTCACAAAGTTGATTATTCGTCTGTCTGGATAGTAAAGATCATCGACTCCCAGTCGCCGAGCGCTCCAGCGACGTTGACCAC
>JANPDN010000218.1:0-38694 GCA_031431555.1 Rubrivivax sp.
CATGTAGTACACACAAACACTCAGGCCTGCCGCCATGCCGATGATCGCGCCCCATTTGTTGGCGCGTTTCCAGAACACCCCCAACACCAGCGCCGGGAAAAACGCCGATGCCGCCAGCGAAAACGCCGCGCCGACGAGGAATAGGATGTCCCCCGGTTTGAGCGAAGTCACGTAGGCCGCAGTGATCGCCACCACCACCAGCAGCGCCTTGGAAATCGTCACACGCTTGGTCGTCGAGGCATTCGGGTCGATCATCTTGTAGTACAGGTCGTGCGACAGCGCATTGGCAATCGTCAGCAACAGGCCGTCGGCGGTTGACAGCGCAGCCGCAAGCCCACCCGCCGCAACCAGGCCGGAGACCACGTACGGCAAGCCGGCAATCTCTGGCGTGGCCAAAACGATCAGGTCACCGCCGATCACCACCTCGGCCCACTGCACGATGCCGTCCTTGTTGATGTCGGTGATATTCAACAGCGTCGGATCGACCTTGGCCCACGCCGCCGCCCAGGCCGGCAACGATGCGAATGAACTGCCGACCAGGTTGGAGAACATGTCGTACTTGGCAAGCACCGCCAGGCAAGGTGCGGTGAAGTACAGCAGGAAGATGAAGAACAGCGACCAGAACACCGACACCCGCGCCTGTTGCACGCTGGGTGTTGTGTAGTACCGCATCAGGATGTGCGGCAGCGCTGCAGTGCCGAACATCATGCAAAACACGATGCCAATGAAGTTCAGTCGGGACGTGTTCTGCGCCGCTTCGTCCTTGCCCGCAAAGGCCTGGGCATGTGGTCGCGGTGGGTTCGAGCGCGCCGCCAGGCCGGCTTCGCGGGTGTACAGCGCTTTTGCGGCTGCGGCGTCCTTCGGATACGCAGTGACCGCCTTCTCGGCCGCTGTCAGCTGGTCGGCCGGTGCATTGGACGACTTCGCGTCAGCCAGCGCTTGGTCGACCTTGGATTTGCCGTCGGCGTAGGCCTTGTCGGGCGCGGCCAGGGCCGCGCGGCCGGCGGCGGCGCGGTCGGCAAAGATCTTGCGGACTTCTTGCTCCTTCGGGTCCGCGGTGATCTTCTTCTCGAGTTCGCCGACCTTCTGCAACGTGTAGCCGTAGGCGACCTGCGGGATCGGGCTGCCGGTATGTTTGATGCCGAGCCAGACGACTGGCGTCAGGTAGGCCACGATCAGGATGATGTATTGCGCGACCTGGGTCCAGGTGACGGCTTTCATGCCGCCCAGCATCGAACACACCAGGATGCCTCCGAGGCCAACAAACACACCGATGCCGAACTCCAGGCCGGTGAAGCGGCTGGTGATGAGGCCGACGCCGTAGATCTGCGCCACGACGTAGACAAACGAGCAGGTGATTGCCGCGACGATGCCGATCGTGCGCACGATATTGCCGCCGTAGCGCTCGGCCAGAAAGTCAGGGATCGTGAACTGGCCGAACTTGCGCAGGTAGGGTGCCAGGAACAGCGCCACCAGGCAGTACCCGCCGGTCCAGCCCATGACCCAGGCCAGACCGTCATAACCGCCCAGGAACAAGGTGCCGGCCATGCCGATAAACGAGGCCGCGCTCATCCAGTCGGCACCGGTCGCCATGCCGTTGAAAAACGCCGGCACGCGTCGGCCGGCGACGTAGTACTCGGCAACGTCCGCAGTGCGGCTCATGATGCCGATGCCCGCATAGAGTGCGACGGTGGCAAAAAGGAACCAGTAGCCGATCCACTGCCGCGACATCCCCAACTGCTCTGCGAATGCCAGGGCGACCACAAAGGCCAGGAAACCGCCCGTGTAGAACGTGTAGTACTTCTTCAGCGTCGCGTTGAACGCCTTGTGCGAAAAGGTGGCGGTGGTCATCCCAGGTCTCCTTCATCAACGCCATACTCTTTGTCGAGCTTGCCCATCATGTAGGCGTAGATGCCGATGATCGCCACGTAGATCGCCAACGAGCCTTGCGCCGACATATAAAAGCCCAGCGGGAAACCCAGGAAGGTGATGCTGTTGAGTTCGCGTGCGAACCAGGCTTCGACAAAGGTGACCACGAACCAGACGGCGAGCAGGATCCCCGTGATGATGAGGTTCTTTCGCCAGTACTCGTTGTGCTTCTCGGTGAGTTGCATCGATTTCTCCGCGTGGAATAGGCCGTGGCGATGCTCTTCGGCATGCCTTACGACTTTCTTACAGCAGTGACCGGGACATACCCGTGGGCGGGTCAATACCGACCCCGCCCGCACTCACTTCTGAGCGGGAGCCAGAGCTCGCTAGCGGGCCGCCAAGCGATGCCAGGTATCGACGACGGAGTCCGGGTTGAGCGAGATCGAGACGATACCTTCTTGCGCCAGCCAGTCGGCAAAGTCGGGGTGGTCACTCGGGCCCTGGCCGCAGATGCCGATGTACTTGCCGGTCGCGCGACAGGCCGCGATGGCGCGCGAGATCAGGGCCTTGACCGCCGGGTCGCGCTCGTCAAAGTCGCCGGCCAGTTGGGCCAGGCCGGAGTCGCGATCCAGGCCCAGCGTCAACTGGGTCAGGTCGTTCGAGCCGATCGACATGCCGTCGAAGTGCTCGAGAAACTGCTCGGCCAGGATCGCGTTGCTCGGCACCTCGCACATCATGATCAGGCGCAGGCCGCCGACGCCGCGCTTGAGGCCACGCTCGGCAAGCATCTGGGTCACCCGCTCGGCCTGCTTCACGGTGCGCACAAAGGGCACCATGATCTCGACGTTGCTCAAGCCCATGTCGTTGCGCACCCGTTTGAGCGCTTCGCATTCCATCGCGAATGCGTCGCTGAAGTCGCCGCTGATATAACGACTGGCGCCGCGAAAACCGAGCATCGGGTTTTCTTCGTCCGGCTCGTAGCGCGCGCCGCCGATGAGCTTGCGGTATTCGTTGCTCTTGAAGTCCGACAGCCGCACGATCACCGTTTTTGGCCAGAACGCGGCAGCGATCGTGGCCACACCTTCGGCGAGCTTGTCGACATAAAAAGCGCGCGGCGACGCGTGGCCACGGGCCACCGATTCGACCGCCTTCTTCAGTTCCGGGTCGACATTCGGGTAGTCCAGGATCGCCTTCGGATGAACGCCGATATTGTTGTTGATGATGAATTCCAGGCGCGCCAGGCCGACGCCGGAGTTGGGCATCTGGCAGAAGTCGAACGCCAGCTGCGGGTTGCCCACATTCATCATGATCTTGATCGGGCAATAGGGCATCTCGCCACGCACCACGTCCTTGATCTCGGTCTCGAGCAGGCCGTCGTAGATGAAGCCGGTATCACCCTCTGAGCAGACCGCCGTGACGAGTGCGCCTTCGCTCAACTTCTGCGTCGCGTCACCGCAGCCGACCACCGCCGGGATGCCAAGTTCACGCGCGATGATCGCGGCGTGGCAGGTGCGCCCGCCGCGGTTGGTGACGATCGCACTCGCGCGTTTCATCACCGGCTCCCAGTTCGGGTCGGTCATGTCGGTGACCAGCACGTCGCCAGGCTGGACGCGGTCCATATCGTTCAACGACATCACCACACGCACCGGCCCGGTGCCGATCTTCTGACCGATCGCGCGGCCTTCGACAAGCACGGTGCCGCTGCCCTTGAGCTTGTAGCGTTGTTCGACCTTGCCCTGCATCTGGCTCTTCACCGTCTCCGGCCGCGCCTGCAGGATGTAGAGCTTGCCGTCGATGCCGTCCTTGCCCCACTCGATATCCATCGCGCGGCCGTAGTGCTGCTCGATGGTCAGCGCGTAGCCAGCGAGCTCGGTGACATCGGCGTCGTTCAGGGAGTAGCGGTTGCGCTGCTCGGTCGGCGTGTCCACGGTGCGCACCAGGCGGCCGCTGGCCGCCCGCTCTGCATCGCTGGCAAATTCCATCCTGATCAGCTTGGAGCCCAGCGCGCGGCGGATCACCGCCAGCTTGCCGGCCCGCAGCGCAGGTTTGTGGACATAAAACTCGTCGGGGTTGACGGCGCCCTGCACGACCGTTTCACCCAAGCCGTAACTCGATGTGATGAAGACCACATCGGAAAACCCGCTCTCGGTATCGATCGTGAACATCACCCCGGCCGCGCCGAGGTCAGACCGCACCATGCGCTGCACACCCGCCGACAGCGCCACCTCGCCGTGCGCAAAACCCTTGTGCACGCGGTAGCTGATGGCACGGTCGTTGTACAGCGAGGCAAAAACCTCCTTCATCCGGTGCAGCACATCGTCGATGCCGGCGACATTGAGAAAGGTCTCTTGCTGGCCGGCAAACGACGCATCGGGCAGGTCTTCGGCGGTGGCAGACGAGCGCACCGCAAACGACGCATCCGGCGTGCCATCGGACAGACGCAAGAACTCGGCGCGGATCGCCGCTTCAAGGTCCGCCGGAAAGGGCGTCTGCACAACCCAGCTCCGGATCTGCTCGCCCGCCGCGGCCAGCGCACGAACGTCGTCGACATCCAGCGTCGCCAACTTGTCGGCGATGCGTGCGGCCAGGCTGCCATGCTGCACAAACTGGCGAAAGGCGTTGGCCGTGGTTGCGAACCCGCCGGGCACGCGCACGCCGGAGGCGGCGAGCTGGCTGATCATTTCGCCGAGGGAGGCGTTCTTGCCGCCGACCGACTCGACGTCGGTCATCCTCAACTGTTCAAACGGTACGACCAGGGCGGTCGCCAGTGACTGCGGCGAAGACATGGGAAAGCTCCGTGATGAAAAATCTCGGCTTTCATCGCGCGCGGCATGTGGTCGGCCGGCCCCGTCATGGGCTGTGCTGGTTCAGGTTGCAGACGGCGGGGCGGGATCATCGAGGACAGCGGTGCGGCAGCGAAGATCGAAGTGCGGGTCGGTGAACTTATCGTTGCGACGATTGTAGGGAGTTCTTCCCTATGATCCGCCCGACCCCACCGCAGCCGAGGCGCGCATGCCCAATCGAACCGTGTTCTTTGTCTCGGACGGCACCGGCATCACTGCCGAGACCTTCGGCAACTCGATCCTGGCGCAGTTCGCGGCGCGGCCGCGGCATGTGCGCCGGCCCTTCATCGACACCGTCGAAAAAGCGCATGTGGTGCTTGCCGAAATCGACGAGGCCGCGGCCAACGAAGGCAAGCGCCCAATCGTCTTCATCACCCTGGTGAATACCGAAGTGCGCGACGTCATTGCATCGCCGCTGTGCAAGGGCCTGGTACTCGACATGTTCCGAACCTTTGTCGAGCCGCTGGAGATCGAGTTTGGTGTCACCTCGAACCACCGCGTCGGCCGCTTTTCAGACGCTGCCAAAAGCGAGGAGTACCACGACCGCATCGAGGCGATCAATTTTTCGCTGGCCCATGACGACGGCCAGTCGTCGCGCAACCTGGATACCGCCGATGTGATCCTGGTCGGTGTCAGCCGCAGCGGCAAGACGCCGACCAGCCTGTACCTGGCGATGCAACATGGCATCAAGGCCGCGAACTACCCGCTGATCCCCGAGGACTTCGACCGCAACCGGCTGCCCACGCCGCTGGCGCCGCACAAGGCCAAATGTTTTGGCCTCACCATCGACCCCACCCGGCTGGCGCAGATCCGCAACGAGCGGCGGCCCGACAGCAAATATTCGTCGCTGGTCAACTGCCGCTTCGAGGTCAGCGCGGCCGAATCGATGATGCGCCGCGAAGGCATCGGCTGGCTGTCGTCGACACACAAGTCGATCGAAGAAATCGCGACCACGATCCTGCGCGATATCCGGCCCGACCGGCTCGTCTACTGAGCCCGCTCAATGACCGCGCCGCGCCGATTCGTATAGACAGATCGCCGCGGCAGCGGCGACGTTCAAGGACTCTTCGCCACCCGGCTGCGGGATGCGCACCGTCAACGCGCAGCGCGAGAGCAGCGCCGGTGCGACGCCCTGCCCTTCGTGGCCAAAGACCCAGGCGCAGGGCGACGGCAACTGCGCTTGCGCGAGCGCCTGCGCTGCGTGCGAACTGGTGGCCACCAGCGGCAACAACAGCGCGTCGAGATCGGCCAGCCCCAAGCCTTCGGCGAGCCGCAACCCGAACTGCGCGCCCATGCCTGCCCGCAGCACCTTGGGCGACCACAGCCCGGCGCTGCCCTGCAACGCCAGCACTTGGCGCACGCCCAGTGCGGCCGCGCTGCGCAGGATGCTGCCGACATTGCCGGCGTCTTGCACACGGTCCAAAATCACGGTCGGCGCGTGGGTGTCGATCGGTGCCGGTGCCGGCAGGTCGAGAACGAAGCCGATGCCCGTGGGCGATGGCAGCGGGCTGAAGTCGGCAAACAGTTTGTCGGCCACGATCACGACCTCGTCGGCCGCGGCGAGCAGCTTCGCTATGCCGTCGACTTCAGCCGCACTTTCGTCTGCTGCTTGCGACCAGGCCGACTCGGCGATGACCGCGAGAACAGCGCGCCCGCCGCGCGCAACCAACGCGCTGCAAAGATGTTCACCTTCGAGCCAGACCTGGCCCAGCTTGCGACAGGCCTGCGGGTCGCGCGCGAGCTTGCGCAAACGCAGCAGCAACGGGTTGTCGCGCGCGCTGATCTGGCGCGGGCTCATTGAAGCACCGGCGGGCTCATTCGCCGACACCGACGACACCGCCGGCGTCGTCGGCACTTCGGCGCGCAGCGCGCACCGGCGCAAAACTTTGGCGGTGCGCAGCGCAGGGCCCATGGCGCTTCAGCGCATCGAGGTGGTCGGCCGTCGGATAGCCCTTGTGGGTGGCAAAACCGTAGGCCGGATGCGCTGCGTGCAGATCCAGGCAGAGTGCATCGCGGTACACCTTGGCGATGATCGATGCGGCGCTGATCGCCTGCACTTTGGCATCACCACCGACCACCGCGGCGGCCATCATCGGCAACACCGGCAAGCGGTTGCCGTCGACCAGCACCCGCGCCGGCAGCAGGCGCAGGCCGTCGACCGCGCGGCGCATCGCCAGCATCGTGGCGTGCAGGATATTCAGCCGATCGATCTCTTCAACGCTGGCCAGGCCGATGCTGCAACACAGCGCCTTGGCGCGGATCTCATCGCTCAGGCGCTCGCGTTTGCGCGGCGACAGCACCTTGGAGTCTGCCAGGCCGCTGATCGGATGCAAGTCGTTGAGGATCACCGCGGCGGCCACCACCGGCCCGGCCAGCGGGCCGCGGCCGGCCTCGTCGACACCGGCCATCAGCCCCGGCCTGGCCCAGTCGGGGCCGAACTGCTCAAGCGAAAAAAATTTCTTGCGCGATCGCATCGGTGGCACAGCGCGCTGTGTCTCGCTGCAAGAGTTGATGGAGGTCGGTGAAACGCTGCCGCAAGCGGCCTGCACCAGCGCGATCTTGCAGCAACTTGTCGGCCGCGTCGGCCAGGGCTGCTGGCGTGCAGGCCGATTGGATCAGCTCGGGCACCACAAACTCGCGGCACAGGATATTCGGCAGCCCGACCCAGGGCTGGTAGGCCATGCGCTTCATCAGCTGCCAGCTCAAGGGGTGCATGCGGTAGGCAATGACCATCGGCCGCTTGAACAACGCCGCTTCGAGCGTCGCGGTGCCGCTGGCGATGAGCGTCAGGTCGCAGGCGGCAAGCACCTCGTGCGAGCGGCCGTCAACAAGTTGCAGCGCAGGCGGTGCGTCACGCGCCGCAATCGCTTCGATCATGGCGCGCAGGCCCGGCGCCACCGGAAGCAGAAATTTCATCCTGGCGTGCCGCTGCGCCAGCAAGCCCGCGGCCCGCATCAAGGTCGGCGCGATGTACTCGATCTCAGAGCGCCGGCTGCCGGGCAGCAAGGCGACCACCGGTGCGCCTTCGGCCAGACCCAGCGCGGCGCGCGCAGCGGCACGTGGCGGCTCGATCGGGATCGCATCGGCCAGCGGGTGGCCGACGTAGGTCGCGCGCACGCCATGCGGGCGCAGCAAGTCGGGCTCGAAAGGAAACAGGCACAGCACCTGGTCAGCGCTGGCGGCGATGCGCTTGGCGCGGCCGCCGCGCCAGGCCCAGATCGACGGGCACACGAAGTGGATCGTCTTGATGCCGCGCTCGCGCAGCCGGGCTTCCAGGCCGAGGTTGAAATCCGGCGCGTCGACACCGATGAAGGCACGTGGCGGGTCGGCCAGCAGCCGCTTGGCAAGCGCATTGCGGATGCCGGCAATCTCGCGGTAGTGGCGCAGCACTTCGACGTACCCACGCACTGCAAGTTTGTCGCTCGGCCACCAGGCGTCGAAGCCAAGTGCTGCCATGCGCGGCCCACCGATGCCCACCGTCTGCAGCTGCGGCCAGCGCTTGTGCAGCCCGCCCATCAGCAGGCCGGCGAGCAAGTCGCCAGAGGCTTCACCGGCGACCAGGCCCAGGCGCATCGGCAGCGAGCGCTTCAGCGGGCGATGCCGCGCTTGGAGGCGGCAAGAAAGTCGAGCATCCGCTGCACGTCTTCGGCGCCGCCTTCAGCCGCTTCAGGCGCTGCCGGCAATGCAGCGATGGCGGCCTTGGCCTGCTCCAGCGTCAGGCCATCGCGGTACAGCAGCCGGTGCATCGACTTCACTTGCGCAATGCGCTCGCGCGAAAAACCGCGCCGGCGCAGGCCTTCGGCATTGAAGCCGTGCACGCCGAGCGGGTTGCCCGAGACCATGATGAAGGGTGGCACATCCTGCGAGACATGGCTCTGGAAGCCGGTCATTGCGTGGGCGCCGATATGCACGAACTGGTGCACCCCCGTCAGGCCGCCGACGATGACCCAGTCACCGATATGCACATGGCCGGCCAGCGTGGCGTTGTTGGCCAGGATCGTATGGCTGCCGAGTTGCACATCGTGGGCGATATGCACATAGGCCATGACCCAGTTGTCGTTGCCGACCCGTGTCACGCCGCCGTCCTGTACGGTGCCGCGGTTGAAGGTGCAGAACTCGCGCACCGTATTGCGGTCGCCGATGAGCAGCGCGGTTGGCTCGCCCGCGTACTTCATGTCCTGCGGTGCGGCGCCGATCGAGTTGAACTGAAAGATCCGGTTGTCGCGGCCGATCACCGTCGGGCCTTCGATCACGCAGTGCGGGCCGATCTGCGTGCCGGCGCCAACCCGGACCCCGGCGCCGATCAGCGTGAAGGCACCGACGCTGACATCGTCGGCGAGCTCGGCGCCGGCGTCGACGATTGCGGTCGGATGAATGGCGGCCATGTGCTTTGGGATGCCGGTTGCCTACAGCGCGCGGCAGCGCAATCTCAGGGCACCTTGCGCATCGTGCACATCAGCTCGGCCTCGACGGCCAGCGCGCCGTCCACCGTCGCGCGTGCGGCAAATTTGTAGATGCCGGATTTCGAGCGCAGCAAAGTCACCTCGAGGATCAACTGGTCGCCGGGTTCGACCGGCCGCTTGAAGCGCGCGCCATCGATGCCGGCAAAGTAGTAGACGGTGCGGTCGTCGGGGTCTTCGCCAGCGGTTTCGAACGACAGCACCGCGGCGGCCTGGGCGAGTGCTTCGAGCATCAGGACACCGGGCATGACCGGGCGCACCGGGAAGTGGCCGACAAAATACGGCTCGTTGATGGTGACGTTTTTCAGCGCCTTGATGCGCACGCCCTTCTCGATCTCCAGCACGCGGTCGATGAGCAGCATCGGGTAGCGATGCGGCAGCTTTTTCAGAACCTGGTTGATGTCCAAGGTCGTCATTTTGATTTGGCCTCCAACGCACGCAAGCGGTCGCGCATCGCGTGCAACTGGCGCAGCGTGGCGGCATTTTTTTCCCAGGCGGCATTGTCGTCGAACGGGAAGACGCCGCTGTAGACACCCGGCTGCCGGATCGAGCGCGTGACCACGGTCGCCGCCGAGATATGTACATGGTCGACGAGCTCGAGGTGGCCGAGGATGATCGCGCCACCACCGGCCGTGCAATGCGCGCCGATACGCGCACTGCCGGCTATGCCGACGCAGCCTGCCATCGCGCTGTGCGCGCCGATGTGCACGTTGTGACCCACCTGGACCAGGTTGTCGAGCTTGACGCCGTCTTCGATCACTGTGTCTTCGAGCGCGCCGCGGTCGATGCAGCTGTTGGCACCGATCTCGACATCGTCGCCGATGCAGACCGCACCGAGTTGTTCGATCTTTTCCCAGCGCCCGCCGTCGGGTGCGAAGCCAAAGCCGTCGGCACCGATCACGACCCCGGCATGCACGATGCCACGCGCGCCGATGGTGCAGCGGTCGCCGAGCACGACATGCGCCGCCAGGCGTGTCAACGCACCGACCGCGGCATCGTCGCCGATCACACAATGCGCGCCGATTACCGCGCCGTCGCCGATGTGGGCGCGTTCGCCAATCACCGCCAGCGCAGCCACCGTCGCGCCGGCATGCACCTGCGCCGAGGTCGCGACCACGGCACTGGCATGCACACCCGCCAACGGCTTGCTGCGTGTCTGCCGCGCCCACCACTGCGTCAATCGCGCAAACGCCAGGTAGGGGTCGGCGCAGACGATCGCGCTGGCACGCTGCACGACCAAGTCGCGCTGCGCCGGGCCGACAATCACGCAGCCGGCGGCAGATGCCGCGAGTTGGGCCTGGTATTTGGGGTTGGCGAGGAAACTCACCGCCGCGGCGTCGGCGGCAGCCAAGCCGGCGATGCGCGTGATGCGCAGCGCCGGATCGCCGATCAGTTCACCGCCGAGGAGCGCGGCCAGTTCGCTTGCGCTGACCTGCACCGCGCGGCTTCCAGGCCTGTTACTTGCCCGGCGCAGCAGGCGTGTTCAACTGCTTGATCACCTTGTCGGTGATGTCCACCCGCGGGCCGGCGAAGACCACTTCTTGCAGGATGACGTCGTACTTCTCGCTGTCGAAGATCTGCTTGATGACCTTGTTGGCGCGCTCGACGACGGTGGCCAGTTCTTCGTTCTTGCGCTGCGCCAGGTCTTCTTGAAACTCGCGGCGCTTGCGCTGCAGGTCGCGGTCTTGTTCGATGAGCTCGCGCTGACGCCGGTTGCGCTCGTTTTCAGCGGTCGTCGGAGCGTCTTTCTCAAGCTTGTCGGCAGCGGCCTTGAGCTTGGTGCCCAGGTCGTTGAGCTCGCGGTCGCGCTTGGCGAACTCGGCTTCGAGCTTGGTCTGCGCAGCCTTGGCCGGGTTCGAGTCGCGCAGCACCCGTTCGCTGTTGACGTAGCCGATCTTGAGCTCCTGGGCCTGCGCCGGTGCGGCAAACGCCACCAGCACGGTCGAGAGTGCGAACAGATTCTTCAACGAGGTCTTCATCAGAACGCGGTCCCGATCTGGAATTGAAACTTCTGGATTCTATCTCTGGGCTCGGACTTGACCGGGTTGCCCCAGCTCAGCTTCAAGGGGCCCACCGGTGAGATCCAGCTCAGGCCAAAACCGGCCGATGCGCGCAGGCTCGAGCCGGTGACCTTTTCACCATCGCGCCAGACATTGCCGACGTCGGTGAAGGCGAAGATGCGCAGCGATTTGTCGTTGCCCGTGCCCGGCACCGGGAAGTACAGCTCGGCGTTCAGGTTCAGCCGACGCGCGCCGCCGATGAAGGCCCCGGTGGGGTCGACAACGCCCAGCGAACCCTGCTCGAAAACACGCACCGAACCGAGCCCGCCGGCGTAGAAGTTCTTGAAGATCGGGAACGGCCGGCCACCGAGCCCCTTGCCGATGCCGATCTCGGCATTTACGCCGAGCGACATCTTCAGCGGCAGTTGCCAGTACTGCTGGAACTGGACATTCGTACGCAGGTAACGCACATCACCGGCGATGCTCCACTCGAGGTTGACACGCTGGTAGCGGCCTGCGGTTGGGGTCAGCACGCTGTCGCGCTGGTCGCGCTGCCAACCCAGTGTCAAGGGTACCGAATGGCTGACCGGGCCGAACTGCTCGCGGTAGAGGAAATAGCTGTTAGGGATCGCGGTGGCAGCGCGGATTTCGGTGCGCTCCAGGCCGAGGCCGAAGAAGACCGTATCGCTCTCGGAGAACGGCACCCCAAAGCGCAGGGTCGCGCCCGGCGTGGCGAGCTGGTACTGGTCGCCCAGGCTGTTCAGCGGCCGGCTGGTGCGGTAAAAAACATCGATCGCACGCGAGATGCCGTCGACCGTGAAATACGGGTCCACGGTGCTGAAGACCAGGGTCCGGTTGGTCTTGCTGGTGTTGACTTCGACACCGAGATAATTGCCCGAGCCGAAGACGTTGTCCTGCTTCAGCGACGCATTCAGGCCGACCTTTTCTGCGTTGGAATAGGTCAGGCCAAACAGCAGGTTGCCGGTCGGCCGCTCTTCGACGGTGAACAGCAAGTCGACCTGGTCGGGCTGGCCGGGGACCTCGATCGTATCGACCGTGACCTCTTTGAAATAGTCCAGCCGCTCGATGCGGTCGCGTGAGCGTTTGATGCGCTGGCCGTCGTACCACGAGGCTTCGAGCTGGCGCAGTTCGCGGCGGATGACTTCATCACGGGTGCGTGTATTGCCGGCGATGTCGATACGGCGGACGTAGACCCGGCGCTGCGGCTCGGCGGTGAGCACGACCACCACCTGCCCGCTGGCGCGGTCGATTTCCGGCCGCTGCTCGACGCGCGCAAAGGCGTACCCAAAGCTGCCGAAGAGGTCGGTGAAACGGCGCACCGTGGTCGCCACTTCTTCGCCCCGATACGCCTCACCGGGGCGGATCGCCACCAGCGAACGGAACTCTTGCTCGCGGCCAAAATACTGGCCTTCGAGTTTGACCGCGGTGACCGTGTAGGGCTGGCCTTCACGGATCGAGATCGCGATGTCGATATTCTGTTTGTCAGGCGAAATCGTGACCTGGGTCGACTCGACGGTGAACTCCAGATAACCGCGGTTGACGTAGTACGCACGCACGGTTTCGAGGTCGGCATTGAGCTTGGCGCGGGCGTAGCGGTCGGACTTGGTGTACCAGGTCAACCAGCCGCCCGAGGTGAGGTCCATCAGCGACAACAGCGACGACTCGCTGAATGCCGTCGCGCCGGAGATGCGGATCTCGCGGATCTTGGCCGCCTCGCCTTCGTTCATCGTGAACGTCACGTTGACGCGGTTGCGCTCCAGCGGCGTGATCGTGGTCACGACCTCGGCGCCATACAGGCTGCGCGTCAGGTACTGGCGTTTGACTTCCTGCTCGGCGCGGTCGACGATCGAGCGGTCAAAGGGCAGACCTTCGCCTATGCCCGAATCCTTGAGCGACTTGATGAGCTGGTCCTTGTCGAACTCCTTGAGCCCGACAAAAGTGACGTTGGCAATGACCGCACGTTCGTCGACGATGACCACCGCGACTTCACCTTCGATATCGATGCGCACGTCCTTGAACAGGCCGGTGGCAAACAAGGCGCGCAAGGCGATCGCGCCCTTGTCGTCGGTGTAGGTGTCGCCGATGCGAAAAGGCAGCGCGGCGAAGACCGTGCCGGGGTCGGTGCGCTGCAGACCTTCGACGCGGATGTCCTTGAGCACAAAGGGCTCAACCGCCCTCGCCGCGGGGGACACGAGCGCGGCGACCGCAGCCACCACGACCACTGCGGGGCGCAGTGATCCAATCGGGAAGAGGAATGACATCAGGGAAGGAGGGTTCAGTGCAGGCCGAAGAGGCGGGCCACATCGTTGAAGAGGGCCACCGACATCATCACCAGCAGCACCGCGACGCCACCGCGCTGAAGCCGGTCGAGCCAGCGCTCCGGGACAGGGCGCCCGGTTACCCCTTCGAAAAGATGATACATCAGGTGCCCACCGTCGAGCATCGGCAGCGGGAGCAGGTTGAGCACACCCAGACTGACGCTGACGAGGGCCAGAAATGCGAGGTAATAACTCAGGCCCTGCTGCACCGATTGGCCGGCGTAGTCGGCAATCGTCAGCGGCCCGCTGAGGTTGCGGATCGAGGCCTCGCCGATGAGCATGCGGCCGAGCATCTTCAGCGTCAGCACCGAAACTTCCCAGGTCCGCACCGCGCCCTGCGCGAGGCCTTCGACCGGCCCGTGCCGCACGAGCACCATCTCTACCGGCTGGCCAACATAGGCGTCGATGCGGCCGAGCTTCGTTGCTGGGCCGGCCGCCGCCGTATCGCCCGATCTATCGACACGCGGTGCATCGATCAGCCGCGGCGTCACCGTCAGCTCGATGACGTTGCCGCTGCGATCGACGCTCCAGCGCATCGGCACCGCCTCGTTGCCACGCACCGATTCGCGGATCCGCTGGAACAGCGGGCCGGCATCACGCACCGGCAGATCGTCGACCCGCAGCACGCGGTCGCCAGCACGCAGGCCGGCCGCTGCCGCCGGCCCACCGGGCTTGACTTCGCCCAGCACTGGCTCGCTGAACGGCGCGCCCAGGCCGATGCGTTTCATCAAGCCGGCGTCGACCTCCTGTGTCTTCAGCTGGTCGAGATCAAGGCGCACCGTGCGCTCGCCGCGGCCGCTGCGCTCGCTCACCTTCAACTCGATCGGCTCGCGCTGCAGCGCGGCCTGCGTGACTTGCCAGCGCAGATCGGTCATCGAGCGGACATCGCGCCAATCGTTGCCGTCGATGCTGGTGGCGCGCACCCAGTCGCCGGCGGCCAGGCCGGCCTTGTCGGCCAGGCTCTGCGCGACCGGTGTGCTGAGCACGGCCTTGGGCTCGTCAACGCCGATCCAGTTGGCAGCGGCCAGCAGCAGCACCGCCAGCGCCAGATTCGCCAGCGGCCCGGCGGCGACGATCGCACTGCGTTGCCACAGCGGCCGGTTGTTGAAAGCGCGGTGGCGCTCGGCCGGTGCCACGGGCCCTTCGCGTTCGTCGAGCATGCGTACATAGCCGCCCAGCGGCAGCGCCGAGACGACAAACTCGCAGCCATCGGCACCGATGCGGCGGCTGAAGATCACGCGCCCGAAGCCGACTGAAAAACGCAGCACCTTGACCTGGCACGCCACCGCGGTGCGGTAGTGCCCGTACTCGTGGATCACGATGAGCACGCCCAGCGTGAGCAAAAAAGCGAGCACGGTGGTGATCATCGGCAGAGCCTCTTCACGATGCCCTGCGCGGCACGGCGCGCCGCGGCGTCGATCACGAGCAGGTCGCCGACATTCGCCGGCCGGTTGTGGGCGCCGAGGTCGCCGGCTTGGGTCTCGATGCTTTGCACATTGACGCTGTGAATGTCGGTGAAGCGAATCGTTCCCGCGAGGAAGGCCGCCACCGCCACTTCGTTGGCCGCGTTGAGCACCACGCTGCTGCCCTCGGGGCCATTCAGGGCGTCGTACGCGAGCTGCAGGCCAGGGAAGCGGCGTCGATCGACGGCCTCGAAAGTCAAACCCGACAAGGCCAGCAAATCGAGCCGGCTGGCGCCCGATTCAACGCGCGCCGGATACGACAGCCCGTACGCGATCGGCACCCGCATGTCAGGCGTGCCGAGTTGGGCCAGCACCGATTCGTCGCGGCACACGACCATCGAATGAATGATGCTCTGCGGGTGGATCAGCACACGGATCTGCGCTGGCGCCAGGTCGAACAACCAGCGCGCTTCGATGACCTCGAGCGCCTTGTTCATCATCGTCGCCGAGTCGACAGAAATCTTCGCGCCCATGACCCAGTTCGGGTGCGCCACGGCCTGTGCCGGCGTGACATCCGCCAGGGTCGCTGGATCACGGTCTCTGAACGGCCCGCCGGATGCGGTGAGCACGATATGGTCGATCAGCGCCGGCCAGCGATGATGGTCGTCGGGCAGGCACTGGAAGATCGCCGAATGTTCGCTGTCGATCGGCAGCAGCGTGGCGCCACCTTCGCGCACCGCGGCCATGAAGAGCCCACCACCAACGACCAACGCCTCTTTGTTGGCCAGCAGCAGGCGCTTGCCGGCGCGCGCCGCGGCCATGCAAGGCGCAAGGCCGGCAGCGCCGACGATCGCCGCCATCACGCTGTCGACATCACTGCTCGCCGCCAGCTGCTCGAGCGCAGATTCGCCGACCAGGATCTCGGTGCGTGGCGAAGCGCCTTCGAGCTTGGCGCGCAAGGCCTGCGCCTGCAGCGCCGTGGGCACTACCACCACCGGTGGCTGCCATTGCCGGCACTGCTCGCTGAGTTCGTCGATGCGCTGGAAGGCCGACAGGCCGGCGACTTCAAATCGATCGGGGTGGCGCTTGATGACATCCAGCGTGCTCACCCCGACCGAGCCGGTCGAGCCCAGGATCGCGACCCGCTGGCGCCGCGCGGCGGTCAAACCAGCGACCCCAAGGCCAACGCGATCGGGAATACCGGCAGCAGCGCATCGAGCCGGTCGAGCACACCACCATGGCCGGGCAGCAGGCCGCTTGAATCCTTGGCGCCGGCGGCGCGCTTGACGAGCGACTCCATCAGGTCGCCAACGACGCTCATCGCGCTCAAGCCCGCGGTGAGCACAAAAAACCCGGCCCAGCCGAAGCGGCTGCAAAGGTGCGAATAAAGGCTGTCGGAATCGATCGGAACCCGGTGGTCGATGACCAACATCCAGAACAGGCCGAGCACCCAGACCCCGAGCAGGCCGCTGAAGGCCCCTTCCCAACTCTTGCCCGGGCTGATCGTCGGCGCCAGCTTGCGGCGGCCAAATGCGCGCCCACCGGCATAGGCCGCGATATCGGCCACCCAGACCAGGCAGAACACCGAGAGGATGAAATTCAGCCCGATCGCGCGTGCCTGCACCACCGCCAGCCAGGCCGCCCACAAGGCCACCAGGCCGAAGATCCAGCGCTGTGGCTGTGGCACACGCTGCCACAGCGACGGGCCGGCGCGCAGCGCGAGCGCGCCGCCGATGATCCAGACCGCCGCCGTGAACCACCAGATGGCCGCCGAGGCAGCTGCCGTCCATTTGAAAGTCCAGGCCACCGCGCAGGCCGCTGCGAGGCACACACCCATCGCCAGCGAGCCGGGCCCGCCGGCATCGTTCAAGCGCCCCCACTCCCAGCCGGCGGCGGCTATCAGCAGCAGCGTCAGCGCGGCAAAAGCCCAGGGCTGCGATGCAAACAGCGCCGGCAGCAGCAGGGCCAGCAGCACGACGGCGGTGACGATTCGCTGGCCGAGCATCGAGGCGCCTCAGCCCGTCTGCGCGACGGTTGCGGGCTCGCTGACGCCGCCAAAGCGGCGCTCGCGGCCGGCAAACGCGGCCAGCGCGGCGTCGATCTGCTCAGCGCCGAAGTCGGGCCACAGGCAGTCGGTAAAAAACAGCTCGGCGTAGGCCGCCTGCCAGAGCAGGAAATTGCTGATGCGCAGCTCGCCGCCGGTGCGGATGAATAGATCCGGGTCGGGCGCGAAGCTCAGCGAGGTGTAGCGGCCGAAGGACTCTTCGGTCAGCTCCGCAGCGGTGACGCCGTCGGCGATCGCGCGCTGCGCGGCCTGCACCATGTCCCAGCGGCCACCATAGTTGAAGGCCACCGACAGCGTGATGCGGGTGTTGTGCGCCGTCATCGACTCAGCCTGCTCCCAGGCCTCACGCAACTTGTCCGACACCTTGCTGCGGTCGCCGATGATGCGGATACGCACGCCGTCGCCGGCCATGCGCGCAAGGTACTTCGACACCGCCAGCAGCACCAGGCTCATGAGCCCTGAAACCTCGTCGGCCGGGCGCTTCCAGTTCTCGGACGAAAACGCGAACACGGTGACGTACTCGACACCACGATCGGCAAACAGGTTGACCGCGCGCACCAGCGTATCGACTCCTGCCTTGTGGCCGAAGACCCGGGGCATGAAGCGTTTTTTGGCCCAGCGACCGTTGCCGTCCATCACGACGGCGACATGGCGGGGGACGATGGCGTGGCGGTCCAAGGCGCTTGGGCGGGCTGGCTCAAACGGCCAGGATCTCCGCTTCCTTGCCGTGCACCAGGCGGTCGACCTCGGCGACGACGCGGTCGGTCAGGCGCTGGACTTCGTCCTGCGCGCGGCGCTCTTCGTCTTCGGATGCGGTCTTGTCCTTGAGCATCTTTTTCAGATGTTCATTCGCGTCGCGGCGCAGGTTGCGCACCGCGATCTTGCAGTCTTCGCCAGCGTTGCGCACGACCTTGGTCAAATCCTTGCGTCGCTCTTCGGTCAGCGCCGGCATCGGCACGCGGATGAGGTCGCCCTGCGCTGCCGGGTTCAGGCCGAGGTCGGATTCGCGGATCGCTTTTTCGATCTTGGCGCCGAGGCCCTTTTCCCAGGGCTGCACGCTGATCGTGCGCGCATCGAGCAGGGTCACATTGGCGACCTGGCTGATCGGCACCATCGAGCCGTAGTACTCGACCTGGACCTGGTCGAGGATGCCCGGGTGAGCGCGGCCGGTGCGGATCTTCTGCAACTCGGATTTCAGCGCCTCGATGGACTTGCCCATCTTGGCTTCGGCGGTTTTTTTGATTTCTTCGATGGTCATGATGGCCTCGGGCTCTGATCAAGCATCAGACATCAAACATGCACCAGCGTGCCCTCGTCTTCACCCCGAACGACACGCAGCAGCGCGCCGGACTTGAAGATCGAGAACACCTTGATTGGCAGGCGCTGGTCGCGGCACAGCGCAAAGGCGGTGGCGTCCATGACCTGCAAATTCTTGGCGATCGCCTCGTCGAAGGTGATCGTCGTGTAGCGCGTCGCCTCGGGGTCTTTTTTCGGGTCGGCGGTGTAGACGCCGTCGACCTTGGTCGCCTTGAGTACGATCTGCGCGCCGATCTCGGCGCCACGCAGCGCGGCTGCGGTGTCGGTGGTGAAAAACGGGTTGCCGGTGCCGGCCGCAAAAACCACGACCTTGCCTTCTTCGAGGTACTGCAAGGCCTTGGGCCGGATGTAGGGCTCGACGACCTGCTCGATCGAGATCGCCGACATCACGCGTGCGGTCATGCCCTCTTGACGCATCGTGTCGGCCAGCGCCAGCGCGTTCATCACTGTGGCCAGCATGCCCATGTAGTCGGCGGTGGCGCGGTCCATGCCGACCGAGCCGCCGGCGACACCGCGAAAGATATTGCCGCCGCCGATGACCACCGCCACTTCAACGCCGAGTTCGGTGACCTGCCGCACCTCTTGGACCATGCGCACGATCGTCGCGCGGTTGATGCCGTAGGCGTCGTCGCCCATCAGGGCCTCGCCCGAGAGCTTGAGCAGGATGCGTTTGTACGCCGGCATTCAATGTCCTCGTTGCGCCCGGTCTGTGGATTCGGCCTGAGCTTGCGGTGCGCGCAGTGTAGCGGGCGGGTCTTGGCACTCTGGCCGGCGCGCGGCCCTCGTGCCCCGCCGCTGTCAGGCCCCCTTGGCGGCGGCGACCTGCGCCGCGACCTCGGCGGCAAAGTCGTCGGTCTTTTTCTCGATGCCTTCGCCGACCACGTAGAGCGTGAAGCCCTTGACTGCCGTGCCGGCGGCCTTGAGCATCTGCTCGACGGTTTGTTTGTCGTTCTTGACAAAGGTCTGGTTGAACAGCGAGACCTCTTTGAGGTACTTCTGCACCGCGCCCTCGACACGCTTGGCAACGATCTCGGCCGACTGCGCGGGCTTGCCCGCAGCGACCGCGGTGGCGGCGTCTTCAGCGGCCTTCTCGGCCGCGATGCGGCGCTCGCGCTCGACCAGTTCGGCCGGCACTTCGGCCGACGACAGCGACACCGGCTTCATCGCCGCGATGTGCATCGCCGCGTCCTTGGCGGCGGTGGCGTCGCCGCTGAACTCGACCATCACGCCGATGCGGGTGCCGTGCAGGTAATGCGCCAGGCTGCCACCGCCGGCATAACGCTTGAAGCGGCGGATCGACATGTTCTCGCCGATCTTGCCGATCAGGCCGCGGCGCACGTCTTCGACGGTCGGGCCAAAACCTTCTTGAGCCATCGGCAGTGCCGACAGCGCGGCGACATCGGCCGGGTTGCTGCCGGCAACGAGCTCGGCACAGGTCTTCACGAAGAGCATGAAGGCGTCGTTCTTGGAAACAAAGTCGGTCTCGCAATTGACCTCGATCATGGCGCCGGTGCTGCCGCTGACCACCGCCACGACGACACCTTCGGCGGTGATCCGCGACGAGGCCTTGCCGGCTTTATTGCCGAGCTTGACGCGCAGGATGTCTTCGGCGCGCACCATGTCGCCTTCGGCTTCGGTGAGCGCCTTTTTGCATTCCATCATCGGTGCGTCGGTCTTCGCACGCAGCTCGCCCACCATGCTTGCAGTGATTGCAGCCATTGTCAGTCTCTCCAGGTCAGTTGGATGGCGCAGCGGTGCGGCGGCCGGCTTTCAGCGCGCAACACCACCGGCCGAGCGGCATCAGGATTCGTTGCTGACTTCGACGAACTCGTCACCACCGGCGACGGCCGCGACCACATCGGCGGCTGCGTTGGCCCGGCCTTCGAGCACCGCGTCAGCGACTGCGCGGGCGTAGAGCGCCACGGCCTTGGCCGAGTCGTCGTTGCCCGGGATCACGTACTGCACGCCGATCGGCGAGTGGTTGGTATCGACGATGCCGATCACCGGGATGCCCAGCTTGTTGGCTTCAGCGACCGCGATCTTGTGGTACCCGACGTCGATCACGAACAGCGCGTCGGGCAGCGCGCCCATGTCCTGGATGCCGCCGATATCCTTCTCGAGCTTGCCGAGTTCGCGGTCGAACATCAGCGCTTCTTTTTTGATCATCAACTCGGTGCCGGCTTCGCGCGTGATCTGCATTTCCTTGAGCTTCTTCAACGAACCCTTGACGGTCTTGAAGTTGGTCAGCATGCCGCCGAGCCAGCGCTGGTCGACATAGGGCATGCCACAGCGCTGGGCTTCCAGGGCGATGACCTCGCGCGCCTGGCGCTTGGTGCCGACCATCAGGATATTGCCGCGGCGGCCGCTGAGCTGGCGCACAAAGCCCAGGGCATCAGAAAACAGCGGTGCTGTTTTCTCGAGGTTGATGATGTGGATCTTGTTGCGATGGCCGTAGATATACGGGGCCATCTTGGGGTTCCAGAAGCGGGTCTGGTGGCCAAAATGGACACCGGCTTCAAGCATTTCGCGCATCGATATGGACATGGGTCACTCCGAAGGTTGGGTCTAGAATCCCGGCGCAGATCGACACATTTGTTTCGCTGGTTTAACCATCGAATCCAAGTGCGGCGACACCACTCGGTTGCCGGGTTCGCGGATTGTTTGGCCGCCCGCCGCTCCCTGAGAAACCCCCCAGAAAAGAGCCGAACGGTGCAGACAAAGCCCCTGATTTTAGCATGCCGCGCCATCGCGGCTCAAACCCGGCAGCGCGGCGGAGTGCTGACTTGAGGGTGGCGGTGATCGGCGCCGGCATCGTTGGCGTCACGACCGCGTTCGAGCTCAGCCGCGATGGCCACCAAGTCACCATCTTCGAGCGCCACGCCAGCGTTGCCGCCGAAACCAGTTTTGCCAACGCCGGCGTACTCGCGCCGGGTTACGTCACGCCCTGGGCGGCGCCGGGCATGCCGGGCAAGGTGCTGGCCGGGCTGCTGCAGCGGCACAGCGCAGTGCGCTTCGGCACCGGCACCGCCGCGGCTGCGCCCTGGCTGTGGCGTTTTCTGCGCGCCTGCGCTAAGCCGGCCTACCTGGCCAACCGCACGCGCATGCAACGCCTGGCGCAGTTCAGCCGCGAGCGCATGGATGCATTGACGGCCGAACTGCAACTGCAGTTCGAGCAGTCGCGTGGTTACACCGTGCTGCTGCGCACGGCCGCCGAGCTGGCGCGAGCGCAGGGCGGCATCAGCTTGCTGCGCGAACTCGGTGTCGCGTTTGAGCTCGTCGACGCAGCGCGCTGCCGTGTCGTTGAACCGGGGCTGTCGAGTGACGCACCGCTGCACGCGGCGATCCACCTGCCGCATGACGGCGTCGGCAACTGCCGGCAGTTTGCGCATCTGATGAAAGCCCATGCCACCGCGCTCGGCGCGCAGTTTCGATTCGGTCATTCGATGCGGCGCATCACCGCGGGCGCGGCACCGACGGTCGAGTTTCTCTCGGCCAGCGATGGCGGCACCAGCAAGCCGCGGAGTGAAAGCTTCGACGCGGTGGTCGTCTGCGCCGGCCAGGCGTCGAAGGCGGCGCTGGCGCCACTCGGCATCAGGCTGCCGCTGCTGCCGGTCTACGGCTATTCGGTGACCGCGCCGCTGCGCCATGTCGAGGCCCTGCCCGACTTCGGCCCGAAGTCGGGGCTGATGGACGAACGCTACAAAGTTGCGATCACGCGCCTGGGCCAACGTGTGCGCGTCGCCGGCAGCGCCGAGATCGGCGGCCGCCCCGGCGTGATGCGGCCCAGCGCCATCAGCACGCTGTACAAGGTGCTCGACGACTGGTTCCCGGGCTGCGCCGACATGCGCCGCGCGCAGGTCTGGCAAGGCGCGCGGCCGATGCTGCCCGACGGCCCGCCGGTGATCGGCCCGAGTGGCGCCGCGGGCGTCTGGCTCAACCTCGGCCACGGCTCCAGCGGCTGGGCACTGGCCTGCGGTTCGGCGCGGGTGCTGGCCGACCAGTTGGGGGGCCGCGCGGCCGCCATCGACATCGACGGTTTAGGCATCGAGCGATTGCGCTGAAAGCGCGTCACCTTCGGGTCGCTGCGGCGGCGGTCGCGACGCACCACTTCGCGCATCGCGTTGCGAAACACGTTGCGCATGCGGCCACGCATCGCGCCGGCAACCACGCTGCCCACCACGCCGCCCACCGCGCCGCCCACCCCGCGGTCGATCGGGCCGACAATCGCAGCGATGCCTGCTCCTCGCCAAGAAGATCCGCAACGCGTACTGCCGGGGCAGCGATCGTGGCCGCTCTTCGGCGTGGCCGCGTCGCGCGCGATCGAGGCGCGCGCGCTGGCCGCGCATCCCGGCGGCCTGCTGATGCAGCGCGCCGGCCACGCGGTGGCGCGTCTGGCGCGCGCGATCGCACCCCACGCGACGCGCATCTGGGTCGCCGCCGGGCCCGGCGGCAATGGCGGTGATGGCCTGCATGCCGCCGCCGAACTGCAAACCGCCGGCGCAACAGTCCTGGTCAGCCTGCTCGGCGACCCGGCCGGCTTGGGCGCCGACGCCCAAGCCGGCCTGCAGCGCGCGCGTCTGGCCGGCGTTACCTTCGTCGACGGGCCGCCCACCGGCCACATCGATCTGACGATCGACGCACTGCTCGGTCTCGGCGCAGCCAGGGCGCCCGCTGGCGCGATGGCCGACCACATCGATGCGCTCAACCGCTGCGGTGCGCCCTGCCTGGCGATCGACCTGCCCTCGGGCCTGAACGCCGATACCGGCGCGCGGCTCGGTGACCGTGTCGTGCTCGCCAGCGCCACGCTCGCGCTGTTGACACTGAAGCCGGGCCTGTTCACCGCTGCCGGGCGCGACAGCGCTGGCGTGATCTGGCTCGATGCGCTCGGCATCAAGACGGCCGCTGGTGAGCTAACGGCACACCTGATCGGCAGCGAGATTCTCGCCGCATCGCAGCGATCGCGTCGCCACGACCAGCACAAGGGCAGCTTTGGCGATGTTGTCGTCGTTGGCGGCGCGCCGGGCATGGTCGGCGCGGCGCGGCTGGCCGCGCATGCAGCGCTCGGCGCCGGCGCCGGGCGCACGATCGTCAGCCTGCTCGACACCAGCGCGGCGCACGAAGATGCGAGCCGGCCAGAATGGCTCTGGCAGCGCGCCGCCTGGACGCCAGGTGCTTGTGACCTGGAACGATCAACCGTCGTCTGTGGCTGTGGGGGCGGCGACGCGGTACGCGCTGTGCTGCCGGCGCTGCTGTCGCGCAGCGCGCGCCTGGTGCTCGACGCCGACGCGCTGAATGCCGTCGCCGCCGACAGCGCCTTGCGCAGCCTGCTCGATGCCCGTGCGCGACGCGGCCTGCACAGCATCCTGACCCCGCACCCGCTCGAAGCCGCGCGCTTGCTCGGCACCAACACCGCGGCGGTTCAACACGATCGTTTGGCGGCCGCGACTTCGCTGGCGCAGTCGCTGGGCGCGATCGTCGTGCTCAAAGGATCGGGCACGGTCATCGCCGCGCCCGATCGGGCACCGGCGATCAACCCGACCGGCAACGCATCGCTGGCCAGCGGCGGCACCGGCGATGTGCTCGCAGGCTGGATCGCGGGCGCTTGGTCGGCCAGAGCGGCGGCCGCCGACCAACGCGACGCCGATCGCGCCTGGCACAGCGCGCTGGCCTCGGTCTGGCTGCATGGTGCGGCGGCCGACGCAGCCGGCGAAACAGCCGTGCGTGCGCTCGATCTGGTCGGCCAGATGCGCGCCGTCGCCGCTGAAGCGGCGCGTTAGCGCAACGGCGCTCCAGCGCCATCGATATCGCCACCGCCATCGCCATCAAGCGCCGCAGGCTGCGATTCAGCCGTTGCAGCGGCGGCGCGACAAGGCGGCGATGCCGACGATGCCGAGCAGCAGCAGCGCATAGGTACCCGGCTCAGGCACCGCCGTCACGGTCGGCACGATCAGCAAACGGTCCAGCGACAGCGTGGCATCACCATAGTCCGACTGCTCGGTGAAGATCGGCCGCTCTTCGTAGACCGGCTCGTCGACGATCGTGCAGGTGCTCGGGTCGCCGGGGATCCCGCAGACCTCGACCGGCGTGGTGCCGATCTGGACCGTCTCGGTGCCAGTCTGCACCAGCAGGATGTCCACATAGGCGCTGGCATTGACGCTGCCAGCCACGGCCGGCAGCAAGGCCGCTGCGATCGAGCGCGCGAAGCTGAACGGCGAGCTCAGCCCCGAACTGCTCGCCGAGAAGGCTGCGGTACCGCTGTCCGCGTACACCGAGCCCGGCGTTTCGATGCCGTAGCTGCCGCTGAAAGTGAGTTGGTAGCCGGTGATCTGATAGCCCGGGTCTGCCGCGAAGACAAAGCTGACGTTGAAACCGCCGTCCTGCGATTCCGGCGCGAACAAGGTCAGGCTGTTGGCGGACAGCGTCATCGTGCCGTTGAAGTCGAGCGCAATGCCGGCGCCGACGACCGACGAGCCGGTGGCCGCCGGCGTCACGAACGGGTCGTAGCTGTTGCTGAAGACCCAGGTGTCGGGATCGAAGTCGACCGTCGTGTTGTTGACCAAGAGCTGGCTTGGCGCGGCCTGCACTGACACAGCACAGGCCAGCGCGGCAGCGCATGCGCTCAGGCGCAAATGAAGTCTGGACGAGGTTTTCAAGCGGGGCTCCTCAAAGGGCAGTTCGGTTTGAACATGCCGCGGACTCTGGCGTCGGCTCGCGCGAAGCCCAATCCCTAGCTGCACCTGGTGAGCCCCCTAAATTCGGCGTTGCGGCGTCCTGCCGGCGCACGCACGAGGGCACGCCTGACGGCGTCGGCCGCGGGCGACGCCGCGCCACCGACACGCACGCGCCATCCCGCTCCGGCGATTCAGCGCTTCTTCGCCCTCGCCTTGCGCTGGTCGCGCGGCGGGCCGGCGCGCACGCCGCTCACACCACGCTTGCGGTCGCGTTTGGCAGCAAGCTTGCCGGCGCGGTCGCTCGACTGGATCGAGGCCAGTTCGTCCACCGCCGACGCATGTTTGCGCTCGGGCTTGGGCTTTGGTGCTGCCTTCTCGCCTTCACCAGGCTGCACGAGGCGGAAGTCGATCTTGCGCGCGTCGAGGTCAACCCGGCTGACCTGCACCTGCACCCGCGAACCCACGGCATAGCGGATGCCGCTGCGGTCGCCGCGCAGTTCCTGCCGCAGTTCGTCGAAACGCCAGTATTCGCCGCCGAGTTCGGTGATGTGCACCAGGCCTTCGACATACATCGCGTCGAGCGTGACGAAGAGGCCGAACGCGGTGACCGAACTCACCGTGCCGGCATAGTCCTCGCCGAGATGCTCGCGCATGTAGCGGCATTTCAGCCAGGCCTCGACATCGCGCGACGCTTCGTCGGCGCGCCGCTCGCAGGCGCTGGTGTGCACGCCGGCGGTCTCCCACGCGGTGAGGTCCTTGCCTGCAGCGCGGGCGCTCGGTTTGATCGGTTTGCTGCCGCGCCGATGCGGCGCCTCGGCGGTCACGCCGGGCGGGTCGAAGAGGTACTTCTTCTTGCCCAGCAGGGCCTTGATGACGCGGTGCACGAGCAGGTCGGGGTAACGCCGGATCGGGCTCGTGAAGTGGGTGTAGGCGTCAAACGCTAGCCCGAAGTGGCCGCTGTTGGCGGGGGTATAGACCGCCTGCTGCATCGAGCGCAACAACATCTGGTGAATCTGTGTTGCGTCGGGGCGGTCTTTGGTCGCCTGCGCGATGCTTTGAAACTCCGCCGGCTTGGGCTCGTCGCTGACATGCAGCCCCAAGCCGAGCGCGCGCAGATAGCTTTGTAGCGCAATGCGCTTTTCTGGCGTCGGGCCTTCGTGGACGCGGAACAGCGACGCATGTTCGCCAGTGGCGATGAACTCGGCGGCGCAAACATTCGCCGCAAGCATCGTCTCTTCGATCAGGCGGTGGGCTTCGGTGCGCACCCGCGGCACGATCTTCTCGATGCGCCCGGCTTCGTCGGCAACGATCTGGGTTTCGGTGGTTTCGAAGTCGATCGCACCGCGCCCGGCACGCGCCTTGAGCAGCGCGCGGTAAACCTCGTGCAGATGCAACAGATGGGGCAACAAGTCGCTGCGGCGCTGCGCCTCGGGGCCGCGGGTGTTGCCGAGCACTGCGGCGACTTCGGTGTACGTCAGACGTGCATGCGAGCGGATCAACGCCGGGTAGAACTGGTACGCGTCGATCGCACCGGCTTCACCGATGAGCATGTCGCAGACCATCGCCAGGCGTTCTTCGTCGGGCTTGAGCGAACACAGGCCGTTGGACAGTTTTTCCGGCAGCATCGGGATCACGCGGCGCGGAAAGTAGACCGAGGTTGCGCGCTCGTAGGCGTCGGCGTCGAGCGGCTCGCCTGGCTTCACATAGTGGCTGACATCGGCGATTGCCACGATCAGGCGCCAGCCGTTGAAAGCTGTCTTGCCGCGCCCACGCGTGAAGGGTTCGCAGTAGACGGCGTCATCAAAGTCGCGTGCATCTTCGCCGTCAATGGTGACCAGCGCGACATCGCTCAGGTCGACCCGTTGCTTGCGGTCAGCCGGGCGCAGGCGCTCGGGCAACGCCGCCGCCTGCTCGGTGGTCTCCGGCGAAAAACGGTGTGGCACGTCGTACTTGCGCACCGCGATTTCGATTTCCATGCCGGGGTCGTCGATCTCGCCGAGGACTTCGATGACGCGCCCGACAGGCTGCGAAAACATCGACGGCGGCTCGGTGAGTTCAACCACTACCACCTGCCCGCTCTCGGCGCTGCCGGTGGCGTTTTTCGGGATCAGGATGTCCTGACCGTAGCGGCGATCTTCGGGGGCCACGACCCAGGCGCCACCTTCGTGCAGCAGGCGGCCGATCAGCGTGGCGCGTTTGCGCTCGACGATCTCGAGCACGCGCCCCTCGGGGCGGCTCTTGCGGTCGTAGCGCACGATGCGCGCGCGCACCGTGTCTCCATGCAGCACGCTGCGCATTTCGGTGGCGGCCAGGTAGATCGAGGGCTCGCCGTCGTCGCGAACGACAAAGCCGTGGCCATCGCGGTGGCCCTCGATGCGGCCGATGGCCTCACTCAGCAGGGCCTGCGGGGCACCGTCGGGCTCGACGGCGGGGGGGAGAGTTTTGATGTTTTTGATAGTAGAATCCAGGGCTCCTGAAAGCCCAGATGGCGGAATTGGTAGACGCACTAGTTTCAGGTACTAGCGGGTAACTCCGTGGAGGTTCGAGTCCTCTTCTGGGCACCAGATTGAAAGAGAAAACAAGGCCGGCTCAATGCCGGCCTTGTCCGTTGTGGGGGCCACGTGTGCTGATCAAACGGCAAACTTCTTGGCCAGCCGATCGGGCCGCAGATTGTCGTATTCCTCAAAGGGCTGGTGGATCCAGGGGCTGGTCGGCAACTGTTCGACATAGTAGTCGGGCATGTAGGCCGATGCGCCCTTGACCCACAACACCGCCGAGCGCAGTTCATCGATTGCCGGCATCGCCCGCAGCCGCTCGACCACGGCGCGCAGCGTGACGCCGGAGTCGGCCAGATCGTCGACGAGCAGCACGCGGCCGGCGAGTTCGCCACGTGGCATGGTGATGTATTTGGCCAAGTCCAGCCGGCCCTGGATGGTGCCGGCCTCGGCGCGGTAGGAGCTTGTCGACATGATCGCCAGCGGCTTGTCGAAGACACGAGATAGCACATCGCCGGGGCGCATGCCACCACGCGCCAGGCACAGGATCTGGTCGAAGTCCCAGCCGCTGTGGGCGACCTTCAGCGCCAGGCGTTCGGTGAGCATGTGGTACTCATCCCATGAAACGTAGAGATGCTTGCCGTCGTCGGTGAGCATGGGCGGGAGCCTTTCTTCTTCAACGTTGGAAGGGGTGCCGCAGCACGATGGTGTGGTCGCGGTCGGGGCCGGTGGAGACCATGTCGATCGGCACGCCGATGACCTGCTCGATGCGCTGCAGATAGGCCCGCGCGCGCGCCGGCAGTTGGTCCCATTCAGTCAGGCCGGCGCTGGTTTCTGCCCAACCTTCGAAGCGCTCGTAGATCGGCTTGGCAGCAACGATGTCGTCAGCGTCCAGCGGCAGGATGTCGACCGTGCCGCCGCCGAGTTCATAACCCGTGCAGACCAGGATTTCGCTGAGCCCGTCGAGCACGTCGAGCTTGGTGATGCACAGGCCGGAAATGCCGTTGATGATCATCGAGCGCTTGAGCGCGGCGGCGTCGAGCCAGCCACAGCGGCGGGCGCGGCCGGTCACCGTACCACGCTCCTGGCCGACGGTGGACAGATGGTGGCCGACGCTGCCGGGCTCGTCCATCGGCAACTCGGTCGGGAACGGGCCGCCGCCCACCCTTGTGGTGTAGGCCTTGGTGATGCCCAGGATGTACTGCAGCATCTGCGGGCCCACGCCCGAACCCGCGGCGGCGTTGCCGGCAACGCAGTTGCTCGACGTGACGTAGGGATAGGTGCCGTGGTCGATATCGAGCAGCGTGCCCTGCGCGCCTTCGAAGAGCAGGTTGGCGCCGTCGGCATGGCTGCGGTGCAGCCGGTAGCCGACATCGGCGAGCATCGGTTTGAGCGCTTTAGCGGCGCGCATCGCGGCGTCGAAGATCGGCTCGAAGGCCAGCGGCTGCGACTTCAAGTAGCCGCTGAGCGCGAAGTTGTGCAGCGCCAGCAGTTCGCGCAGCTTTGTGGCAAAACGCTCGGGGTGTTTGAGGTCTTGCACCCGCAACGCCCGGCGCGCGACCTTGTCTTCGTAGGCCGGGCCGATGCCCTTGCCGGTGGTGCCGATCTTGCCCGCGCCGCTGGACTCGCGCAGCGCCTCGCGGGCCTTGTCGACCTCGACGTGAAACGGCAGGATCAGCGGGCAGGATTCGCTCAGGAACAGACGCGAGCGAACTTCGACACCGATCGCCTCGAGGCGCTCGATCTCGAGCAGCAGATGCGCCGGGTCGACGACGACGCCGTTGCCGATATAACAGGCCACACCCGGCCGCATGATCCCCGACGGAATCAGCTGCAACGCGGTCTTGCGGCCGTTGATGACCAGCGTGTGGCCGGCGTTGTGGCCGCCCTGGAAACGCACCACGCCCTGGGCGTGGTCGGTCAACCAGTCGACGACCTTGCCTTTGCCTTCGTCGCCCCATTGGGTGCCGACGACGACGACGTTGTGTCCGGGCTGAGCGGCCGTGGTGGGATTCATGAATCGGGCTGGTTTGGAAAGTTAGGGGTTTTCAAAGCGCGCGCAGCAACCACTGCCCGCCGACATGCACGAGTTCGCGGTCACAGCCATCGGCGGGCGGGTCTTCTGCATGACCAGGCAGGCTGTAGACCACCGCCTCGCCAGCATCGCGCAGCCGCCGCACCGCAGCGCGCAACGCGCTGTCTTCGCCCCAGGCGGCGCGGATTGCCGGTCGCGCGGGTTCGGCGCCGGTGCGCTCGGCCAGCACTTTCAAGTCCAGGCTGAAACCCACTGCCGGACGCTTGCGGCCGAAGATCGAACCGACTTCGTCATAACGGCCGCCACGCGCCAGTGCGTCGCTGCCGGCACCGGCATAGAGCGCAAAGCGCGGGCCGCTGTAATACGTGTAGCCGCTCATGTCACCGAGGTCGAAGCCAATCTGCAGGCCCGGGTAGGCCGCGGCGAGGTGGTTGGCCAGCCATTGCAGGTCGTCCAGCGCGCGCGTGATCAGCGGCAGCGCCGGCAACTCGCTGCGCGCCGCGGCGAGCACGTCGGCGCCGCCGTACAAACGCAGCAAAGCGGCCAGCGCGTGCCGGGATTCGGCGGGGAAACCAGCGGTCAGCGCGCGCAGTGCCGGCGCGTCTTTGTTCGACAGCGCGACGACGACGTCTTGCAGCGCAGCGGCATCCACCGAGACCCCGGCGAGCAGGCCTTGCAGCACGCGCGCATCGGCGAGGTCGATCGTCAGCGCGGTGATGCCGGCCGCGGCCAGGCTGTCGAGCACCAGTTCCTGCACTTCGAGGTCGGCTTCGAGCCCGGCATGGCCGAAGATCTCGGCGCCCAGCTGCAGCGGCTCGCGCGATGCGCTCAGGCCCGACGGCAGCGTGTGCAACACCGGGCCGCAATAACAGAGCCGGGTCACACCTTCGCGGTTGAGCAAATGGGCATCGATGCGCGCGGCCTGCGGTGTCGTGTCGGCGCGCAACCCGAGGGTGCGCCCGCTGAGCTGGTCGACAAGCTTGAAGGTCTTGAGGTCAAGTGCGTGGCCGGTGCCAGACAGCAGCGACTCGAGGTGCTCGAGCAGCGGCGGCATGACCAGCTCAAAACCGCGGCCCGCGGCCTGGTCGAGTAGACGCCGCCTCAAGGCTTCGATGCGACGCGCTTGCAGCGGCAGGACATCGGCGATGTGCTCCGGCAGCAGCCAGGCTCTGGACATGAAAAACCGCACGTCGTTAAAACACGGATTGTACCGGCGCGCCCGCCGGCGCCGCGGCGCATTCAGGGTTTGGCGAAGGCCAGCAACAACAGGCCGATGGCCACGCTGCACAGGCCGACGAAGCGCAACTGCCCGTCGCTCAAGCGCATCGCCTGCTCGAACATCGCGCGCCAGCGGCGGGGGCCGAGCAGCGGCAGCAGGCCTTCGAAGACCAGCATCAGCGCCAACGCCCCGAGGAGCCAGTCGGCCATCGTGGAGCTTGCAACGCTGGCGGCGTGGCTTTTGACGGTCGGCCAGGCGCGACTATTTGCGCGCTGGCGCCGCGGCCGGCCCAGCGCCAGCGCCAGACCCACGCATCGCGCGGAAGAAGTCGCTGCTCGGGTCGACGACCATCACATCGGTCTTGTTGCGAAAGCTGCCGCGGTAGGCCTCCAGGCTGCGATAGAACTGCGCAAACTGCGGGTCGCGGCCGAAGGCGTCGGCATACAGGGCCGAAGCCTTGGCGTCGCCGTCGCCCTTGATCTTCTGCGCGTCGCGGTAGGCCTCGGCGATGATCACTTCGCGCTGGCGGTCGGCATCGGCGCGGATCTTTTCGCCCTCGGCCGCGCCTTGCGAGCGCAGTTCGTTGGCGACCTGCTTGCGCTCTGACTCCATGCGCCGGTACACCGAGTCGGTGATGTCGGCCACAAAGTCCACCCGCTTGATGCGCACGTCGACGATCTCGATGCCGAAGCTCTTGGCCTCATCAGTCAGCCGCGCCTTGACGTCATTCATGACCTTTTCGCGCTCGGTGGCGAGCACGCCGCGCACGTCGCGCCGGGTCACCTCTTCGTTGAACGCGGCTTGGGCGACCGGGCTCAGGCGGCTTTCCAGGTTGCGCAGGTCCACGCCGTTGTTGCGGATGAACTGGCGCGGGTCGGTGATGCGCCACTTGACCAGCCAGTCGATGACCAGGCTCTTCTTTTCGGCGGTAAAGATCGGCCGCGTTTCCGGGCTGTCCAGCGTCTGCACCCGCTTGTCGAGGAAAACGACATTCTGGAACGGCGGCGGCCACTTGAACTTCAGCCCCGGCTCGGTGATCACGTCCTTGATCTCACCGAGCGAATAGACCACCGCCACCTGGCGTTGATCGACAACAAACAGGGTCGACGCGGCGACCATCAGCGCGATGAGCGCGCTCAAACCAATGATTCCGATGCGGTTCATATTCATGGCTCCCGTTCTCAGCGGCCTTCACGGTCGCGGGTACGCGCGCCGTCGCGGGAGCGGATATCGCCGCCGGTCGTGGCCGCCGCAGGAGCGTCCGGAGCGGTCACTGCGCCGGCCGGTGCAGCCGCCGCGCCCGGGGCGCCGGCCTGCTGCATCAGTTTGTCCAGCGGCAGGTAGAGCAGGTTCGAGCCGCTGCGGCTGTCGACCATGACCTTGCTGACGTTTGAATAAACCTGCTGCATGGTTTCGATATACAGCCGGTCGCGGGTCACGGCCGGGGCCTTCTGGTATTCAGTCAGCACCAGGCGAAAGCGCTGCGCATCACCTTCGGCCTGCGCGATGACCCGCGAGCGGTAACCCTCGGACTCTTCGCGCAGCCGCGCCGAAGCGCCGCGTGCTTTGGGGATCACGTCGCTGGCGTAGGCCTGACCTTCGTTCTTGAAGCGGTCACGGTCGGCACCGGCCTTGACGGCGTCGTTGAACGCCGCGGTCACCTGGTCGGGCACCTGAACGTTCTGCACATTGACATTGGCCACCACGATGCCTGCGTTGAGGCGATCGAGCTGCGACTGCAGCGACTTCATCAAGTCGTTGGCGATCGCGTCGCGTTGTTCGTAGAGCACCTGGTCGACGCGGCTGCGGCCGACGATTTCGCGCACCGCCGATTCGGCGGCTTGCACCACCGCTTCGTCGGGCCGGTTGTTTTCAAACAGGTAGGCCCGCGCGTCCTTGAGCCGGTACTGCACGGTGAAGCGGATGTCGACGATATTTTCGTCCTGCGTGAGCATCGACGAGTCTTTCAGGCCGGTCGCCTGGCCGACCGTATTGCGGCCGACATCGACCGACCGCAATTGCGTCACCGACACCGTCTCGTGGGCCTGGAAGGGGTAAGGAAAGCGCCACTGGAAACCGGCGTCCGAGGTCTGCGTGTATTTGCCAAAGGAGGTGATCACCGCCTGCTGGCCTTCTTGGACGATGAAAAATCCGCTACCGAGCCAGACCAGCACCGCGACGCCGGCGATCAGGCCGATGCCGATGCCGGCACTCTTCATATTCGGCTGAAACTGGCCCGGGCCGCCGCCGTTGTTGCCACCGCCGCCATTGTTGCCACCCCCCGATGGCTCCGGGCCGCGCGGCCCGCCGCCCTTGCCGCCGAAGAGGCCGCCAAGCTTGCGGTTGAAGTCGCGCCAGAGCTCGTCGAGATCGGGCGGGCCGTCGTTGCGGCCGTTGTTGTAGATCAGGCCGTCGTCGGCGTGGAGGTCGCTGCCGACGCGGCGCGCAGGCGCACGGCCAACCAAGCCGGCACACAGCGCCAATGCGGCCTGGCCGACCGCACTGAGCCGCGCCGTGAAGGCCGCTGATGAGGGGGGATGAATCGCGTTCATGCGTTCGCAGTCATGGGAAAAGGGGCCACGGCAGGGGTTTCATCAGACGCGTCAGATGACGCCGCCAGGTCGGGATTCAATGGTGTCGCATCTGTTGATTCGGTTGCATCGGCCGGCTGCGCCGAATGCGCTTGATACGTCGAGTGCGCCAGCGCGACATCGGCAATCACCTGGCGCAATTCGGCCAGGCCGCTGCCATCAATCGCGCTGACAAACACCCGCTGGAACTGCACACCCGGCGCGACCTCGACCGCATCTCGCAAGGCACGCGGCTGCTGCGAGACATCCAGGCGGTCGATCTTGTTGAAGACCAGCACCTGCGGCACGGAGTCGGCGCCGATCTCGGCGAGCACACGCTCGACCTCGGCGCGCTGCTCGTCCACTTGCGGGCTCGATGTGTCGATGACATGCAGCAGCAGGTCGGCGTCGGCCGCTTCTGACAGCGTCGCCTGGAAAGCTTCGACCAATTTGTGCGGCAGGTCGCGGATAAAACCCACCGTGTCGGACAGTGCCACCGTCGCCTGCAACTGCTCCAGCCACATCGCGCGGGTCGTCGTGTCCAGCGTCGCAAAGAGCTGGTCGGCAGCGAAGGAACGGGCCTTGGCCAGCGCGTTGAAAAGCGTCGACTTGCCGGCGTTGGTATAGCCGACCAGCGAGATCCGCAAGGTGCCGCGGCGTTCGCGCGCGCGCCGCTGCGTGCTGCGCTGGCGCTTGACCTTTTCCAGCCGGGCTTTCACCGATTTGATGCGCTCGCCGATCATGCGGCGGTCGAGTTCGATCTGCGTTTCGCCCGGGCCGCCGCGGGTGCCGATGCCGCCTTGCTGGCGTTCGAGGTGCGACCAGCGCCGCACCAACCGCGTCGACAGGTATTGCAGCCGCGCAAGTTCGACTTGCAGCTTGCCTTCGTGGCTTTGCGCGCGTGCGGCAAAGATGTCGAGGATGACCGCCGTGCGGTCGGCCACCGACACGCCGATGTGGCGCTCCAGGTTGCGTTGCTGCACCGGGCTGAGCGACTGGTCGAAGATCACGCCGGCAGCAGCGTGACCGAGCACCAGGGCCTTGATTTCGTCGGCCTTGCCGGAGCCGACAAAAAGCGCCGCGTCAGGCGCCTTGCGGCGGGCGGTAACGCGCGCCACCGGCTCGTCACCGGCGGAGATGGCCAGCAGCGCCAGCTCTTCGAGCGTCGGGTCGAAAGACGGGGCCGAACCGAAGTCGACCCCGACGAGCACCACCCGTGCAGGCACGCCCGGGCCCGTCTCGAGCGAGGGGGTTGTAGAACTCAAGGTTGACGGTCCGGCGATGGCCGGCGATCAAGGCGCGGCAAGGGGTTCAAGCCGGCTGATCGCGTGGCTCGGCAGCGTGGAAATTGACGGCTCTGCCCGGCACCACGGTGGAGATCGCGTGTTTGTAGACCATCTGGGTCACGGTATTGCGCAGCAGCACGACGTACTGATCGAAAGATTCGATGTGGCCCTGCAGCTTGATGCCGTTGACGAGATAGATCGAAACCGGGACATGCTCCTTGCGCAGCAGGTTGAGGAACGGGTCTTGCAAGAGTTGGCCTTTGTTTGAGCTCACGATATGCTCCGTGATGAGAAGAGTGGGCACGTTATCACATGGGGTTGGCCCCAGGGTCTGCAAGGGCAGCCCGGCGCAGCGAATGGCGTGATCAATCCGACTTGGCGAACGGGTTTTCTGACGACCTGAACTCGATCCGCATCGGCGTGCCGACGAGTTTGAAGTGCTCCCGAATGCGCCCTTCCAGGTACCGTTTGTAGGTATCGCCGACATGGTCGAGCGAATTGCCGTGGATCACGATCACCGGCGGGTTCATGCCGCCCTGGTGCGCATAGCGCAGCTTGGGCCTGAAGCGCCCGGCGCGCGGCGGCTGCTGGTGTTCGACCGCATCCTGCAGCAGCCGGGTCAGCATCGGCGTCGACAGCTTCTTGGTCGCCGACGCATGCGCCGCCGAGATCGCCTTCCATACCGGCGCCAGGCCCTGGCGTTTGAGCGCCGAGATCTTCAGCACCTGGGCGAACTTCAAAAAGGCCAGTCGCGATTCGAGCGAGCGTTCGAGCATCTCGCGCTGGTAGCGGTCGATCGCGTCCCACTTGTTGACCGCGATCACCACCGCACGGCCGGATTCGAGGATGTAACCCGCGATGTGCGAATCCTGCTCGCTCAGGCCCTGGCTGGCGTCGAGCAGCAGCAGCACGACGTTGGCGTCGGCGATCGCCTGCAGCGTCTTGACGACCGAGAATTTTTCGACCGCCTCGAAGACCTTGCCCTTGCGCCGCAAGCCGGCGGTATCGATGAGTTCGTACTTCTGGCCATCGCGCTCGAAGGGCACGTGGATCGCATCGCGGGTCGTGCCGGGCTGGTCAAAAGCCACCAGGCGCTCCTCGCCGAGCCAGGTATTGATCAAGGTCGATTTGCCGACATTCGGCCGCCCGGCCACCGCCAGCCGGATCGGCCGGTCGGCGCGCGCGAGTTCGGCCTGCACTTCTTCGTCGCTGGGGAAATCAAACTGCTCGAGCGCGGCTTCGAGCAGGCTGCGGATGCCTTGGCCATGCGCCGACGAGATCGGGATCGGGTCGCCGATGCCGAGTTCGTGAAACTCCCCCAGCAGCGGCGACTCGCTCATGCCCTCGGCCTTGTTCGCCGCCAGCAGCACCCGCTTGCGCTCGCGGCGCAGGAAGGTCGCGATATCGTGATCGTGGGCCGACAAACCCGCGCGCATATCGACGACAAAAATCACCGCATCGGCTTCGGCGACTGCCTGGCGCGTTTGTTTCGCCATCTCACGCACGATGCCGGTCGTGCTGTCGGGCTCGAAGCCACCGGTGTCGATGACGATGAACTCGCGGCCGCCTAGTTTGGCGTCGCCGTAATGGCGGTCGCGGGTCAGGCCAGAAAAGTCGGCGACGATCGCATCGCGGCTTTGTGTGATGCGGTTGAACAACGTCGATTTGCCGACATTGGGCCGGCCGACGATCGCGATGACCGGCTTCATCCTGGCGCCGGCTTACTCGGGCCGCAGGGCAAAGAGCCCGCCGCCGCGCGTGACGACGAGCATCGTCGTGCCGGCCAGCGCCGGCGTGCCAACCACCGGGGTGCCGTCGGTGGCCAGACGCAACACCGCGTCGCCGCTGTCGCGGTCGAGGAAATGCACAAAACCTTCGCTGTCGCCGAAGACCACCGTCTTGCCGACGCTGACAAACCCGCTCGTCGCACGGTGCAGGAATTTCTCGTTCGTCCACGCCGGCTCACCACCCGCGAAGCGCCAGGCGCTGATGCGGTCGGAGGCGTCGGCACCGACGATGACCTTGTCGTCACCGCCGACCGACTGGACCCCGCCGACATTGCGCGCCCATTGCAGCGCACCACGGTCAGCATCGACACAGCCGACGGCGGCCTGGAAACTGCGCGCGCAGAAAAACTTGCCGATGCGCACCGGCGGCCCGATCAGGTCGGCCAGGCGTTCGACTTCATTCGTGCCGCGTGGTGACGCGATGGGTACTTCCCAGCGCACGGTGCCCTTGATCGGATCGACCCCGGCCAGCCTGGGGCCCTGGCCGACGATCAGGGTGTCGCGGTAAGCCGTCAGCAGACCGGCCTGGCCCAGCGTCAACGCTTCGCCCGGGCGCTGCAAGACCCACAGCCGCCGGCCGTCGACGGCGTCAAAAGCATGCACCGTTCGGTCGACGGTCATCACGAAGACTCGTTCGCCGGCGACCAGCGGCGCGGTCACCGTGCGCGCCGGCAGGCGCGCACGCCAACTGCTCTGGGCGCCATCAAAGACCACCAACTCGTTGGCCTGCGTGACCACCGCCGACCAGCGGCCGTCGCTGCCAACACCGGCGCTGATGCGGCCGCCGGCCGACGCGCGCCACAGCTCGCGGCCGCTGTTGGCATCGAGTGCGAGCACGGTGCCGTCGTCACCAGCGGCAAAAAACTTGTCGTCCTGCACCGCCACCGACAACGCAAAACGCGCGCCGTCGACCTTGGCCTGCCAGACCACGCGCCCGGCGATCTTGGGCGTCAGTGATTCGAGGGCGACGGGTTTGGGTTTGTCGCTGCCGCAGGCGGCGAGAAACAGGGCGCCGACCAGCGCGGTGCCCAGAGTACGCAGCAGCCTGGATGTCATTTGCCGGCTCCGGATGCGGCAGCGGTTGTCGGTGACGCGGCTGCCGATACCGATGCCGCCGCTGATGCCGCAGGCGAAGCGCCCATCGCCGTCAGTTTGGCTTCGACGATGCGCCGGTAGTCGACGGTTTCGGGCATGGCCTTGAAGGCCGCGCCGTAAGCCGCTGCGGCTTCAGCCTTCTTGCCTTGCGCCGCCAGCACGTCGCCGCGGCGGTCGGCAACGAGAGCTTCAAAACCCACTGCCTTGGCGGCATCGAGCGCTTTGATGGCGTCGTCGTATTTTTTGTCGTCCAGCGCCAGGCCGGCCAGGCGCAACTGCGCCACCGTCTTGATCTCGTCTTCGATCGCGTTGGCCGCCACCCAGACCAGCGACGCGCGGGCATCGTCGTTCTTGCCTTTGTCGGCCTGCACACGGGCCGCCAGCAGGCCGGCCTGCTGCGCGTACGCGGTGCGCGGAAAACGCTCGCGCAGATCGGCGAATATTCGGCCGGACTTGTCGGCGTCACCGGCCTGCGCCGCGACATCGAGCGCCTCGAACATCGCCGCGGCCTTGACCGCCTGCTCGCGCTGGTACCACTGCCAGCCGTTCCACGCCGCGAAGGCACCGAGCACCAGGATCAGAGTCCAAGTGATGAGGTTGCCGTACTGCTTCCAGAACGACTTCAATGCGTCGAGTTGTTCCTGCTCTTGCAGGTCGAGTTGTGTAGCCATCAGCGGTCCAGAGTCAGTCGTTCGATTATGCGGTGCGCAGTTCATGCGCCCAGGCTGCGGGGTCGGCCAGCGGGCGCCGGGTTTGCTCCGCCGGGGCAGCACCGGGCGTGGCACTGGATGTGGTGACGGCTGTTGTCGCAGATGTGGCACGCAAGGGCTTGACACCAACTTCGCCGGCGGCGATCTCGTCGGCGCCGAAGATCAGCGCAAAAGCCGCACCACTGGCGTCAGCGCGCTTGAACTGGCTCTTCATGCCGCCCTGCCCGTCCTTACCGGCCGCATGCATGACCACCGCCAGGCCAGCAGCGCGCAGCGTTTCGGCTACCGCCAGCGCGGCTGGCGCATGCGCTGCGTCGGGCACGATGCAATAGACATCGGGTGGCGCGGGCGGCGGCTGGACGCCGAGTTCGACCAGCAGGTCGAGCACGCGCTCGATGCCCATGCCCCAGCCGATGCCGGGCGCCGGCTTGCCACCGAGCATCTCGACCAGCGGGTCGTAGCGCCCGCCGCCGCAAAGCGTGCCCTGCGCGCCGAGGCGGTCGGTGATCCACTCGAAGACGGTCAGGTTG
>JANPDN010000219.1:0-1909 GCA_031431555.1 Rubrivivax sp.
AAGGCCAAGCCGAGGCAGCCAGAAATTTGTAGACCCACCACTGCAAGTGCTTCGCGCGCCCATGCGCGCGATGTGCATCCCCACCACGAGCCGGAGCGAAGCGAGCGGCCACAGCGAGCGAGATCGTATTCGGGTGCTTTCTTTGGTTACTTTCTTTGCACCAGCAAAGAAAGTGACTCGCCCGCCGGGGCGACATCCCGGCCGGCGGCAGCCACCAACAACAACCAGACCCACTTCGCCAAGAGACATAACAAGGCCGCCCGTCAACGCGCAAGTTTGAGAGCCGCCGCTCTCACGAAGCGCACCCGGTAGTGGATCAGCGTGTCACATGCCAGCAGCGCAAACAGCAGCAACCCCTGGAATACGCCGGTCAGGGATTTCGGCAGCCCGAGCCGCGACTGCGCGAGCTCGCCGCCGATGTAGAACATGCTCATCAAGACAGCCGAGAAGACGATGCCCACCGGGTGCAGCCGGCCGACAAAGGCGACGATGATCGCGGCGAAGCCGTAGCCCGCCGGCACATAGGGCGTGAGCTGGCCCAGCGGCCCAGCCGCTTCGAGCCCGCCGGCCAGGCCGGCCATGCCGCCCGACAGCAGCAGCGCCGTCCACAAGGCGCGACGCGACGAAAAACCTGCATAACGGGCTGCCGCAGGTGCAAGTCCGCCGACCTGCAACTGGAACCCACGGTAGGTGCGAAACAGGAAGATCCAAAAACCCAGCACCGCCACCAGCGCGATGATCAAGCCGATATTGGCGCGCAGGTTGTCGACCAGGCGCGGCACCTTGGTCACCGCCAGGAAGGTGATGCTCTGCGGGAAGTTGTAGCCCTTGGGGTCTTTCCAAGGCCCGTAGACGAGGTAGCTCAGCAGCATCTCGGCGACATACACGAGCATCAGGCTGACCAGGATTTCGTTGGCATTGAAGCGGTCACGCAGCAGCGCCACGATGCCAGCCCAGGCCATGCCACCGAGCACCCCGGCAGCGAGGATCACGACGACGATGCCGCGGCCTAGAAATTCGGTTTGCGGCCCGGCCTGCATCGCCACCCAGCCGGCGGCCAGCGCACCGGCGACAAACTGGCCTTCGGCACCGATATTCCAGACATTCGAGCGAAAACACACCGCCAGCCCGAGCGCGATCAGGATCAACGGCGTGGCCTTGATCGACAGCTCAGACAGCGCATACAGGCTCTTCACCGGCTCAACGAAAAAGACCTGCAAGCCCTTGACCGGGTCCTTGCCGAGCAACACAAATAGGCCGACGCCGATGACCACCGTGATCAGCAGCGCCAGCAGCGGCGATGCCATCGACATCAGCTTCGACGGCTGCGGCCGGGCTTCAAGCTTGAACATGGTCAGCCTCCTGTTGCGACCGCATGGTTGTGGTGCCCGCCCCGCTACGCACCCCGCTGCCAGGTGATGCATCCCAGAGCCCCGACATCCACTCGCCGATCTGCGCCACGGTGGCCTGCGCCACCGGCACGCTGGGTGACATGCGGCCTTGCGCGATGACGATCAGGCGGTCGGATATCTCGAACAGTTCGTCGAGCTCTTCACTCACGATGAGCAGTGCGCAGCCGGCGTCGCGCAGCTTGAGCAGTTCACCGCGGATCAGCGCCGCGGCGCCGACATCGACGCCCCAGGTCGGCTGCGAGACGATGAGCAGCTTCGGGTTCGCATCGATCTCGCGGCCGACGATGAACTTCTGCAGATTGCCGCCCGACAGGCTCTTGGCGGCTGCCCCCGCACCACCGGCCTTGACGTTGAAGCGGTTGATGATGTGCTCGGCGAGCACACGCACACGGTCGGTCGAAATCCAGCCCGCCGCCGAGACCGTTTCGGTGCGTGTGAGCAAGGTGTTCTGGGCAAGGCTGAGCACCGGGACCGCACCCCGCCCGAGGCGTTCTTCG
>JANPDN010000220.1:0-37245 GCA_031431555.1 Rubrivivax sp.
TGGTCGAAGTCGCTGGTGTGGCGATGTTCGGCCAGGGTGTGTTGTGGGTCTTGGCCGGTGCCAAGCGCGAACAGAATCTGGTCTACAAACTGTTCAAGACTTTGACCCGGCCGGTCATGAAAGTCGCGCGCTGGATCACGCCACGGGTCGTGCTCGACCAGCATCTCGGGCTGGTGGCTTTTTTCTTGCTGCTGGTCTTGTGGTTAGTCCTGACGATCACAAAGATCAGGATGGTGCTGGCCGCCATGCCTGCGGCGGGCTGATCGAGGATGCCGGACGCCGACAACCGCCGCGTCTACTGGCGCAGCAATCTGCGCGTCATCGCGGCGTTGCTCGGTGTCTGGTTTGTGGTCACTTTTGGGGTCGCGTTTTTTGCCCGCGACCTGAACTTCAAATTTTTCGGCTGGCCGTTCAGTTTCTGGATCGGCTCGCAGGGCGCGCTGGTCGTCTACGGCCTGATCATCTGGTACTACGACCGGCACATGAGCCGGATCGAACAGCTCTACGGCGTTGCCGAAGAGGACTGATCGGGTGGCGCGCGGTGACGATTGATGGGCCCTGAAACAAGCCTCCAGCACAGCGGCACGCCGCGCGCCGAGCGCGCCGCGTTCAAGTCGCGACTGAACCGCATCTACGGCGGCTTCACCGCCGGTTTCCTGGGGTTTGTGGTCCTGCTCGCGGCACTCGAACAGCTCGGCCTGTCGCGCTGGGCGATGGGCATCACCTTCTTGGTGTCGACGGTGGTGCTGTATGCCGGCATCGGCATCATGAGCCGCACCCACGATCCGGCCGAGTACTACGTCGCCGGTCGCCGGGTGCCGGCGATGTACAACGGCATGGCCATCGCAGCCGACTGGATGAGCGCGGCGTCGTTCATCGGCATGGCCGGCACGCTGTACCTCAACGGTTATGGCGGGCTGGCCTTTGTGATGGGCTGGACCGGCGGTTACTGCCTGGTGGCGCTGCTGCTCGCGCCGTACCTGCGCAAGTTTGGCCAGTTCACGATTCCCGACTTTCTCGGCGCGCGCTACGGTGGCCATCTGCCGCGGCTGGTCGGCATCGTGATCGCGATCCTGTGCTCGTTTATCTACGTTGTCGCGCAGATCTACGGCGTCGGCCTGATCACCTCGCGTTTGTCGGGCCTGGCCTTCGAGATCGGCATCTTTCTCGGTCTTGGCGGCATCCTCGTGTGCTCGTTTCTCGGTGGCATGCGCGCGGTCACCTGGACCCAGGTCGCGCAGTACATCGTGCTTATCGTCGCCTACCTGATCCCGGTAGTCTGGCTCTCAGTGAAGCAGGCCAATTTTCCGATCCCGCAGCTCACCTACGGGCATCAACTCGAGGCTGTCACGCAGACCGAAGAGCGGCTGCTTGCCGACCCCAAGGAGCGCGAAGTCATCGCCATCTTCAAGGGCCAGGCCGACGAATTTGCGGTCAAGCTGAAGGACGTGCCGAGCGCACTCGCCGCCGAGCGCGGCGCGGCCGTGCGCAGGCTCGCCGAGCTGCGCGAACGCAACGCGCCGCTGATCGAGATCCAAGCCGCCGACCGTGCCCTGACCCGCTTGCCGCGCGACGAAGCCGCTGCGCGCGAGATCTGGACCAAGGGCCGCGATGCGGCCGAAGCCCGCGCCAGGCCGCTGGCCGGCATGCCGCGCCACGCGACGCAGTTTGCCGGGGACCCTGATGGTGACGCCGGCGCGCAGAAGGCGTTCAGCGAATCGCGCCGCAACTTCCTGGCGCTGGTCTTTTGCCTGATGCTGGGCACTGCCGCGCTGCCGCACATCCTGACCCGCTACTACACCACGCCGTCGGTCAAGGAAGCCCGCGCCTCGGTGACCTGGTCGCTGTTTTTTATCTTCCTGCTCTACGTCACCGCGCCGGCACTGGCGGTGTTGGTCAAGTTCGAGGTCTTTAACGTCCTCGTCGGCACGCCATTTGACCAACTGCCAAAATGGATCTCGGCGTGGGCCAAGGTCGATCCGACCCTGCTGTCCGTGGTCGACATCAACAAGGACGGCATCTTCCAGCTCGGCGAGATGCGCATCGGCAGCGACATCATCGTGCTCGCCACGCCTGAGATCGGCGGCATGCCATACGTCGTCTCCGGCCTCGTCGCTGCGGGTGGCCTGGCCGCGGCCTTGTCCACCGCCGACGGCCTGCTGCTGACGATCGCCAACGCGCTGTCGCACGACCTGTATTACAAGATGATCGACCCGTCCGCGCCGACCTCGCAGCGGGTCATGATCTCCAAGGTCCTGCTGCTGGTGGCCACACTGTTGGCGGCGTTGGTCGCGGCGCAGAAGCCGGCCGACATCCTGTTTCTCGTCTCGGCGGCGTTTTCATTCGCGGCGGCAGGATTTTTCCCGGCGCTGGTGTTGGGCATCTTCTGGAAGCGGGCCAACCGCTGGGGCGCCACTGCCGGCATGCTGGCGGGGCTGAGCCTGACGCTGTACTACATGGCCACCACCTACCCCGGCCTGCGCACCTTCTTTCGCGTGACCACGCCGATCGCCGACAACACCTGGTGGGGCATCCTGCCGATCTCGTCGGGCGTCTTCGGCGTCGCGCTCGGCTTCGTCGTGATCGTCGTCGTCAGCTTGCTGACACGCGCGCCGTCGACGGCAATGAATGCGCTGGTCGAAGACCTGCGCTACCCCAAGTCGGCCGGCACCTAAGCCACGGCCAGCGCGGCCTGGGCTATAATCAAAGGCTTTCCCCTTGCTGCACCCGCTGGACGCCACGCAACGCCCAGCTACTCAGGTGCAGCTTCCGCTGACGGAAACCACAAGGAGTATCCATGCGTCACTACGAGATCATTCTGCTGATCCATCCGGACCAGAGTGAACAGGTTCCAGCCATGCTGGAGCGCTACAAAACCCTGGTCACCAATGGCGGTGGCAAGGTGCACCGGGTTGAAGACTGGGGCCGGCGCCAGCTGTCCTACATGATCCAGAAACTCGCCAAGGCGCATTACCTGTGCCTGAACATCGAGTGTGGCAACGACACGCTGACCGAACTTGAAACGGGCTTCCGTTTCAACGACGCAGTGTTGCGCCACCTCACGGTGGTGCGGCCGAAGGCCGACACCAACCCTTCGATCATGATGAAGGCGGTCGAGCGCGAAGAGTCGCGCAAGGCCGCTCACGAGGCGCAGGCCTGAGCCTGTCGGCGGCGTTGCGCGGGACCGCGCCGAAGTGAACCGATTGGTTCTCTCGGCGACGCTCGCAGAACGCAGCGCCCTGCGCTACACCCCCGCCGGGCTGCCGGCCTTGGACTTGAGCCTGATGCACGAGTCCGAAGTCAGCCACGAAGGGATGCCGCGCAAGGTGTCGATGCAGGTCAAGGCACTGGTCATCGGATCGGTGGTGCAGTCGGTGGCCCAGATGGCCCTCGGCACCCCGGCCCAATTTGCCGGCTTCTTGGCTACCGCACGCAACGGACGCGGCCTCTTGTTCCACATCACCGAAGTTCAGCTTTAGCGCGGTGCCGGCCCATAGTACCGGCACCGCGAACAAGTTCAACGCCAGCAATACGCCAGACCCCGCTTTCAGGAGATCACGATGGCCACCAGTCGCCCCAAGGGCAAGTTTTCGAAAGACCGCCGCCCGAAACGCAACCAGCAGTCGCTGCTGTTTCGGCGCAAGCGTTTTTGCCGCTTCACCGTCGCCAATGTCGAAGAGATCGACTACAAGGATGTCGATGTGCTGCGCGACTTCATCGGTGAAAACGGCAAGATCACGCCGGCCCGCCTGACCGGCACCCGCGCGATCTACCAGCGCCAGCTCACCACGGCGATCAAGCGCGCGCGTTTCCTTGCGCTGATCCCGTATTCCGACCAGCACAAGGTTTGAGGGCATCGACGTGCAAATCATTCTTCTAGAAAAAATCGCCAACCTGGGCAACCTGGGTGATGTCGTCAAGGTCAAGGACGGCTACGCGCGCAACTTCCTGATCCCGAGCCGGCGCGCCCGCCGCGCCACTGAAACGGCGATCAAGGAATTCCAGGATCGCCGTGTCGAGCTCGAAAAGCTCGCCGCCGACAAACTCGCCGCTGCCGCAGCGCTGGGCGAGCAGATCGCCGGCAAGACGGTGCGCATCGTGCAAAAGGCTGGCGTCGACGGCCGCCTGTTCGGCTCGGTGACCAACCACGACGTCGCCGAAGGTCTCAACAAGATCGGCCTGAAGATCACCAAGGCCCAGGTGCGCATGCCCAACGGCCCGCTCAAGACGGTAGGCGAGCACAGCGTCGCGGTATCGCCGCACGGCGATGTAGTGGTCGACATCACGGTGCTGGTGGTGGCACAGGCTGACTGATCGGTTCTGTCTCGCAATCCTCGAAGGCCGGCTCTGCCGGCCTTTTTCATTGCGGTCTGCCGTTTTCCCCAGGCGGCGCACTGCTTGTCCCCAGGGCCATCCACAGCCTGGTTGCACAACGGATTTAGCATTCGGTCATGAGCACCTTGTACGAAAACAGGACCGACACCGGTAGCCGCGACGACGAGGTCGCTCGCCTGCGCATCCCGCCGCATTCGACCGAGGCCGAACAGAGCGTGCTCGGCGGCCTGCTGATCGACAACCTGGCCTGGGACCGCGCCGCCGACCTGCTCACCGACACCGACTTTTATCGCTACGAACATCGGCATATCTACGCCGCCGTGGGCACGCTGATCGGGGCGACCAAACCTGCCGACGTGATCACCGTTTTCGAGGTGCTGCAAAGCCTGGGCAAGGCCGAAGAGTGTGGCGGCCTGGCCTATCTCAACGCGCTGGCGCAGAGTGTCCCGAGTGCGGCTAATGTGCGCCGTTATGCAGAGATCGTGCGCGAGCGCGCGGTGCTGCGCAAACTCATCTCGGCCAGCGACGAAATCGCCACCGCCGCCTTCAACCCTGGCGGTCAGGCGGTATCGCTGATCCTTGACGACGCCGAGGCCAAGATCCTGCGCATCGGCGAAGAAGGCTCGCGTGGGCGCGTCGGCTTCGTCAGCATCGCACCGCTCGTCAAAGCGCTGCTCGACCGCGTCGATGAACTCGACCGCAACGGCCCCGAAGAAGTCACCGGCATTCGCACCGGCTTTTATGACCTCGACCGCATGACCGCGGGCCTGCAAAAGGGCGACCTGATCGTGCTCGCGGCGCGGCCGTCGATGGGCAAGACCGCTTTTGCGCTGAATATCGCCGAACATGTGGCGGTCGAAGAAGGCTTGCCAGTGGCCATCTTCTCGATGGAAATGGGCGCTTCACAACTCGCGCTGCGCCTGGTCGGCTCGCTGGCGCGCATTGACCAGCAGCATCTGCGCACCGGCAAGCTGCGCGACGACGAATGGGAGCGCCTGCCGCCAGCGGCAACACGGCTCAGCGCAGCGCCGGTTTATATCGACGAGACCTCGGCGCTCACAGCCGCCGAACTGCGTGCGCGTGCGCGCCGCCTGGCGCGCCAATATGGCGGCACGCTCGGGCTGATCGTCGTCGACTACCTGCAGCTGATGAGCGGCAGCAGCGGCAACGACGAAAACCGCGCCACCGTGCTCGGAGAAATCTCGCGCGGCATGAAGGCGCTGGCCAAGGAACTGCAATGCCCTGTGCTGGCGCTGTCGCAGCTCAACCGCAGCGTCGAAAGCCGCCCCGACAAGCGGCCGATGATGAGCGACCTGCGCGAGTCCGGCGCGATCGAGCAGGACGCCGATGTGATCACCTTCATCTACCGCGACGACTACTACAACAAGGACGCGTCCAAGGAGCCGGGGGTTGCCGAGATCATCATTGCCAAGCAGCGAAATGGCCCCGTCGGCACGATCAAGCTGACCTTCCTGAAGCCGCTGACCCGCTTCGACAATATGGCGCCCGACGGCAGCGCGGAATACTAGCCACGACGCGCTGCGGAGCGTGTTGCGCCATGTGCCGTGGTGCGACCGCAGCGTGCCGATGGCTGCGCGTGAATGTCCGACGACGGATCCTGGTGACCGGCTTGCGGTGCCTGCAGAAGCTGTATATATTTACAGTATGCAGCGCCAACCTATCCCGCCTTCATCGACCCCGCCCGCCACGCTGGTGTTCGTGCCAAAGAAGGGCCGGGGCACGGTCTGGGCGATCGAGCATCGGTTCAGCAAGGACAGCCGTTCGGGCTTCGACGATGGTTGGGGTTCGCTCGAACAGGCGGCGTCGCAAGAGCAGGTCGGGCCGGCGACGCAGATCATCGAAGAGTCGGTGAAGTCGATCCTCTCGGGCAACGACTCGCCTGACATCGGCTTTGACCTGTCGATCAATCCGTATCGGGGCTGTGAACATGGCTGCACCTACTGCTTCGCGCGGCCGACGCACAGCTATCTCAACCTGTCACCGGGCCTGGACTTCGAAACCCGCATCATCGCCAAGGTCAACGCAGCGCAGCGCCTGCGCGAAGCTTTTGCCAGCCCGGCCTATACACCGCTGCCGCTGAACCTCGGCTCAGCCACCGATGCCTACCAACCTGCCGAGCGGCGCCTGCGCATCACGCGCGCTTTGATCGAAGTGCTGGCCGAACATCGGCACGCGTTTTCAGTGATCACCAAATCGGCATTGATCGAGCGCGACCTCGACCTGATCGCGCCGCTGGCGGCTGACGGCCTGGCTGCGGCCTATGTGTCGATCACCACGCTCGACCCCGAACTCGCGCGGGTGATGGAGCCACGCGCCGCGGCGCCGCACCGGCGCCTGCGCACGATCGAAGCGCTGGCCAAGGCCGGGGTGCCGGTGGGCGTGAGCGTGTCGCCGATCATCCCGTTTCTCAACGAACCCGAGCTCGAGCGCATTCTCAAAGCGGCGGCCGACGCCGGCGCAAGCTCAGCCTTCAGCGTCGTGCTGCGCCTGCCTTGGGAGGTGAACCCGATCTTCAAGCAATGGCTCGAGCAACATTTCCCCGACCGTGCCGAGCGCGTCATGGCCAGGGTGCGCGAGATGCGCGGCGGGCGCGACAACGATGCCCGCTTCGGGTCGCGCATGACCGGCCAAGGCACCTGGGCCGAACTGCTGCGGTCGCGCTTTCACATCGCCTCAAAGCGGCTCGGTCTGAACCGCGAGCGCAAGCCGCTGGACCTGTCGCAGTTCCGCCGCGGCGGAGCCTTGGCGCCGCAGCAGGCGTCCTTGTTCTGACCGCCCTCTGCGCCGGCTCAAGAGCGCATGGTTGGCTACTTGAAGATGTCCTTGACGCGGTCGGTCCAGGTCTTCGAGTTCGGCGAATGGCGCTCGCCTGACTTGCGGAAAGACTCGTCAAGTTCCTTCAGCAGCTTGCGCTGGTGCTCGGTGATCTTCACCGGCGTCTCCACCGAGATGTGGCAGTACAGGTCACCCGGGTAGCTTGACCGGATGCCCTTCACGCCCTTGCCACGCAGGCGGAAGGTCTTGCCATGCTGGGTGCCTTCGGGCAGCTCGATCTCGGCCTTGGCGCCGAGCGTGGGCACCTCGATCGCGCCGCCCAGCGCAGCCAGCGTCAGCGCGATCGGCACCGTGCAGTGCAGGTCGTCACCGTCACGTTCGAAGATCTCGTGCTGCTTGGTGCGGATCTCAATATACAAGTCGCCCGACGGCCCGCCGTTGGTGCCCGGCTCGCCGTTGCCGGCCGAGCGGATGCGCATGCCGTCGTTGATGCCGGCGGGGATCTTCACTTCGAGCGTCTTCTGGCGCTTGATCTTGCCGGCGCCGCTGCAGGTGGTGCAGGGCTCGGGGATGATCTTGCCGGTGCCGCGGCAATGCGGGCAGGTCTGCTGGATGCTGAAAAACCCCTGGCGCATGTGCACAGTGCCGGCGCCGTTGCAGGTACCGCAGGTCTTGGGGCTGGTGCCGGGTTTGGCGCCCGAGCCCTTGCAGGTTTCGCAGTTCTCCCAGCTCGGGATGCGGATCTGGGTGTCCTTGCCATGCGCCGCTTCTTCGAGCGTGATCTCCATCGCGTACGACAGGTCGCTGCCGCGGTAGACCTGCTGGCCGCCACCACCGCGCCGGGCACCGCCGCCGGCGCCGCCGCCGAAGATGTCGCCAAAGATATCGCCAAAGGCCTCGGCAAAGCCGCCCATGTTTTCGCCGCCGCGGCCGCCCATGTTCGGGTCGACGCCGGCATGGCCATGCTGGTCGTAGGCGGCGCGCTTTTGCGGGTCGGAAAGCATCTCGTAGGCCTCCTTGGCCTCCTTGAACTTGTCTTCCGACTTCTTGGTGTCGTCACCCTGGTTGCGGTCAGGGTGGTGTTTCATGGCCAGTTTGCGGTAGGCCTTCTTGATATCTTCCTCGGCCGCGTTCTTGGGCACGCCGAGGATGTCGTAGTAGTCGCGCTTTGCCATGGTGGTTCCGATTTTGCGCAATAGCGCCAGCAAAAACGCCGCGTTGAGGTCAGGGCGGTTTGGGCCCTTTCCTCAACGCGGCGAGAGTTCACGGCAGCCGGGTCTGTGGCCCTGGCTGGCCGGCGTACCGCCAGATCACTTCTTGACTTCCTTGAAGTCGGCGTCTACGACATTGTCGTCGGCGGCGGGACGCGACGAGCCAGCCGATGCACCGGCCGATGCACCGGCCGGGCCTTCCGGCTGCGGCGCGTCGGCACCCGCCGCTGCGCCGGCTGCGGCCGCCGCTGCCTGCGCTTCGGCGTAAACCTTCTCGCCGAGTTTCTGGCTCGCCGTCATCAAGGCTTCGGTCTTCGCTTCGATGGTCGCTTTGTCGTCGCCCTTCATCGCTTCGTCGACCTCTTTCAAAGCCAGGTCGATCTTCTCGCGCTCGGCCGCGTCGAGTTTGTCGCCATGTTCGGCGAGAGACTTTTTCGTCGAATGCACCAGGCCGTCGGCCTGGTTGCGCGCCTGCACGAGTTCGAGCTTTTTCTTGTCTTCCGCGGCGTTGGCCTCGGCGTCGCGCACCATCTTCTCGATCTCGTCTTCGGTCAGGCCGGAGTTGGCCTTGATCGTGATCTTGTTTTCCTTGCCTGTTCCCTTGTCCTTGGCGTTGACGTGCAGGATGCCGTTGGCGTCGATGTCAAAGGTGACCTCGATCTGCGGCATGCCGCGCGGCGACGGCGGGATGCCTTCGAGGTTGAACTCGCCCAGGCTCTTGTTGCCCGTGGCCAGTTCACGCTCGCCCTGGTAGACCTTGATCGTGACCGCTGGCTGGTTGTCGTCGGCGGTGGAAAACACCTGCGCAAACTTGGTCGGGATGGTCGTGTTTTTCTTGATCATTTTGGTCATCACGCCACCCAGCGTTTCGATGCCCAGCGAGAGCGGCGTCACGTCCAGCAGCAGCACGTCCTTGCGCTCGCCCCCGAGCACCTGGCCTTGAATCGCGGCGCCCACCGCAACCGCCTCGTCAGGGTTGACGTCCTTGCGCGGCTCTTTGCCGAAAAACTCCTTGACCTTGTCCTGCACCTTGGGCATCCGGCACATGCCGCCGACGATGATCACGTCGTCGATTTCGGTGATCTTGACGCCAGCGTCCTTGACCGCGATGCGGCAGGGCTCCATCGTGCGTTCGATGAGCTCGTCGACCAGCGACTCGAGCTTGGCCCGCGTGAGCTTGATATTCAGGTGCTTCGGCCCGCTCGCATCGGCGGTGATGTAGGGCAGGTTGAGGTCGGTCTGGGTCGAGTTAGACAACTCGATCTTGGCTTTCTCGGCCGCCTCTTTGAGCCGCTGCAGCGCAAGCACGTCCTTGGTCAGATCGACGCCTTGGTCTTTTTTGAACTCGGCAACGATGTAGTCGATGATGCGTTGGTCGAAGTCTTCACCACCGAGGAACGTGTCGCCGTTGGTCGACAGCACTTCGAACTGCTTCTCGCCATCGACGTCGGCGATCTCGATGATGCTGATGTCGAAGGTGCCGCCGCCGAGGTCGAAGACCGCGATCTTGCGGTCGCCCTTGCCATGTTTGTCCAGGCCGAAGGCGAGTGCCGCGGCGGTCGGCTCGTTGATGATGCGTTTGACATCCAGCCCGGCGATGCGCCCGGCGTCCTTGGTCGCCTGGCGCTGGCTGTCGTTGAAGTAGGCCGGCACCGTGATCACCGCTTCGGTGACTTCTTCACCGAGGTAGTCCTCGGCGGTCTTTTTCATCTTGCGCAGGACTTCGGCGCTGACCTGCGGCGGCGCGAGCTTCTTGCCACGCACCTCGACCCAGGCGTCGCCGTTGTCGGCCGCCGCGATCGTGAAGGGCATCAGGCCGATGTCTTTTTGGACTTCTTTTTCGGTGAACTTGCGCCCGATCAAGCGCTTCACCGCGTACAGCGTATTGCGCGGGTTGGTCACCGCCTGGCGCTTGGCCGACGCGCCGACCAGCACCTCGCCATCGTCCTGGTAAGCAATGATCGAAGGCGTGGTGCGCGCACCTTCGCTGTTTTCGATGACGCGGGTGGTGTTGCCTTCCATGATGGCAACGCACGAGTTGGTCGTGCCCAGGTCGATACCGATGATCTTGCCCATGATTTGTTGCTCCTGCGGGTGGAAAATGATGTCTTCGAGTTGTGGATAACTTGCCGGCTTTCAAGGCCGCGCAGCGACTCCGGGTCGCTATTTCGGTGCCGTCACCGTGACCAGGGCCGGGCGCAACACGCGGTCGGCGATGAGGTAGCCTTTTTGCAGCACCGCGACGACGGTGTTCGCCTCCTGCGCCGCGGCGACGACACTGATCGCCTGGTGTTGATGGGGGTCAAATTTGGTCCCCGCCGGTGGCGCGATCACCACCACCTTGTGCCGCTCGAGCGCCGCCGCCAGTTGGCGCAACGTCGCGTGCACCCCTTCGAGCATCTGCTCGGGCTTGGCGTCGGGCAGTGCGATCGCCGCTTCGAGGCTGTCCTTCACCGGCAGCAGGCTGTCGGCAAAACTCTCGACGGCGTATTTGCGCGCCTTGCTGATCTCGTCGTCGGTGCGGCGGCGGGTATTTTCGACCTCGGCCTTGGCGCGCAGGTAAGCGTCGGAGACCTCGGCGTGGCGCGCCTCAAGCTCGGCCAGGCGCTGCTCGATGCTCAGCGGGCTGCGGGCGCCGTCGGCCGCTGCTTCGGGCGACGCTGGCGCCGGGTTGGTGCCATACGGCAGCGTCTCGTTGTCGGTCGCGTCTGGGTCGTTCTGTGAGGTCGTCATGGTGGGGTTGCTCGGGCCGTTGTGGGGGCCACGTTCTGGCCTGCGATCGGGCATCGCGCGCAGATTGGGCTGAAGTTCTGCGCTTCAAGGGTTTTGTGGCTGCGCTAAGGCAATTGCACGCGTCGGTGCTGCGGCCGCGGCTAGCCTGGCTCGTCGTCGACGCTGGCGCTCCAACGTTGCCAGCCACCGAGCTGGCGGCGGTCACGTTTGGTCGGCCGGCCCTGCGCGATCGCCAGCGCCGGCTCGGTGCCCATTCGCCGTGCTTCGGCTGCACGCGCGCGGGCTTCGATGCTCGCCGGCGTTTCTTCATAGAGCAGCTGCGCCACCGGCGCCGGGCCGCGCTGATTGCTCAGGCCGCGCACGTCAAGCACGGTGTGCAGGCCAGCGCGGCGCAATGTGATCTGGTCGCCGATGCGCACATCGCGGGCCGGTTTTGCGGCGGCGTCGTTGACCGACACCCGACCTTTGGTGATTTCGTCGACGGCCAGCGATCGGGTCTTGAAAAGCCGTGCTGCCCAGAGCCATTTGTCCAGGCGGACGGTAGTGTTGTCGGTCATCCGGTTCGGCCGCAGCGGCTCTCGGCCAGCGGCATCGGGAAGGGGCGCAAATTATCAGCGCTCCAACGTCACACCAGAAGCTTGCGGGTTCCCCCTCATGCCGCCGGCCGCCGACTGGTGGAATTTCGCGCGAACATCGGCGTCTTGTCCCATTCCCGTTGACGGAGACTTTTTGATGCGTCGTGACCAATTCCTGAAATCCGTTGCTGCGCTTGCCGCGGCTGGCGCGCTGCCGATATCGGTGTCGCTGACAGCACAAGCCGCTGCCAACCTGAAGATGATGATCCCGGCCAACCCTGGCGGCGGCTGGGACACCACCGGCCGCGCGCTGGGCAAAGCCCTGCAGGACGCCGCCGTGGCGTCATCGGTGACCTTCGAAAACAAGGGCGGCGCGGCCGGTGCAATCGGCCTGGCGCAATTTTTCAATGCCAGCAAAGGCGACCCGAATGCGTTGATGGTGATGGGCGCGGTCATGCTCGGCGGCATCATCACCACCAAACCACCGGTGTCGGTGACCCAGGTCACCCCAGTGGCGCGGCTGACCAGCGAGTACAACGTCTTTGTACTGCCGGCGAGCTCGCCGCTGAAATCGATGGCCGATGTCGTCGAGCGGCTGAAGAAGGACCCCGGCAGTGTCACGTGGGGCGGCGGCTCGCGCGGCTCGACCGAACATATCGCCGCGGCAATGATTGCGCGCGAGGTCGGTGTCGACCCGGCCAAGATCAACTACGTCGCTTTCCGCGGCGGCGGTGAGGCCACCGCGGCCATCCTCGGAGGCAACGTCACCGTCGGCGGCAGCGGCTTCAGCGAATTCCAGCAGTACATCGACAGCGGCAAGATGAAGGCCATCGGCGTGACCTCGCCAGAGCGTGTCAAAGGCATCAATGTGCCGACGCTCAAGGAGCAGGGCGTCAATGTCGTGATTGGCAACTGGCGCGGGGTTTATGGCGCCGCAGGCATCACCGATGCGCAGCGCAAGGCGCTCGCCGACATGATCGTCAAGGCGACCAAGACCAAGGCCTGGGCCGAAGCGCTGGAGAAGAACAACTGGACGCCCGCGCTGCTCACTGGCAAGGAGTTCGAAGACTTCGTCGACCGTGACTTTGCGAGCTTGCGCGCGACGATGGTCAAAGCGGGCATGGTCTGAGTCTCTGACCGCTTGATGCCGGGCCAGGACGTGGACAGCGCGAACCAGGGCCGCCGCATGCAGACCCTGCTCGGCGCTGGCATTTTTGTCGTCGGTGCGCTGCTCGCCGCGGGTGCGGTGAGCATCCCTTCGGCGGCGGGTTATGCCGGTGTCGGCCCGAACTTCTTGCCCTGGGTCGTTGCCGCGGTGCTGATGCTTTGCGGCGCGCTGCTGGTTGCCCAATCGCTCAGCGGTGGTTTTCGCGAACTTGAACCGCCGTCGGGTGCCGAGCAGGGTGAATGGCTGGCGCTGGCCTGGGTCTCGGCCGGGGTGCTGCTCAATGCGGCGCTGATCACGACGCTGGGTTTCATCCTCAGCTGCACGCTGTGTTTTGTGCTCGCCGTGCGCGGCCTGCGTGTCGCCGAAGGCAAGCCCGCGGGTGACGGTCGGCAGACCGCGATCGACGCGTTGACAGGTTTCCTGATCGCCGGCCCGGCGTTCTGGCTCTTTACCAAACTGCTCGCGATCAACCTGCCGGGCCTGACCACGACGGGGTGGATTTGACCGAAATCTGGGCCCAGCTGCTGGGCGGTTTTGCCACCGCCGCAACGCCGATCAACCTGCTCTGGGCTTTTGTCGGCTGCGCGCTCGGCACCGCGATCGGCGTGCTGCCCGGCATCGGGCCGGCGGTGACGGTGGCGATGCTGCTGCCGATCACCTCGCAGGTCGAGCCGACCGCGTCGATGATCTTTTTTGCCGGCATCTACTACGGCGCGATGTACGGCGGCTCGACGACGTCGATCCTGCTCAACACGCCGGGCGAGACGGGCACGATGGTGACCGCGCTCGAAGGTTTCAAGATGGCCAAGAACGGCCGTGCAGGTGCAGCGTTAGCCACCTCGGCGATTGGCTCGTTTGTTGCCGGCACGATCGCCACGATCCTGGTCACGCTGTTTGCACCTTTCGTGGCCGAGTTCGCGGTCAAGCTCGGGCCGCCGGAATATTTCATGCTCATGCTGCTGGCCTTCACGACGGTCAGCGCCGTGCTCGGGAAAAGCACCCTGCGCGGCATGACAGCGCTGTTCATCGGCCTGGCCATCGGCCTCATCGGCCTCGACCAGATCACTGCGCAGGTGCGCTACACCGGCGGCGTGCCCGAGTTCACCGACGGCATCGAGGTGGTGCTCATCGCGGTCGGCCTGTTTGCGGTTGGCGAATGTTTTTATACCGCGCTGTACGAAGGCAAGACGGTGCAGCAGTTGAACCGCATCACCAAAGTCCACATGACCGGCACCGAGTGGCGGCGGTCCTGGCCGGCGTGGCTGCGGGGCACCTTTCTCGGCTTTCCGTTCGGCACCATTCCGGCGGGCGGCTCGGAGATCCCGACCTTCCTGAGTTACGCCGTCGAGCGCAAGCTCACCAAACACCCCGAAGAGTTTGGCACCACCGGCGCGATCGAAGGTGTGGCCGGGCCCGAGGCCGCCAACAACTCGGCGGTAACCGCGACGCTGGTGCCGCTGCTGACGCTGGGCATCCCGACATCGGTGACCGCGGCGATATTGTTGTCGGCGTTCCAGAACTACGGCCTGCAGCCCGGGCCGCAGCTCTTCCAGAACTCATCGGCGCTGGTCTGGGCGCTGATCGCGTCGCTCTACATCGGCAACGTGATGCTGCTCGTGCTGAACCTGCCGCTGGTGGGCATGTGGGTCAAGCTGTTGAAGATTCCGCGGCCGCAGCTCTATGCGGGAATCCTGATCTTCGCCACGATCGGTGTCTACGGTATGCGCCAGAGCAGCTTCGATCTCTTCCTGATGTTTGGCGTCGGCCTGGTGGGCGTGCTGATGCGGCGCTTCGATTTCCCCACCGCGCCGGTGATCGTCGGCATGATCCTCGGGCCGCTCGCCGAAGCGCAAATGCGCAACGCGATCTCGATCGGCGAAGGCCGCTGGACGGTATTTGTCGAGCGGCCGATGTCGGCGACGCTGCTGGCGGTTGTGGTCGCGGTGTTGGTGTTGCCCAGGCTGCTGCGGGTCTTTCGGCGTTGACTTGAGAATCCGTAGATGCCCACCCCCAAGATGCGGGGGTGCAGGCCAGCGCTCCACATTGGGATAGATGACGGCGGGTGGTCAGGCATGACAGACTTTCCCCGACAACAACGGGCCGCCTGGCCCAATAACCGGGAAGTCACCATGCCCAGTCGTGCCCACCGTTTCGGCTTCGGCCGCCGCCATGCCCTTGCCATCGCCTGCGCCCTGGCGCTGGGCCCGTCGATCGCAACAGCGTCCGTGCTTTTCACTGGCTCGGTCGGCACCAATCCCGGCGGCTTACCGATTGGCCCCGGTGATACCGATCTGGGCACGGCCACGGTCTTCATCGGTGGCAGTGGCCATTCCAGCCTGCTTGTCGACGGGGGCTCGCAGTTCACGAGCGGCACCTTGTCGTTTGGCACCAGCCTGACCTCGACGGCGAGTGGCTTGTTTGACGGCGCCGGCACGATCGTCAACTTGACCGCGGGCTTCAATCGATTCGAGGTCGGCAACTGGGGCCCGGCGTCGGTCACCGTCTCGGGCGGTGCCACGCTCAACGGCCGCGCCTCGGCGGCCACCTGCGCGGCGATCTTCTGCGGCACCTTCATCGGCAACGCGGCCGGCTCCGACGGCCGCTTCACGGTCACCGGCGCCGGCTCGAATGCCAGCTTCCTGAGCGGCTTCATCGTCGCTGGTGCGGCAGTCTTCGGCCCACCCACCGATACGTTCACCTTCGGCACGCCGGGCGGCTTGACGCGTGGCGCTGTTGACGTGCTGGCCGGGGGCAGCCTGACGACCGACACCGTATCGCTCGGCAACGGCCCGGGCGGCTCGCAGCCGCTCGGCACCGAGCGCACTTTTGCCTCGGCGGTGATCGACGGCCCCGGGTCGACCTGGCTCGTCACTGGCGGCACCGGCTATGTTGCTGCGGCCGGCTTCTCGATGGCGACGCACAAAAATGCGACGGCGACGACGGTGATTTCCGGCGGCGGCAAACTGCGCCTGGAAGGGCCGTCGTCGCAGACCAGCTTCATCAACGTTGCTGGTCGCGGTGTGGCCGAAATGACGGTCACCGGCGCCGGCTCGACGATCGAGTTCGCGCCGGATGTCTCGGGTGTGCTGCAGATTGGCCGCAATGCCGGCGCGGTGGGCACGATGTCGGTGTTGGCGGGCGGGCTTGTGCAGGGCTTGTTCTACTCCTCGATCGGCCGCGACGGCGGCACCGGCACGCTGACGGTGGACGGCGCCGGCTCGACCTACCGCATCGACTCCTTTACGACCTTGGCGGCCAACGGCGGCCCGACCGTCGCAGTGCTCGACATCGGCCGCAACGGCGGCATAGGCGTGGCCAACGTGCGCAACGGCGGCCGGATCGAAGTGCTGGCCGACACCTCGCGCGGCAACGGCCCCAATATAAGTATTGGCCGCGATGTGGGTTCCGTCGGCACGCTCAACATTACCGGCGCCGATTCGACGGTGCTGCTGCGCGCGCAGTCGGTGGTGCCGGGTGGCGGCCCGACCGAAGCCCGCAATCCGTTCGTGCGCGTCGGTCGCCTGGGCACTGGCACGCTCAACGTCACTGCGGGTGGCAAATTGCTGCTCGAAGGCAATGCGGTATCGACCGTCGCCGATTCGCGCAGCGCATCGTTGTTTGTCGGCGGTGCCGGGGATACCAATTCCGGCGGGGTGGGGGTGGCGCTGGTCAGTGGCGCCGGATCGCAGATCGTGGTCTCGGGTGTCGACCGGTTCATCGGGGTTGGTGTGGGCGCTGGCGCGACCGGCCAGTTGACCGTGGCCGACCAGGGCCTGGTGAGCGCGACGAATATCAACGTCGGTCGCAACGGCGGTGTCGGCGTCGTCAATATGAACAACGGCCGCATCGAGTTGAGTGGGCAACAGACGGGGAACGTCCTGGCCGGTGCGTTTCTCTCGGTCGGTGTCGGCGGTGGCAGCGGCATCGTCAATATGAGCAACGGCAGTGTGCTGCGCATCGACAACGCTGGTGGCACCAGCCCGGCGGGCTTCCAGCTCGGTGGATCGGGCACGTTTCCCACCGGCAACGGCATCATGACAATGAGCGGCGGCTCGCGCATCGAAATCAATGGCCCGACCAATCTTGGCGTCGTGCAGGTCGGACGCGACGGTGTCGGCATTCTGCAGATGTCGGCGAGCCAGATCGACGTCGGCGCGACCGGCTTTTTGCAGATCGGCCGCTTCGCCGGCGCCAGCGGCACGATGCGTATGACCGACGCTTCGACGCTGGCCGCGCAGTTTGTCGGCGTCGGCCGCTACCGCAATGCCGACCTCACGCATTCTGACGGCGGTGTCGGCCTGCTCAACGTGTCGAGCGGCAGCAGCGTCACCGCCACCGATATCGTCATCGGCACCAAGGGCGTGCTCAGCGGTGACGGCACGATCATCGGCAACGTCACCAACTACGGCGTGATCAGCCCGGGCAATTCACCCGGCACGCTGACGATCCTGGGCGACTACACCGGCCTCGCCGGCTCCAAGCTCGTGCTCGAGATCGAGAGCGACGGGGCGGGCGGCTTCAACACCGACAAGCTCATCTTCGGCAGCAGTTCGCTGGTCGATCTGAGCGGCCTGGACATCGAGTTCCAGTTCCTCGGTGCGACCGATCCGGCAGCGTTTTTGGCCACTGGCAACTTCGACGTCGACAACTTCCTGGGTCGCGACAACGGTGCCGGTGGCACGCTGCCGTTGCCCGACAACGCCTACGCGGCGGTGGCGTTCAGCGGCGTGACCGATGCGGGGCTGATCCCCGGCTTCAACATCACGCCCAATGGCACCGTGACCGCAGTGCCCGAGCCGCAGACCTATGCCTTGTTCGGATTTGGCCTCGCGGTGCTGGCGTGGGCAGCGCGCCGGCGCAGCCGCTAACGGCTGACCTCAGCGTCAGCGCCAACGCCAACGCCAACATCAACGCTCGGCGCCCATCGCGCGCGCCCGCTCCAACTGGCGCGCGCGATCATCATCGGGCTGCGGGCCGGGTACCGGCCAGCCTGCGAGGTGCGCTTCAGCCAGAGCGGTCAAAGCCCGCACGCCGTCAACCGAATCGTTGAGGCAGGGGATGTAGTGAAACGCGCGCCCGCCAGCGGCGATGAACGCAGCGCGCGCTTCCTGGTTGATTTCTTCCAGCGTCTCCAGGCAGTCGACCGGGAAGCCCGGGCAGATGACGTCGACCTCGGCGATGCCTTGGGCCGCAAGCTCTTTGAGCGTCGGCTCGGTGTAGGGCTGCAACCATTTTGCGCGGCCGAAGCGGCTTTGAAAAGTGATGCGGTATTCGGCGGCCTGCAGCCCGAGTGCATCGGCAAGCAGGCGGCCGGTTTTGTGGCATTCGCAGTGATAGGGGTCGCCGAGGTAAAGGCTGCGTTCGGGCAGGCCGTGAAAGCTCATCACGAGCAAGCGGCCGCGGCCTTCATGTTGCCAATGTTTGCGCACGCTGCCGGCCAGTGCCTGGATGTAGCCGGCGTCGTCGGCGAACTGGTTGACGAAGCGCATCTCGGGCAGGCGCCGCGCTTGCCGGGCCCAGGTGGCGATATCGTCGAACACACTCGCCGCGGTTGCCGCGGCGTATTGCGGATACAGCGGCAGGACGAGGATGCGCGTTGCGCCTTCGGCACGCAGCGCATCGAGTGCCGATGCGATCGACGGGTTGCCGTAGCGCATCGCGTGGCGTACCAGGACCGGCTTGCCACGCTCGCCCAGGCTGCCGAGCAGCAGCTTGGCGAGCCGGGCCGTGCCGGCGACGAGCGGCGAGCCTTCGGCCGTCCAGATCGTTTTGTATTTGGCTGCGGACTTCGCCGGCCGGGTGCGCAGGATGACGCCGTGCAGGATCAGCCACCACAGCAGGCGCGGAATTTCGACGACGCGCGGGTCGCTCAAAAACTGCGCCAGATAGCGGCGTGTCGCGCCGGCGGTGGGCGCATCGGGGCTGCCGAGATTGACGAGCAGCAGCGCAGTGCGCTCTGCAGCGCCATGGCGGTGTGGCGGCTCGGGGCGAAAGCTCATCGATCAACGATCCCGGTTGATGCGCTCGGCAGACTGCGAATTGCGCGATGTGGACAAGCGAGCGAGCTCAACGCGCAACCGTGCCGCGTCCATCGGCTTGCCCCAGCAGCCGGCAAAGCCGGCGGCCCGGGCCTGGTCGACAACCTGGGCGGCGTCGTCGGCAGTGCACAGGTAGGCCGGGCAATGAGCCGAGCCGGGCAACGCGCGCAGTTTTGCCAGCAGCGCAAAACCGTCGGTGTCGAGCAGGTGCAGGTCGATCACGAGCAGGTCGGGTGACCAGCCGGCGAGTGCGGCGACGGCCTCTTCGCCGTCGGCCGCGGTGCGAAGCTCGAGGCCCGGTTCACGGCGACAGATTTCCTCGAAGAGCAGGCTAATGACGCGGTCGTCGTCGACGTAGAGCAGGCGCATGCGGGCAGTCGATCGAACCGGTTGGGCTCTGACAGCGCGCCAGCCCGATCAGCCGATGTCGGCCTGCGGCTGGGTATCGCCGAAGCGAAGCACTTCGAACTGCACGCACGCCGACGTCGGGTCGGCCGGCGACCCACCCAGGCCGATCAGGCCGCTGCCATGCAGCGTGCAGCTGCCGCGACGCAGCGCAACGATCTCGCCGTCGGTGAAGCGTACGTAGGTGCCGTTGTAGCTGAGGTCGGCGAGCTGAAAGCTGCCGCCGTGCCAGTCGACACGTGCATGTGATCGTGATACCCGCGAGTCGTCGACGCAGTAGGTGGCCTGCGGGCTGCGCCCCAGGACCACCGGCATCTGTTGGCTCGCAAAAACCCGGCTCAGGTCGAGCCAGACGAGGCGGATGCCGTCGGGCTCCGCGGTCGGCTCGACACCACCAAACTGCGTCGCGGCGGTATCGGCCGGGCGGCGGCCGCCGGCAACCAGCACGCCGACCGGCTCGGCGCGGCCGCGCAGCGTGATGCGGTCGAGGCTGCGAAAGCGCGACTGCATCGACGGCGGCAGGCCTTCAAAAACATCCGAAGTGACCAGGGTCTCGTTGTCGCCGGCATGGTCGAGCAGGCGCGCCGAGACGTTGACCGCATCGCCAAAACAATCCCCCGACATCTCGACGATTTCGCCGCGCGCCAGGGCGACTTGCAGGCGCAGCCCGCGCAGGCCGGCGGACGCGCCGCGCTGGTGCCCACGCGTGACCATCTGCTCCAGCGTTTCGTGCATGCGCCAAGCGACGACACCGGCATCGGCGGAGCTGTCAAAGACCGACATCAGGCCATCGCCGAGGGTCTTGACCACCGTGCCATGGCCTTCGATCACGGTCTGCGACAGCGCCGAGATGCAATGCGTGACGACGGTCGTCGCCTCGGCATTGCCCAGCGTCTCAAATAGCGCGGTGCTGCCGCGCAGGTCGGCAAAGAGGACGGTGCGTTCCGAGATCCGGGTCATCGGCGAAAAGTGTAGCCCTCAAATCGAACGGTGGTCGCGGGCTCGCCGAAGTCCGCGACGGCGTCAACGTTACAGGTTGTCCAAGTACGTGCGCAGCTTGTGCCTACGGCGCAGGCTGCGACGCGGTCGCCGAGCGACCACTGCTGCCTTCGGCATCACGTCCATGTCCAAACTCCTTCGCCTTCGGCTTCAGAGATTGTCCAAGTAGGTGCGCAGCTTGTCCGAGCGGCTCGGGTGCTTGAGCTTGCGGATCGCCTTGGCTTCGATCTGGCGGATGCGCTCGCGGGTCACGTCGAACTGCTTGCCGACTTCTTCGAGCGTGTGGTCGGTGCTCATTTCGATGCCGAAGCGCATGCGCAGCACCTTGGCTTCGCGCGGGGTCAGGCCGTCGAGGATGTCCTTCACGACATCGCGCAGGCCGGCCTGCATCGCGGCTTCGATCGGCGCGGTGTTGTTGGTGTCCTCGATGAAGTCGCCCAGGTGAGAATCGTCGTCGTCGCCGATCGGTGTTTCCATAGAGATCGGCTCCTTGGCGATCTTCATGATCTTGCGGATCTTGTCCTCGGGGATCTCCATCTTCTCGGCCAGCGTCGGTGCATCGGGTTCGTAGCCGAACTCTTGCAGATGCTGGCGCGAGATGCGGTTCATCTTGTTGATCGTCTCGATCATGTGCACGGGGATGCGGATCGTGCGCGCCTGGTCGGCAATGCTCCTCGTTATCGCCTGGCGGATCCACCAGGTCGCATAGGTGCTGAATTTGTAGCCGCGACGGTACTCGAACTTGTCGACCGCCTTCATCAGGCCGATGTTGCCTTCCTGGATCAGGTCGAGGAACTGCAGGCCGCGGTTGGTGTACTTCTTGGCGATCGAAATGACCAGGCGCAGATTGGCTTCGATCATCTCTTTCTTGGCATCACGCGAAGACTTCTCGCCTTCGTTCATCTTCTTGTTGATCTGCTTGAGGTCTTCCAGCGGCACCACGGCCTTGCTCTGCAGGTCGGCGAGTTTTTGCTGCAACTCCTGCACGGCGGGCAAGTTGCGCGCGAGCACGATGCTGTACGGCTTGCCGAGCGCGACTTCCTTCTCGTCCCACTTCTGGTTCATCACATTGGGCGGGAAGGTCTTGATGAAATGCGCCTGCGGCATGCCGCACTTGTCGACCACGATCTTGCGGATCTCGCGTTCGTAGCGGCGTACATCGTCGACCTGCGAGCGCAGGATGTCGCACAGCTTTTCGATCGTCTTCACGGTGAAGCGGATCGTCATCAGCTCGTCGCTGATGGCCTGCTGCGCGCGGTTGTACGTGCCCGCCTTGTAGCCGTCCTTCTGGTAGGCCTTGCTCATCTTGTCGAAGTTCTGGCGCAGCGACTCGAAGCGGATCAGCGCCTGCGCCTTGAGTTCTTCGAGCTTCTTGGTCAGCGCCTTGCTGCCGCCCTGGCCGTCGTCATCATCCTCGGCATCGAACTCATCAAAATCTTCTTCGGCAACATAGTCGTCTGCCTCGCCGACCGAGACAAAACCGTCGACGACTTCAGAGATCTTCTGCGTGCCACTGCCGATGCGCTCGGCCATCGCGAGGATTTCGTTGATCGTCGTCGGCGACGCGCTGATCGCCAGCATCATCGCCTGCAGGCCACCTTCGATGCGCTTGGCGATCTCGATTTCGCCTTCGCGCGTGAGCAGCTCGACGGTGCCCATCTCGCGCATGTACATGCGCACCGGGTCGGTGGTGCGGCCGAACTCGCTGTCGACGGTGGACAGCGCGGCTTCGGCAGCTTCTTCGGCCTCTTCGTCAGTCGCGGTGGCGGTATTGCTGCCCGAGATCAGCAGCGTCGCCGCATCGGGCGCCTGCTCGTAGACCGCGATGCCCATGTCATTGAGCATCGAGACGATCGCCTCGAAGATTTCGTTGTCGACCAGCTTTTCAGGCAGGTGGTCGTTGATTTCTTGGTGCGTTAGGAAGCCGCGCGTCTTGCCCATCTTGATGAGCGTCTTCAGCTCGTGGCGGCGCTTGGCAACTTCTTCTTCGGTCAGCGTGGCTTCGTCGAGACCAAATTCGCGCATCAGCGCGCGCTCTTTGGCGCGCGAGACCTTCATCCGCAGCGGCTTGACCTTGACCTTGGACTCGGTGTCCTCGGCTTCAACCGCATCGACCGCCTCGGGCTCTTCGCCACCGTCGAAATCGACGTCAAGGTCGGCAACCTCGTCTTCCGCGGCGGCCGGCTTGCCTTTGACCTCAGCGCCCTTTTTGCCGGCAAGGGGTTTTGCGGCGGCAACCTTGGCGCCAGCCTTGGTCGACCCTTTGGCCAACGCGGCAGGGGCGGCCTTGACGGCGGTTTTGCCGGCCGGGGTCGCCACGGGATGGGCAGCAGGCTTGCTCGCGGCGGGCGGTTTGGCCGCCGCCTTGCCGGCTGCGGGCACCGGCGTCGCCGCAGGTTTTTTCTTCAGCTCGACAGCCGGTGTGGCCTTGCTGTCCTTGGGCTTCGCTGCTTGCGTGGGGGCCTTGGCGGCAGGCTTCTTGGCGGTCATGCGGTTCCTCGTTGAATGGTGGCGTCAATGCGTCCCGGGCAGGCCGCGCCAGTGCCCGCGGCCGGAAGGGCCGTGGCACTGCTCACCCGGCGGTGAGCCGGATGGTGGCGGAGCATGTCGGGCAGGCAAGATCGCGTGGACGCTGGATTGATGCAGCCCTTGCGGATGAGGTTGGCCTTTGAATGACGAATCAACCCGTGTCAGGGGCGGCCGGGGTCCGGAGGTGCTGCTGCCACTCTTGCCGCTGCAACAAACCCAGTATTATCGGCGATAGATCACTGACCGTCAAAGAGACCGCTGATTAACCGCGCCCGAGCAGGCGCAGCGAGTCGCGCGATCCCAACGCCTTGGCGGTTTGTGCGACGGCGCCCCGGAGTTCGTCCAGGTCGGGTGGCAGTTGCAGGTCGGCGCCATCAACGAGGCTGCGCGCGGCGCTGCCAAAGGGTTCGGCCTCGAGTTCGACACGCAGTTCTGGCCAGGCGCGGGCGCCATGTTCGGTCAGGTCGCGCTCGAGCCAGCGAAAGAGCGCGCCGTGCCAGGTTTCGAGCTTGCCGAGCAGTTCATGGTCGGCGCCACCGAGTTCGTGCCAGAGTTGGGCGTTGACGAGCAAGATGCGCGCGACATGGTCCTGCGGCAGGCGGATCGATACGTTGCCGGCACGCCGCATTGGCGCGCTGGGCCGGGCTGACGTCAGCGGCCGCGACGCAGTGGTGGACGCCGCCGAAACGGCCGGCGCCTGCCCGCGGGCGCTAAGCCGCTGCTGCCCCCAGAGCGCCGACAGTTCCTCGCCCGTAGTGCGCGCCGCTGCGGCCAGGTCGTTGAGGATCTGCCCGCGCAACGCACCGACGGGCAGCGCTTCCCACATCGGCCGCGCCTGGGCGAGCAGGCGCGCGCGGCCCTCGGCGGTGGCCAGGTCGGTGCCGGCCGACGCTTGCTCGACGAGTTGCAGCGACAGTGGCACAGCGGCGGCGATGAAACGCTCAAAAGCCTCGGCGCCATGTTCGCGGACGTAGGAATCGGGGTCGTGTTCGGTGGGCAAAAAGAGAAACCGGAACGATCTCAGATCGCTGACATGCGGCAACGCGGCTTCGAGCGCGCGGCCGGCGGCGCGCCGGCCGGCGGCGTCGCCATCAAAGCTGAAGACCACGTGGTCGGTAAAGCGCAGCAGCTTTTGCACATGGTCGGCGGTGCAGGCAGTGCCGAGCGTGGCCACCGCGTTGCCAAAGCCGGCCTGGGCCAGCGCGACAACGTCCATGTACCCTTCGACGACCAGCGCGTAACCGCGGGTGCGGATCGCCTGCCGGGCCTCGAACAGGCCGTAAAGCTCGCGGCCTTTGACAAACACCGGCGTCTCTGGCGAGTTCAGGTATTTGGGCTCGCCGCTGTCCAGGACACGCCCACCAAAGCCGATCACCTCTCCCTTCACCGAGCGGATCGGGAACATGATGCGGTCGCGAAAACGGTCGTAGCGTTTTTGCTCGGCACCGCCTTCGCGGTCACTGTCGTCAGCATCGCCGCCTTGCACGATCACCAGGCCAGCGTCGACGAGCATCGGGTCGTCGTAACGGGCGAATGCCGACGCTAGGTTGCGCCAGCCTCCCGGCGCAAAGCCCAAGCCAAATTCGCGCGCCACGTCGCCGGTCAGGCCGCGGCGCTTGAGGTAGTCGACGGCGCGCTCATCGTCCTTCAAGCGGCCGCGGTAGTGCTCGGCGGCACGCTCGAGCAGGTCGGTGATGCCGGTCTGGCGCGCTCGCGCTTCCGCGGCGCGCGCCTGTTCCGCGGGGTCCAGCTGCACCTGCGGCACCTGCATGCCGGCCTGCTGCGCCAGGTCGTGCACCGCGTCGACAAAACCGGCGCCGGTGTGCTCCATCAAAAAGCGGATCGCGTCGCCATGCGCGCCGCAACCGAAGCAGTGATAGAACTGCTTGGCCGGGCTGACCGTAAAACTTGGCGACTTCTCGCCGTGGAAGGGGCACAGCCCGAGCAGGTTGGCGCCGGCCTTTTTGAGCGTGACATGGCGGCCGACGATATCGACGATATCGGCGCGCGCCAGCAGCTCCTGGAGGAAGGTCTCGGGGATCTGGCCGCGCGGTGTCACGCGCCGAGTCTACGGTGCGTGATGGGGCCCGGCGGCCGCACCCGGCCGGTCGTCAGACCGTGAAATCGGCGAGTTTGGCGCCGCTGGCCAGCGCGGCTTTCAACCATCGCGGCTGCAGGCCGCGGCCGCTCCAGGCTTCGCCGGTGGCGGCATTTCGATACTTCGCGGCGACCTTGCCAGAAGTCGATTTGGCCGGCTTGGCCGCGCCACGCGACGACAGGTCGGCGAGTGTCAAGCCATATTGCGCCATCAACGAGCGGACCTGGGCCACCGCGTCGGCGCGCTCGGCGCGCTGGGTATCGGCAATCTGCTTTTCGATCGCTGCTTTTTGGGCTAACAGGTCGGCGAGTTTGGACATCAGGGGTTTCTCCAAGGGTTGAAAACCCGGCAAGGATACCTCAGAGAAAGTAATCCCGACGAGACCTCAACGAAACCCGACCCGATCGAGCATCTGCTGCACCTTGATCTGGTTCATGCCGATCAGCGAGACCGGAATCGTTTCCTGCTTGAAACTGCCGAGCGATTCCAGTGCCGGATTGCTGATTTTCACCCCGGCGACCACCGGCCACTCGTTGTTGCCTTCGGCAAAATAGCGCTGGGCCTGGTCACTCGCGAGATACTCCACAAACTGGATCGCCGCGGCGCGGTGCGGTGAGTTTTTGGCCACTGCCGCGCCGGCGATATTGACGTGGGTGCCGCTGCCGGCCTGGTCCGGGAATACCACGCTGACACGCTGCATCAAGGCCTTGTCTTCGGCCTTGTCAGACCGCATCAGGCGCGCAACGTAGTAGGTGTTGCTTACCGCGATGCCACATTCACCGCTGCCCACCGCCCGGATCTGGTCGGTATCGCCGCCTTTTGGCGCGCGCGCAAGATTGCCGACGACAGCCTTGAGCCAGGTTTCGGTTTTGACCGGGCCCCAATGTTCGAGCATCGCACCAAACAGCGACAGGTTGTACGGGTGCGAGCCGGAGCGGATGCAGACCTTGCCCTTGTTTTTTGGGCTGCCGAGTTTTTCGTAAGTATCGGCGTCACCAAGTTGCACCGTCGCCTTGTCGATCACAAAAACCCGCGCCCGGGTCGACAGGCCGAACCACGACGAACCGACGCCGCCGTCCTTGCCACGCATCGTGGCCGGTATTTTCGACTCGAGAATTTTGCTGCGCACCGGTTGAAACACGCCGTCGATTTCGCCGCGCCAGAGGCGCGCCGCATCGACCAGCAACAGCACATCGGCCGGGCTCGACGTGCCTTCGGATTTCAGCCGTGCCAGCAAACCAGCATCGTCGGCGTCGATGCGGTTGATGACGATGCCGGTGGCTTTGCTGAAGTTTTCATACAGCGCCTCGTCGGTTTGGTAGTGGCGGGCTGAATACAGATTCAGGACTTTGCCGCCGGGGGTCGACTGGGCGCCCGCCGGCGGAGCAAAAGCGCAGGCCGCGGTCAGTAGCGCGGCGATACCGGCGAGTCGGAGCAAGGTGATCATCGTGTCGGGCAGCAGGAGTTCGGTTGCCGCGATGATACATGAGAACGAGAATCGTTCTCAATTGAGAGTCAACGACACACCCGGGTCGAGCCAGCACAGGTTGAACGCCGGCCGCGCCGCCGTACGCGACGCGACACAGCCTCGGCGCTACTCCGTCGGCGGCACGTAGCCGACCGCGGCATCAGCGCCGCCGCCGAAGAAAAAGGCCTCGGCCTGACGCATCAGGTACTGCCGTGCCCGCGCATCGGCGCCGTTGAGCCGGTTCTCGTTGATGAGCATCGTCTGGTGCTTTTTCCAGAGCTCAAAGGCTTCCTGGCTGATCTCGTTGTAGATGCGCTTGCCAAGCTCGCCGGGGTAGGGCGGGAAGACCACGCCTTCGGCATCTTTCTTGAGATAAACACACTGCACCATGCGGGCCATCTTCAGTTCTCCGTCAATTTCAGAATGTCATTTCAAGTGCTTGACCAGGACCTGCGAGCGCCGGTCCCAGTTGTACTTGCGCTTGCGCGCATCGGGCAGCCAGTCGGGGTCGACAACCACAAAACCGCGCTTGATGAACCAGTGCATCGTGCGTGTCGTGAGCACGAAGATGCTGTCCAACCCGCTGGCCTTGGCGCGCTGCTCGATGCGTTTGAGCATGCGCTCGCCGTCGCCCTGACTTTGTGAGGCGGGTGAGACGGTCAACGCGGCCATCTCGCCGGTGCGCGCTTCGTCGTACGGGTAGAGCGCGGCGCAGCCAAAGATCACGCCGTCGTGTTCGATGACGGTGTAGTTGGCGATGTCACGTTCGATGCTCGCGCGCTCGCGCCGCACCAGCGTGCCGTCGCGCTCAAAAGGCTCGATGAGTTGCAGGATGCCGCCGACATCGTCGGGCCCGGCTTCGCGCAGGCTCTCCAATTTTTCGTCGACGACCATGGTGCCGATGCCGTCGTGGGTGTAGACCTCCATCAGCAGCGCGCCGTCGGTCGCAAAGGGCAGGATGTGCGAGCGCTCGACACCGGCGCGGCAGGCCTTGACGCAGTGCTGCAAATAAAACGCCACGTCACTCGGGTGGTTCGGCGCCGGCAATGCGGCGAGCAGACGCTCTGCGTCGGCCAGCGCGAGTTCGGTGTCGATCGCACTGTCGACGTCGTCGGGGTTCTCGCGCACGCCAGGCACTTCGGTCAAGAAGAGCAGCTTGTCGGCCTGCAGCGCGATCGCGGTGGCGGTGGCGACATCTTCCATCGTCAGGTTGAAAGCCTCGCCGGTGGGTGAAAAACCGAACGGGCTGAGCAGCACCACCGCGCCGTTGTCGATCGCGCGCCGGATCGATACACCGTCGACCTTGCGCACCAGGCCGCTGAGCTGGAAGTCAACTCCGTCGACGATGCCCACCGGCCGCGCAGTGAGGAAGTTGCCCGACACCACCCGCACCGTGGCGTTGGCCATCGGCGTATTCGGCAGGCCCTGCGAAAACGCGGCCTCGATCTCGAAGCGCAATTGCCCGGCGGCCTCTTGCGCGCAGTCCAGAGCCACTGCGTCGGTGATGCGCACGCCGTGGCTGAAGCGCTCGGTCTGGCCCTTGGCCCGCAACTGCTCGCTGACCTGCGGCCGAAAGCCGTGCACGAGTGCGATGCGGATGCCCATCGCATGCAGGATCGACAGGTCCTGCACAAAAGCGCTGAGCTTGCCGGCGGCAATCGCCTCGCCGACGAGCCCGATCACAAAGGTCTTGCCGCGGTAGGCGTGGATATACGGCGCCACCGAACGAAACCAGGGCACAAAGGTGTGCGGGAAGACGAGGCTGGAAGGCATATTCATTGCGAACGCGATTGTGCCGCAGGGGCTGGCCGCCACGTCGCGCGACATGGTGCGACGGGCAACCATATGGATTGACCCCGGGCCTCGGTCGCGGCACGATGCAAGGCCCGACCATTCACTCAGGAGCCATCACCATGGACGTCTTTCAAACCGTCGGCGCGGTCAGCTGGACCGAGCTGACTACCGCCAACCCCGCCGCTGCCACCGAGTTCTACGGCAAGATGTTTGGCTGGACTTTTGACAATATGGATATGGGCAGCGGCCCCTACCATGTCATCAAGATCGGCAACGACGCCATCGGCGGCATCATGGCGCCGCCACCCGGCGCGCCCGCGGGGCCCCCCCATTGGGGCGCCTATGTCACGGTCGCCAACTGCGACGACGCGGTGGCCAAGTGCACCCAGCTCGGTGGCGTGGTGTGCATGCCGCCGATGGACATCAAGGGTGTCGGCCGCATGGCCGTGATCCAGGATCCGCAGGGCGCAGTGATCAACGTCATCAGCTACGCCGCACCGGCCGCCTGAGCCGCCTGCCAACACGCCGACGCGTGGCCCCGATAATCCGGGCCCCGTGACCCTGCACCCGAAGGCGCCTGCCGCCACCGCCGCGCCTGCCGCGCCCCGCGCCGCAAACGCCGTCCCACCGATCACCTACCCCGAGTCGCTGCCGGTTTCCGCCCGGCGCGATGAAATCGCGCGTGCGATCGCGGCGCACCAGGTGGTCATCGTCTGCGGCGAAACCGGCTCCGGCAAGACCACGCAGTTGCCGAAGATCCTGCTTGAGCTCGGCCGCGGCTGGGGCGCCGGTGGTCGTGGCCTGATCGGCCACACCCAGCCGCGGCGCATCGCCGCGTCGAGCGTGGCCAAGCGCATCGCCGAGGAGCTGAATTCGCCGCTCGGTGACGTCGTTGGCTACAAGGTGCGCTTTCAAGACCGCCTGCAGCGCGGCGCCTCGGTCAAGCTGATGACCGACGGCATCTTGCTGGCTGAGACGCAGACCGACCCGCTGCTCAAGGCCTACGACACCTTGATCATCGACGAGGCCCACGAGCGCAGCCTGAATATCGACTTCCTGCTCGGCTATCTGCGCCAGGTCCTGCCGCGCCGGCCCGACCTGAAAGTCATCGTGACGTCGGCGACGATCGATGCGGATCGTTTTGCACAGCACTTCAAGTCGGTGCGCGGGCCGGCGCCGGTGATCACCGTCTCCGGCCGCCTCTATCCGGTCGAGCAGCGTTGGCGGCCCTTCGAAGAGAGCCGCGAATACGACTTGAACGACGCCATCGCCGATGCCGTCGACGAGCTTTGGCGCGCGGCGCAGCGTGGCGACATCCTCGTCTTCCTGCCCGGCGAGCGCGAGATCCGCGACGCCGCCGACCATCTGCGCAAGCACCTCGCGCAACACAAGAAGGGCGTGCCGCATGCCGGCCCGCCGGCAGAAATCCTGCCGCTGTTTGCGCGCCTGTCGCAGGCCGAGCAGGAGCGTGTTTTCAGCACCGGCAACGGCCGCCGCATCGTGCTCGCGACGAATGTCGCCGAGACCTCCTTGACGGTGCCGGGGATCCGGTTTGTCATCGACTCGGGGCAAGCCCGCGTCAAACGCTACAGCTACCGCAACAAGGTCGAGCAGCTGCTCGTCGAGCCGATCAGCCAAGCTGCGGCACAACAGCGGGCCGGCCGCTGCGGACGGGTGGCAGACGGGATCTGCATCCGGCTCTACGACGAAAAAGAGTACGCCGGCCGGCCGCGTTTCACCGACCCGGAAATCATGCGCTCGTCACTCGCCGGCGTGATCCTGCGCATGAAGTCGCTGCGCTTCGGGCAGGTCGATGATTTTCCCTTTCTCGAAGCACCACCGCGCAAGGCGATCGCCGACGGCTACGCACTGCTCGACGAGTTGAATGCGGTGGACGAGGACAACGAGCTCACGCCCATCGGCCAGCAACTCGCCAAGCTGCCGCTGGACCCGCGGGTCGGCCGCATGATCTTGGAGGCGCGCGAGCGCGAGGCGCTCGACGAAGTCCTGATCATCGCCAGCGCGATGAGCGTGCAGGATGTGCGCGACCGGCCACTCGAAGCGGCGGCAGCGGCTGACGAAAAACACCGCAAGTTCGACGACGAGCGCTCGGAGTTCATGGGCTACCTCAAACTCTGGAAATGGACGGAAGAAGGGCGCGGCCACGCCGTTACCGGCGTGGACAAGCTCAGCCTGCGCCCGCAAGACGGGCGCAGGCCTTCGCCCGCCGTTCGTCCGTCCGCAGAGGACGGACTCACGCGCCGGCTCAGCAACCGCCAGCAGGAGCAGCGCCTGCGCGAGAGTTTTGTGAATCCGCGGCGGCTGCGCGAATGGCGCGATATCCACTCGCAACTGCACACCGTCGTCGCCGAGCAGGGCTGGCGGCTCAACGGCAGCGCCGCCACCTACGAGCAGATTCATCTGTCGATGCTCGCCGGGCTGCTGGGCAATATCGGATGCAAGAGCGACGACGAAGACTGGTACCTCGGTGCGCGTGGCATCAAATTCTGGCGCCACCCGGGCGCGCACCTGAGCAAAAAGCCCGGCCGCTGGCTGGTGGCTGCCGAGCTCGTCGAGACGACGCGCCTGTTCGGCCGCGGGCTGGCGGCGATCGAGCCGACCTGGATCCCTACCATTGCCGGCCATCTGCTGAAAAAGCAGCTGCTCGAACCACATTGGGAAAAGAAGGCCGCCGAGGTCGTCGCGCTGGAGCGCGCAACGCTTTACGGCATCGTCGTCTACAACAACAAACGCGTGAATTACGGCCTCGTCGATGGAGCGGCAGCGCGCGAGATCTTCATCCGCGAAGCGCTGGTCAACGGCGAGTGGGAGACCAAGCTGCCGTTTCTGGCGGCGAACGAAAAACTCATCCACCAGGTCGAAGAGCTCGAACACAAATCGCGGCGGCAGGACGTGCTCGTCGACGACGAACTCATCGCCGCTTTTTACGACCAGCAACTGCCCAAGGACATCTGCTCTGGCGCGAGTTTTGAGCGCTGGTACCGTGACGAGATCAAGCGCCAACCGAAGTTGCTGCAACTCACGCGCGACGAGCTCATGCGCCACGAGGCCGCCGGCATCACGACCGCGACCTTCCCCAAAACGCTGCGCCTGGGCGGCATTGACTGCACCGCGACCTACCTGCACGAGCCGGGTGATGCGAAGGACGGCGTCACGGTCACCTTGCCGATCTACGCGCTGAACCAGGTCGCCGACGATCGCTGCGACTGGCTGGTGCCCGGCATGCTGCGCGACAAGGTGCTGGCGCTGGTGAAGAGCCTGCACCAGCGGCCCCGTTCGCGCTTGGTGCCGCTGCCCGACTTTGCTGCCGAGTTCTGCGCTTTGACGCCGTTTGCGCAGGGCAACCTGATGGACGCGCTGCTCAAGGCGGTGCGCGAGCGCACGCAGATCGCGGTGCAACGCAACGACTTCAAGCTCGAGACGCTGGCGCCGCATCTGTTCATGAATTTCCGTCTCGTTGACGAACATGGCCGCCAACTCGCCACCGGCCGCCACCTGCCGACGCTGAAGGCTGAGTGGGGTGGCCAGGCGCGTACCGCGTTCCAGGCGCTCGCAAGTCTGAAACTGCCGGCAGCGGTGACGCCCGATCAGGCGTCAGCCGCTGCGTCGTCAACGCAGGTCGAAGGCGCGTCGGCAGCAGGCCGGGGGGTCGTTGCGCGTGTTGTCATGCCGATGCCAGCAACCAGGGCCGAGGCCGCGCAGCGTCAGCACGTCGTCTGGGACTTTGGCGAGCTGCCCGAGTTGATGGAAGTGCAGCGCGGCAGCCAGAGCCTGATCGGCTTTCCGGCCCTGATCGACAAGCTCACGCATGTCGAGATCGAGGTCTTCGACGAGCCGGTGGTGGCCGCCGCCAAACACCGCGCCGGCTTGCGTCGCCTGATCGCGTTGCAACTGCGCGAGCCGCTGAAATACCTGGAGAAAAATATTCCCGACTTGCAGCGCATGGCGGCGGCCTTTATGCCCCTGGGCACGATGGAAGAATTGCGCCCGCAGATCATCGACGTCGCACTCGACCGCGCCTTTTTGGTCGACCCATTGCCCACCGACGGCGCAGCGTTTTCGGCGCGGCTCGAAGAAGGCCGCGGCCGGCTGACCCTGGTGGCTCAGGAAGTGGCGCGCCTGGCCGGCACCGTGCTGGCCGAGTACGCGGTCGCACTGCGCAAGCTCAAGGACAGCCGGCCGACCAAGGACGTGGTTGACGACATCCAGGCCCAGCTCACGCGCCTGTGCAGCAAACGTTTCATATCAGCGACACATTGGACTCCGTTGCAGCACTACGCCCGCTATCTGAAAGCGATCACGCTGCGGCTGGACAAGCTGCGCACCGACCCGGCGCGGGACGCCGCCCGGTTGGCCGAGTTGCGCCCGCTGGAGCAGCGATATGTGCGCCGGCTGGCGGATCTCAAAGGCGCTGTTGACACGCGCCTGGACGAGTACCGCTGGTTGCTCGAAGAGCTGCGCGTGAGCTACTTCGCCCAGGAGTTGCGCACGCCGCAGCCGGTCAGTGCCAAGAGATTGGACAAGTCCTGGGCCCAAATCAACGCTTGAGTTGGCGCCACGCCGGCTAGAGTTGGCGCGCCATGCCCCATATCCAGCGCGACAGCCGCGGCCAGATCCACAGCCTGCACCGCAACGCCATCGGCGCGGCGGGTGCCAATGCCGGTGCCAGCGAAGTTCTGCCCGGTGAGCACCCCGAGGTGCTGGCCTTCCTGGCCGATGGCGGGGCCGCGGCGACCGACTTCGTGCGCATGGACATCGACTTCGTGCGTGTGCTCGAAGATGTCATCGATGCGCTCATCGCACGCAATGTGATCAGCATCACCGACCTGCCCGAACAGGCGCTGGACAAGCTGCTCGTGCGGCGTGGCTTTCGCGACCGCGTCGCGCAGCGCCTGTCGGGCATCATCGATACCGAGTCTTGAGTCGGCGCTGAATGCCAGCGCGCCAGCGCGCGAGCAGCGTCGCAGCCGCGGCGCGGTCGATTCAGCTGCCGAGCACTTCGAGTGCGCGGTCAAGGCCGCCTTGGCTGATTGAGATCATCGCCTGCGCCGCGACCGCCGGTTTGGGGTGGTACGCAATCGACAAGCCAGCGGCGGCCATCATCGGCAGGTCGTTCGCGCCGTCGCCGACCGCAATCGACTGCGCCGCGTCGATGCCCATCAACTCGCAGACTTCGAGCAGCACGCGGCGCTTCTCGGCGCCATCGACGATGTCGCCCCAGGGCCGGTCGAACAGCGTGCCGGTCAAGCGGCCGTTGGCCACGCCCAGCGTATTGGCGCGCGCGAAGTCGAGCTTCAGGCGCTGCCGGATGCGCTCGCTAAAGAAGGTGAAGCCGCCGGAGATCAGCAGCGTCTTCAGCCCCGCGGCCTGGCAGGCGGCGACAAAAGTTTCGACGCCCGGGTTGAGTTGCAGGCGTTGTTCATAGACCGCCAGCAAGGCACTTTCAGGCACACCGGCAAGCAGCGCCACGCGCCGGCGCAGGCTGTCCTTGTAGTCGGTGATTTCGCCGCGCATCGCGGCTTCGGTGATTGCTGCAACTTCGGGCTTGCGGCCGACGATATCGGCGATCTCGTCGATGCACTCGATATTGATCAGCGTCGAATCCATGTCGAACGCGACCAATCTGAAGTCGGCCAGGCGCAGGCCGGGGCGGATGCCGCGCAGCGCGAGGCCGGGGAGGTCGGTCATGGGATGAAGGGTCAAGGCGCCGCGCACAACATGGGATTGGTCGACGATTATCCCCATGCCCCATGCCGCAAGCGGCCCAGGACGAAAGGCGATTCGATGGCCACGGGCATTTTTATCAGTTGCCGGCCCGTCAGCGGCTGCGCCGGCCTGCGCCAGCAGGCGCTATGGGGTGGTGCCGGCCAGGGCTCGGCTCAGCCGATTCACCTGTCGCGCCAGTTCACGGGCCACGTCGGCTCGCCGCGAGACATCGAGGCGCGTCGAGATTGCCGCGACACTGATCGCTGCGACGGAGTCGTCGGCACGGAAGGCCAGGCCGACAGCCGCGGTGCCCGGAATCACCGCGCCGTCGAGGTATGCAAAGCCTTGCGCGCGCCCGTCCCGAACGGCGGCCCGCACGCGGACGTGGTCCAGCGTCGACAGCTTGGGGTAGAGCGTCGCATTGGCATCGATGATGGCCTCGGCCTCGGCTTCGGGCAGCGCGCAAAGGATGGCCAGCCCGCCTGCGCCGACGCCCAGCGGCCGACGCACGCCGACGTCCAGGGTCAGCGCCTTGATGGGGTAGCTGCCGAGCGCGCGCGCCGAGCACACCGCCTCGCGCCCCCGTCGCTCGCTGAGGTAGACCGTGTCCTGGGTCTGCTCGGCCAGTTCAACCAGGAACGGCTCGCAGCGTTCGGCCAGCGGGAAGCGCGGACGCGCGAGCAGGCCGAGTTCGTGCAGCAGCGGGCCCAGGAAGTATTTGCGGGTCACGGGGTGGCGCTCCATCAACCCCTCGACTTCGAGCCGCTGCAGCATGCGAAAGCAGGTCGAGGTGGGCAGCCCGCTGGCCGCTGCAATGTCGACCAGGCGCATGCCGCTGCGCCCGCGCGAGGCGACCATGCGCAGCATGGCCACGACGCGCTCGATGCTCTGCGTGCCCGGCGCCGGCGTCGGCACGCGAGCGCCCGTGGTCACTTGTGCGGCGCCAGGCAGTGCCACTGGCATGCATCGCGCTTCCACCATGCGGCAAAACCACGGGTTCCCCTGCAACCAGTCTTGCCAATGAGATTGTCCAATTCGCGTGTCACATTCGACAGTCTATTGCCAATATGTGGAAATGCTAAAAACACCCGTTCAGCAGACCATGACCGAGAAGATTCTGGCCCGCGCCAGTGGCCTCGCATCAGTGCGGCCCGGGGACGACATCGTGGCCCGGCCTGACTTCGTCATCGCTTACGACTTCCCCGGCTACACCGACGTATTCTTCCGCGAGACCCGCGAGGAGTTCGGTGTCCGGCAGGTCTCGAGCCCGGAGCGCTTCGTGCTCTTCATAGATCACATGGTGCCGGCCGCCGCACCGAAAGAAGAGGAACTGCACCGCGTCACCCGCGCCTGGGGCGCGGCGCAAGGTGTGGCGGTACACGAGCGAAAGGGCATCGGTCACCAGGTGGCGGCCGAGCTCGGCCATGCCACGCCGGGCGCCTTCATCGTGCACTTCGACGGTCATGTCAGCCAGCTCGGCGCCTTCGGCACCTACGCCTTCGGGGCGCGCAAGGGCGTGCTGGAAGCCTTCGTCGGCGAGACGCTGGCCATGACGGTGCCGCCGACCGTGAAGATCGTGCTCACCGGCACCCTGCAACCGGGCGTGATGGCACGCGATGTCTTCCACCACCTGGTGCGTGTGATGGGCCCGTCGTCCTGCGCCTTCAAGGCGGTCGAGTTGGCTGGGCCGGTGATCGACGCGATGAGCATCGAAGGACGGCAGACAATTTGTGGCCAGGCCATGTTCCTCGGCGCCAATACGATGCTGATCGCACCCGACGCGCGCACGCTGGCCTGGCTCGAGGGCCGCAGCAAGCTCGACCTGGCGCCGGTCTACCCGGACGCGGGGGCCGTCTACGAGTCGGTGGTCACGATCGATGTCACCGCGCTTGAGCCCATCGTCGTCGTGCCGCCAAGCCCGGCCAATACGCGCAACCTGTCGGATCACCTGGGCATCGAAGTCCACACCGGCTACCTCGGCTCATGCGCCAGCGGCCGGCTCGAGGACCTGCGCGCCGCCGCCGACGTGTTGCGCGGCCGCCAGGTCAAGCCCGGCTTTCAGCTGCACGTGGTGCCAACCTCGCAAGCCATCATGGTGCAGGCGGCGCGCGAGGGCCTGATCGAATGCCTGGTCGAGGCCGGCGCGTTCATCAGCTCGCCGAGCTGCGACTACTGCTACGGCCGCATCGCGACGATGGCCGACGGGCAGCGTGCGGTCTCCACCGGCACCCTCAACACGCCCGGCCGCATGGGCAGTGTCGACTCTGAAATCTACCTGTGCAACGCGGCTGTCGTGGCCGCCTCGGCGATCGAGGGGCGCATCGCCGACCCTCGTCCCTATCTGCTGCAGGCCGGGCGATGAGTCTTCACAACCTGCGCGGCCGTGTGGCCTGGGTCTTCGACGAAGACGACTTCGATATCGATCTCATCATTGGCGTGCGCAACATCAAGATCACCGATGTCAACGAGCTCGCGCTGCTCGCGATGGTCGATCGCGACCCCGGCTTTGCCAGCAGCGTGCAGCGCGGCGACCTGCTGGTGGGCGGGCGCAACTTCGGTTACGGCCATCCGCACTATCCGGCGATGCGTGCGATGCGCCACCTCGGCATTGCCGGCGTCGTGGCCGAGTCCTTTTCGCCGGGTTTTTTTCGCGGTGAGATCAGCATGGGTTTCCCACTCGCAACCTGCCCGGGCATCGTCGCCGCCGTTCAGCGCGGCGACGAGCTCGAGGTGGATTGGGACGCGGCGCAGGTGCGCGTGCCGCGCAGCGGCCAGACGCTGGCGCTCAAGCCGCTGTCGACATCCGAGCGCGACACGCTGGCCGCGGGTGGCCTCATTCCCTATCTCAAGGCGCGTCGTTCGCCTGCCCAAGACCAGGCCCAAGATCAAGCCCGAGATCGAGCCCACGAAAGCCCCGCATGACCACCCAACGTCAGGCATTGCGACAGCGCGTGGCCAGCGGCCCGACCTTCTGGTTCGCCGGCGCGCAAGACGCGCTGTCGGCGCTGCTCGTCGATCGGTCGGACTTCGACGGCATCTTCACCACCGGCTTCGGCATCTCGGCCGCATTGCTCGGCCAGCCCGACATGGAGCTCTACACGTTGAGCGAAAACGCGCAGGTCATCGACCACATCGCGCAGGTCGTGAGCAAGCCGATCTTCGCCGACGCCGACACCGGCTACGGCAACGTGCTGAATGTGGGCCGCACCGTGCGCGCCTTTGAGAAAGCAGGTGTGGCCGCGCTCTCGCTCGAAGACCAGGTGAGCCCCAAACGCTGCCCGGCCGCAGCCGGCGCGTTGAGCGTCATCACCGTGGCCGAGGCGGTCGGCAAGATCCGCGCAGCGGTGGATGCCCGCCACGACCCCGACC
>JANPDN010000221.1:0-7545 GCA_031431555.1 Rubrivivax sp.
AAGAAGCCGACCGCGTTGTGGCCGTACCACCACTGGATCATCGCGTCCTGCACGCCGGCGTAGGCCGAATAGCTCTTCGTCAGGCTCACCGGCAGCGCTGCGCTGTTGACGATATGCAGCAGCGCCACGGCCAGGATGAAGGCGCCAAAAAACCAGTTCGCGACGTAGATGTGGCGCACCTTGCGCTGGCCGATGGTGCCGAAGAAGACGATCGCGTAGGACACCCAGACGACCGCGATCAGGATGTCGATCGGCCACTCGAGCTCGGCGTATTCCTTGCCGCTGGTGATGCCCATCGGCAGCGTGATCGCCGCCAGCACGATCACCAGTTGCCAGCCGACAAAAGTGAACATCGCCAGGCCCGGCGCAAACAGCCGCGTCTGGCAGGTGCGCTGCACGACGTGGTAGGCGGTGGCAAACAACACGCTGCCACCAAAAGCGAAGATCACCGCGTTGGTGTGCAGCGGGCGCAGGCGGCCGTAACTCAGCCAAGGGATGCCGAAGTTCAGTTCCGGCCAGGCGAGTTGGGCGGCGATAAAAACGCCGACCAGCATGCCGACCACACCCCAGACGACCGAGGCCAATGCAAACAGGCGCACGGCGGTATCGCTGTAGGCCAGCGGCTCGGTGCTGCTTTTTTGGTCGCTCATTCAGGCCCTCCCGCCGCGCCAATCGCTCTTGATGAAACCGATTCTTCTCGGGCCGACGCTCCCCTGCCTTGATCTCGATCAACTGCTGCGTCGTCGGGCGCCAAAAACCGGGAACCTTCGGCCTCGAGATCGTCGAACTGCCCGTCCTGCAAAGCCCAGCCGAAGATCGCCACGATGCCCAGCAGCAGCAGCGCCGAAACCGGGATCAGCAGGTACAGGATGTCCATCGTGCGCGCCTGGATTTCAGTGTGGCGCCCGCGCGGCACGCTGCGCATTGAGCATCACCAGCAGCGAACTCGCCGCCATGCCCAGACCGGCGGCCCAGGGCGGCAGTGCGCCGGCCAGCGCCAGCGGAATACAGGCCACGTTGTAGGCCGCCGCCCAGGCCAGGTTCTGGCGCACGATCTGCATCGTGCGCAGCGCCACTTGCCGGGCGTCGACGATCGCGGCCGGCTCGCCACTGACGATCACCGCATCGGCCACGCTGCGTGATGCCAGCGCGCCCTGCCCCATCGCCATCGATACGTTCGCAGCAGCGAGCACTGGGGCATCGTTGAGCCCGTCACCGACCATCAAGACCAGCGACCCGGCGCGCTGAGCTGCCTGCACATGCGCCAGCTTGTGCTCGGGGCTGGCGACACCGATGGCGATCGTGATTCCAGCGGTCGCCGCAAAAGCCTGCGTGCGTGCCTCGTCGTCACCCGACAGCAGGGTCACGCTCAATCCTTTGGCGTGCAGTGCGGCGACGGCCTGCGCCGCGCCTGCGCGCAGGCGCTCGGTGAATTCGAAGCTGGCGACGGCGGTTTGATCGCAGCGCAGCCAGACGCGGCGCTTGCGGCCGTCGTCGTCATCGCCATCAACGCCGGCATCGCGAAAATTGGCTGCCGCAGTACCGTCGCCAGCAACGCCGCCAGCGCCACTGCCAGTAGCGCCGCCGGTATCGCCGACGCCGCCCGCCCACGCCGCCGAGCCGAGCCGCCAGCAACGCCCCTGCGCGTCGCGGGCCGCCAGGCCAGCGCCGGGTGTCTCCGAAACATCGCGCCAGACAATGTGGTCGTCGAACTCTGCCGCGGCTTCGACGACCGACGCAGCTTCGACAATCGACGCACACAGCGGATGGCTCGACCAGCGGGCCAGCGACGCCGCGCATTGCAGCGCCTGTGCCGCGTCGACCACTGGTGCCACCGCTCGGTGGATCAGCGTCGCATGCAACAGCGGCCGGTCAATACTGAGCGTGCCGGTCTTGTCGATGAATACCGTGTCGACCTGCGCCAGTGCTTCCAGCGCAGCGACGCGGCACAGCAGCACCCCGCGCGAAGCCAAGCCGCTGGCGGCTGCGACCAGCGTCGCCGGGGTGGCCAACCACAGCGCGCAGGGACAGGTGACGATGAGCACCGCAACGCCGACCGCCACCGCGCGCGCCGGGTCGATCAGGCTCCAGGCGGCAGTGGCTGCTGCAGCGAGCAGCAACACCGCCCACAAAAACGGCGCTGCCCAGCGGTCTGCAAGGCCGGCGACTGTCGGCCGCTGGCCCGCCGCGTCGCGCATCAACGCCACGATGCTCTCGAAGCGGGTGTCGCTGCCGACGCGGGTGACCCGCATCTCGAGCGGCGCCTGCGTATTCAGGCTGCCGGCAAGCAAGCTGTCGCCGGCGTGTTTGGGCAAGCCGCGCGATTCGCCGCTGAGCAGCGATTCGCTGACTTCCGACCCGGCGCTGAGCAGCGTGCCGTCGGCGGGGATGGCGGCGCCGCGCGGCACCCGCACGATATCGCCCGGGCGCAGGCGCAACACGCTCACCTGCTCCGGCCGGCCCTGGGCATCGAGCCGCAGCGCGCTGGCCGGCAACTCGCCGAGCGAGTCTTCGAGTGCCTGCGCCGCACGGTGTCGCACGCGCATTTCCAGCCAGCGCCCGAGCCAGAGAAAGGCGATGAACATGGCCAGCGAATCGAAGTAGGTCTCGCCGCCCAGCGGCCCGCCGGGGTCGAACAGCGCCAACGTGCTGGCCACGAACATGACCACGATGCCCAGTGCCACCGGCACGTCCATGCCGATCCGGCCGCGGCGCAGCCCGCGCCACGCGGCGCGCAAAAAAGGCAGGCCGGCAAACCCCATCACCGGCAGGCTGAGGACCCAGCTGCCCCAGCCGAGCAGGCGTGCCAAGTCGGGTGCCAGGTCGCCCGGCGGCGCCACGTACGCCGGCGTCGCGAGCATCATGATCTGCATCGCGCAAAAGCCGGCCACGAAGAGGCGCCAGAGCAGGTCGCGTTGTTCGGCTCGGCGCAAGGCGCGTGCCGATGCTGCGGTATCGGGCGCCGCGCCGTAACCGGCGCGCTGGATCGCATCGATCCAGGCCGACGGTACCGTCTTCGCCGCATCCCAGCGCACGCTGGCACGCTGGTTGACGGCGTTGACGCTGGCCTGCAGCACCCCGGGCAAGGTGTACAGCGTGGCTTCGATGGTCAAGGCGCAGGCAGCGCAATGCAGGCCGCTGAGTTGCAGCGATGACGATCCGATGCGGGCCGGCGCGCCGCCATGCTCGACTGCGTCAGCGCCCGCTCCAGCAACCGCACCGGCAGCCTCCCAGCGCGTGAAGCGATTCGTTTCGAGCGGGTCATCGACGGGCGCCGCCAGCGGCCGCCGGCCACCTTCAGCGGGCGCCATGGCAGCGGCAAGCTCAGCGACAGACATCGGGATGCGGCATGGGCAGGCGTGGTCGTCCGGCCGCAGGCGCGGCGCGTTTACGGATAATCGTCACCGAACCACGCGCACCGACCCATGACCCAGATCAAACCCGCCATGCCCCACCTGCTGCAAGCCCTGTTGGTGTTGGCCATCAGCTTGCCCGGCTCGGCACCAGCCCAAGAAATGCCGCAGCCGCGGCTGCCGACCATCGAGCTCAAGGCCGGCATGCACAAGATCGTGGCCGAGGTCGCGAAGACGCCGCAGCAGCGCTCGACCGGGATGATGATGCGCAGCAAGATGGCGCCGCACGAGGCGATGTTGTTTGTCTTCGAAGCCACGTCGGCGCAGTGTTTCTGGATGCGCAACACCCTGCTGCCGCTGTCGATCGCCTTCATCGCCGACGACGGCACGATCGTCAACCTGGCGGATATGAAACCGCGCGACGACGGCTCGCATTGCTCGGCCAAGCCGGTGCGCTATGCGCTGGAAATGAACCAGGGCTGGTTTTCCAGCCGCAGCATCAAGCCGGGCTTTCGCTTCAGCGGCGGGCCGTTCACCGCAACGGTCAGCGCGCCGATCGCTGCGCCAATGACTGCGCCAGCGACTGCGCAGGTGACTTCGCCAGCGACTGCGCCAGCGTTGGCCGCCAAGAAGCCCTGACCCGACCAGGGGCTCCGCGCACCCACTCTCTGGCGGGCGCCGCCTGGCGGGCCTGAGTTCGATATAGTCGGCCGCGTCGCAAAACAACGAGGAGAAATTTCAAGATGGCTGCCATTCTTCAATCGCTGGGCCGCACCGTCATCGCTGGCGTGGTGCTCGTGATCCTGCTGGCGCTGCTCGTCGGCAGCGTGCCCGTGAGCCATGCCTGGAGCATCTTCGTGATGCGCTGGCTGCATGTCGTCTGCGGCATCATGTGGATCGGCCTGCTGTGGTACTTCAACTTCGTGCAGATCCCGTCGATGCCGAAGATCCCCGACGAACACAAACCTGCGATTGGCAAGGTCATCGCGCCCGAAGCGCTGTTCTGGTTCCGCTGGTCGGCGCTCGCCACCGTGGTCACCGGTGTGCTGCTGGCCTGGATGAGCGGCTACATCGTGCAGGCGCTGGGCTTGCAGCGGCCGTTTTTGGCGATCGGCATCGGCATGTGGCTGGCCCTGGTGATGGCCTTCAACGTCTGGTTCATCATCTGGCCGAACCAGAAAAAGGCGCTCGGCATCGTCACTGTGCCGGCCGAAGAAAAAGCCAAGGCCGCGCGCCTGGCGATGCTGATCTCGCGTACCAATACGATGCTGTCGCTGCCGATGCTCTACTGCATGGTCGCGCAACAGAACGGCGGGCTCTGATCGTCGTGCGGCTGCGCCAGCCGTAGCGCTGGCGCAGTTTTCAAAGCAGCTTCTAGCGCTTGGCCGCGCGCGCTGATGTCGTATCGACACGGGCCACTTCGATATCCGCCGCGCCCGCGGCCATCGTCAGGCGCAAGGTCTGCCCAGCAGCGAGCGCTGCGGGGCTCAAGAGCAGCCGGCCTTGGCTGTCCTGCACCAGGCTGAAACCACGCTCAAGCACGCGCTGCGGGTCCAGGTTGCGCAGCCGCGCCGCCAGGGTGTCGACCCGCAGCCTTGCGTGCGCCAGCGTGTCGTGCGCGGCGATGCCCAGCGTGTGGGCGCGGCTGCTCAAGCGTTGCGCCTGACGCTGGGCCAAACCCCGCGCTGCGGCCGACTGCCGCGCCGCCAGATGATCAAGCCGGCGCGCCTGCGCCGCCACGCGCGAGTCAGGTGCGCCAAGACGCGGCAGGAGACGGTCCAGGCGTTGGGCGCGCGCGAGCAGCAAGCGCTCGACCGCGCGTGACAACGCCTGCGCCTGCGATCGCAACGCTGCCAGCAGATCCGCGGCCATCGGTGCGGCGAGTTCAGCGGCGGCGGTCGGCGTCGGCGCGCGCAGGTCAGCAGCCAAGTCGGACAGCGTGATGTCGGTTTCATGGCCAACGCCACAAACCAGCGGCAGCGGTGATGCAGCCACCGCGCGCACGACACGCTCGTCGTTGAACGACCAGAGGTCTTCGATCGAGCCGCCGCCGCGCACCAGCAGCAACGTATCGACCTCGTTGCGCCGCGCCGCCAGCGCGAGTGCAGCGACGATCGACGCCGGCGCATCGCTGCCCTGCACGAGACACGGATAAATGATGACCGGCAGCTGCGGCGCGCGGCGCGCCAGGGCACTCAGCACATCGTGCAAGGCGGCAGCGCCCAGTGATGTGACCACGCCGATCGCGCGCGGATGGCGCGTGATGAAGCGCTTGCGGCCGTCATCGAACAGACCCAGCGCCGCGAGCCGCGCGCGCAAGCGCAGGAACTCTTCGTAGAGGTTGCCGGCGCCCAGCCGCTGCAGCGACTCGACGACAAACTGCAACTCGCCACGGGGCTCATAGACCGCGATGCGGCCACGCACCTGCACCCGCTGGCCGTCAGTGGGCAAAAAGTCGACCAGCGCAGCGGCGCGGCGGAACATCGCGCAGCGGATCAGGCCCTGCGCGCCACCGCTGTCCTTGAGCGAAAAATAGCAGTGCCCGCTGGCAGCGCGCGTGTACCCGGACAACTCGCCCTGCACGGCCAAGGCGCCGAAGCGCGCGTTCAGGCTGTCGGCCACCGCAAGCAGCAGCGCGGCGACATTCCAGGCTGGCGCGGCAGCAGGTTCTGGAGGACGCGGCGATTCGTCAAACATCGCTGGCGGCCGCGCCAATCAAGGCCCTGAAGTCCACACTTGAGCAAAGACGCGGGCCGCCGGCCCGCTTGGCCGTCACGGCATCGTCACAATCGTGCAAGTGGTTGATGGCCAAGGACAATTTGCTGTCTAAAAAATGGGCAGATCAGGCCGGGGCGCATGGTGGCATGCGTCGCCGCCCGGTGGTGCCAGCTTATGCACAAGTTTGTCCACAGAAACGGTGGATGACTTCGGGGCGCTGGCTGCACGCCTGCAGCGACACGTCGCTGCAGACCGATCGCAGACGGCCGGCGGCGACCCTTCGGCCATAATCGCGCGGCCTTGCCAGGCCACCCCGAGGACCCCCGATGCCGATGAAAGTTGAGCTTTGATTTCGATCATACAAGCCGCTGGTTGGCCGATCTGGCCACTGATCCTTTGTTCGATCGTCGCCTTGGCCCTGATCATCGAAAAGTTTCTCGGCCTGCGCCGCCGGGCGGTCGCGCCGACGAGCCTGCTCGACGAAGTCATCTCGGTCACGCGCAACAGCCTGCCGGCCGCCGATGTGGTCAACAAACTCGCCGACAACTCCGCACTCGGGCGGGTGCTGGCCAACGGCTTGCGCAGCGTCGTGGCTGACGCGCGCATCAGCGAGCCTGCGCTGCGCCAGGCCTTCGAGAACGCCGGCCGCGAGGCGATCCACCGGCTCGAGCGTTATCTCAATGCGCTGGGCACCATCGCCACCGCGGCGCCGTTGATGGGGCTGCTCGGCACCGTCGTCGGCATGATCGACATCTTCGGCTCGCAGTCCCCGGGCGGCGGCTCGGGCAACCCGCAGATGCTCGCGCATGGCATCTCGGTGGCGCTGTACAACACCGCTTTCGGCCTGATGGTGGCGATCCCCGCGTTGATGTTCCACCGCTACTTCCGTGGTGTCGTCAACGGCTACCGGCTCGACATGGAACTCGCCGCCGAACGCATGGTGCCGCACCTGATGCGTTTTTCGGCGCAGCGGGGTGCGGGCGCGGGTGTGGGTACGACAGCCGGCGCACCATGAACTTCCGCAGCAGCCAGCGCGAAGAAGAACCCGAGATCAACCTGATCCCGTTCATCGACGTGCTGCTGGTGGTGCTGATCTTCCTGATGCTGTCGACGACCTATTCGCGCTTCACCGAACTCCAGGTCACCCTGCCGACGGCCAACGCCGAAAAGCTGCAAGACCGGCCGCGCGAGATCATCGTCGCGGTCTCTGCCGATGGCCGTTATGCGGTCGACAAACGCCCCGTCGACGGCCGCAATGTCGAAGCCCTAACGACCGAACTCAGCGGCGCCGCGGCCGGCCGCAGCGATGTCATCGTGATCATCTCGGCCGACGCGACCGCTGCACACCAGTCGGTGATCAATGTGCTCGACGCCTCCCGGCGTGCTGGGCTGTCGCGGCTGACCTTCGCCGCGCAGGGCCCTGGCGGCGGCTCGCGCTAGAGCCGGCTGCGTGGACTGGCGCGCCAGCCTGCAA
>JANPDN010000222.1:0-3254 GCA_031431555.1 Rubrivivax sp.
CACCAACCGACAGCGCCGCCCGGCCGTGCTGGCTGCATCGCTTGCGCGCATTTGCCGCCCGCCACCCCAGCCTGCTGTGGGCGCTGGCCGGCGCTGCGCTGGCAACGTTGGCGATGTTGTTGACGCTGTCACTGCAGCCGCGCCAGCGTGTCATCACACAGGAACATATCGACGCCGCAGTGCGCGAGTCGCTGGAGAAAGAGCCGCTGCCTTCGCCCTATGCCAAGGCCGCCGCGGCGGTGGGCCCGTCACTGGTGCGGGTGATCGGGTTGATGGACGAAAACGACGACGGCAAGGGCAATGCCGAGCAGCGCGCGATGGAGCGCAGCCTGGGCAGCGGCGTGGTCATCATCGACAACGGCACGATCCTGACCAACCTGCATGTCGTCTGGGGCGCCAAGAAGGTGCGGGTGCGCTTTCACAACGGCCACGAGTCCGACGCCACGGTGATCAATGTGCAGCCGGAAAACGACCTTGCGGTGCTCAAGGCTTTAAGCCTGCCCGACGACCTGCACGCGGCCACGATGCGATCCACCGGCGACCTGCAAGCCGGTGACCAGGTGGTCGCGGTCGGCTTCCCGTTTGGCATCGGCCCGAGTGTCAGCGGCGGCGTCATCTCGGGCCTGAAACGCGAGTTCCGCGACCCCGACGGCAAGAAGGTGCTGACCAACCTGATCCAGTTTGACGCCGCGGCCAACCCGGGCAATTCCGGCGGCCCGCTGGTCACGATGGACGGCAACGTCGTCGGCATCGTGACCGCGATCCTCAACCCGGGTACGGAGCGCACGTTCATCGGCATCGGCTTTGCAGTGCCGATCGAAAACGCAGCGTCGGCAGCGGGCATGCCGCCGTTCTGAGGCGACATTTTTCGTGGCACTTGGCACCTGACTTCGCGATACCCGGCCTGCCGATCTGATCACGGAACCGACCACCAGACCGATCATCGAACCGACCACCGACCCCGCGACCGAACTCGCCTCCGAATTCAACCCGACGCCGACACAGATGCCATCAAGCCACGAAGAATCCACCGCGACCCTGATGGAGCGCATCCTCTACGAAGTCAAGCGGGTTGTCGTCGGGCAAGACCGCTTTCTCGAGCGCGTGATGATCGGCATGCTCGCGCAGGGCCATCTGCTGGTTGAAGGTGTGCCCGGGCTGGCCAAGACGCTGACCGTGAAGACGCTGGCCAAGACGATCCGCGGCAGCTTCAAGCGCATCCAGTTCACGCCCGACCTCGTGCCGGCCGACCTGATCGGCACGCGCATCTACAACCAGCGCACCGGCGACTTCGGCACCTCGCTCGGGCCGGTATTTGCCAACCTGCTGCTCGCCGACGAGATCAACCGCGCGCCGGCCAAGGTGCAGAGCGCGCTGCTCGAAGTGATGCAGGAGCGCCAGGTCACGATCGCCGGGGAAACGCACAAGGTGCCCGAGCCTTTTGTCGTGATGGCGACGCAGAACCCGATCGAAACCGAGGGCACCTATCCGCTGCCCGAAGCCCAGGTCGACCGCTTCATGATGAAGGTGATCGTCGACTACCCGACCGAAGAAGAAGAGTTTGTCATCGCCGAGCGGGTCACCGGCCCGGCCGTTGAAGTCCAGGCCGTCGCCGATACCTTTGCACTCGCCGCGTTGCAGCGCGAAGTGCGCGCGGTGTACGTCGACCCTTCGCTGATCACCTACGCCGTCAAGCTGGTGAGCGCGACCCGCAACCCGGCAAAGTATGGGCTGCCCGAGTTGGCCAGGTTTCTGACCTTTGGCGCCAGCCCGCGCGCCACGATCGGCATGATCGAAGGCGCGCGCGCACTGGCCATGCTGCGTGGCCGCCGCTACGTGCTGCCCGAAGATGTCGCCGACCTCGTGCCCGATGTCATGCGTCACCGCCTGGTGCTCAGCTACGAAGCCCTGGCCGAAGGCAAAACCGCCGACCAGATCGTGGCCACGCTGATGAGCAGAATCACGCAGCCCGACAAACCGATGCAGCATGTGGATGCCAACGCTGCGGCAGCAAGTGCAGCGGCAAGTGCAGCAACAAGTGCGGCAACAAACGCAGCCGCCAGCGGGACGCCGCCCAATGCCTGAACCAGTGATCACCAGCTCCGACTCCTTGTTGCGCCGGCTCGAGTGGACCGTCATCCGGCGCCTCGACGGCCTGCTGCAAGGGGACTACCGCACCGTGCTGCGCGGCAGCGGCGTCGACCTCGCCGACCTGCGTGAATACCAGCTGCACGACGATGTCCGGCATATCGACTGGAACGTCACCGCGCGCTTGCAGACACCCTACGTGCGCCAGTTCACCGAAGACCGCGATGTCACCGCCTGGTTTTTGCTCGATCTCTCCGGCAGTGTCGACTTCGGCTCGGCCGATATCACCAAACTTGCCGTCTCCACCGCTTTTGTCGCCACGCTGGCGCGGCTGATGACACGCCACGGCAACCGCATCGGCGCGCTGCTGTATGGCCGGCGCGTCGATGCGATGCTGCGGCCGGGCAATTCGCGCCTGCATGTGCTGAACCTGTTGACGCAGATGCGCGCGCGCCGACGCGATGCCTCGCAGTCGACGCCACCGGTCAAGGCGGGCAAGGGCGCTGCGCTGGCCGCAGGCACGTCGCTGGCCGAATTGCTGCAGACCGCCGACGCCACCATCAAACGCCGCTCGTTGGTCTTTGTCGTTTCCGACTTCATCAGCGCACCGGGCTGGACTGAAGCCCTGGGCCGCATCGCGCAGCGCCACGAAACGATCGCGGTGCGTTTGTTCGACCCGCTCGAGATGGCCTTGCCCGATGTCGGCCTGGTGACCATCGAAGATGCCGAAACCGGCGAGCAGTTGTTTGTCGACAGCGCCGATCCGGCGTTCCGCCAGCGTTACCAGGCCATCGCCGATGCGCAGGAGGCTACGTTGCGCGAGCAACTCGCGCGCAGCGGCGCCGATACCCTGGAGCTGGCCACCGACGACGACCTGCTCGACGCGATGTTGCGGTTCTGTGACCTGCGCCGCCAGCGCGCGCGGCTGAAGACGCCGGCGCGATTTCCGGCGCACTTCAAACGCGCGGCACCCGCCACCAGCGCCCAAGGAGCGGCGGCATGAGACGTCGGCCTGTTCCCAAGTCGAATACCGCAGTGCGCAGCACCGAGGTTTCCTGATGACCTTCCAATGGCCGAGCATGTTGTGGCTGCTGCTGGCGCTGCCGCTGTTGGTGTTGTTGTACTTGTGGCTGCTCAAGCGCCGGCGCCGCTCGACCGTGCGCCTG
>JANPDN010000223.1:0-7070 GCA_031431555.1 Rubrivivax sp.
GCGGTGACCATCACGCTGGAGCCGTAGCCGTGGCAATTGAGGCCCTCGATCGTGCGCGGCTGCGCCGCATCGATCGCGGGGGTCACCACACTTTCGCGTGAGAACACACAACGCAGGCCGATCGTGCCACTGCGCGCCGCGCCATGCTGCTTGCGCAGGCGCTGGCGCAGCGACGCGAGCAGCGGGTCGTGGGTCACCGCGGCGAGGTCATCGACGTCGACGCGGTGCGCAAGTTGTTTGCCACCGGCCGCCCCCACCGTGACCAGCAACCGTCGCCCTTGCAGCGACCACGCCGCGAGCGCGAGCTTGGCGCTGACCTGGTCACAGGCATCGATGAGCACATCGACCGGCTGCGTCAACAGCGCCGGCCAGTTGTCGGCGGTCACGAAGTCGTCGACCAGCGTCACCGCGCAACCGGGGTGGATGTCGGCGATGCGCGCGCGCAAAGCCTCGCCTTTGGATTGCCCGACGGTGCTGCCCAGCGCCTGCAGCTGGCGGTTGATATTCGATTCGGCGACATGGTCGAAGTCGATCAGCACCAGCGACGCAACACCGCAGCGCGCCAGCGCCTCGGCCGACCAGGAACCGACTCCGCCGAGGCCGACCACAGCCACGCGCAGTTGCCGCAGGCGTTGGTACGCAGCGTCGCCGTACAGCCGCCGCAGGCCACCGAAGCGGCGCTCCAGATCGCCAGGCTGCGCGATCTGTGCAGCGCCGGCGCCGATGTTGATCGAGCCCATCGATTCAGCCCAGCCGGTCGAGGCGCCAGACCTGGTACTTCAGCGCCAGCACCGCGCCGGCGATGATCGCGGCCAGCGCGATAAAACTGCCCAGCGCCAATGTCGACACCCCCGACAGCCCCTGCCCCACCGTGCAGCCCATCGCGGTGATGCCCCCCACGCCCATCAAACCGGCGCCAACCAGGTGATTGGCGGTATCTTCGGTGCCGCCAAAACCTTCCCAGCGGAAGCTGCGCGTCGCCACGGCCACGATCGCCGAGCCGGCGATCACACCCAGCGTGCTGACGATGGCGATCGTCAAGACCCGGCTCTTGTCGCTGAACAGGATCAGCCAGTCGATCGAATACGCGATCGGCGCGACAAAGGTCAGCGACTCCATGCGCTGGCTGTTGGTCGCGATGAAGGCCTCTTCCAGCGTCAGCGGATGTTCGGGCAGATGGCCGAGCACACCCGACACCCACCAGACCGCGACGATCACCCCGCCGATGCCGACGCCGGCGATCACGACATCGGCGCTGCGCCCGTCGGCCTTGTTGAGCGCCCACAACACCAAGGCGCCGCCGAGACTGCAGCCGAGTGCCAGTGCCAGGCCCGCACGTGACATGCCGAGGGCCGGCGCCAGCAGCGACGGCAGGTCCTGCCCCGTGACCAACGTCACCGCGACGGCGTCGAGCGTGGCCACGCGCCACACACCAAACAGGCCACGCATCGTGGCGTAGGCGACGATGCCGAGCACCGCAAAGACGACCAGCGCCTTCAGGCTGCCACCACCGATGCGCACCAAGGTCTTGCTGCCACAACCCGAGGCCAGCACCATGCCAAAACCGAACATCAGGCCGCCAACCAGGTTCGACAACCAGATCAATCTCGGTGCCGCGTAAATGCTCTTGCTGGCATCGACGAGGCCTAGGCCAACCATCACGTTGAAGCCGATCATCGCCACGCCGATGGCCAGCGCCCACATGCGCGCGCGGCTGGTGTCGCCCATGTTGATCACATCCGCCACCGCGCCCATGGTGCAGAAGTGGGTGCGCTGCGCGATCGCGCCAAAGGCCGCGGCCAAAAAGAAAACGGCCCAGAGAACCTGGGCCGCCAGACCGGGGAGTTCAGCTTCTTGCATCGATCGATTCCATGAGCGCTGGTGCGGATGCGGGTGTCGATGCAGCGGTCGTTTCACGCGCAGCATCTGCGCCGCCACGAACCGCGCCGATCACTTCAACGCTGCCAGCCTTTCCTTGCCCGCCTGCGCAGCGTCCGACGCCGGATAGGCCTTCATCAACTCGTCGATGGTCTTGCGCGCACCGACGCGGTCTTTCGCCTCGACCTGGCTGTTGGCCAGCGCCAGCAAGGCTTCGGCAGCGCGCGGGTGCTGCGGCGCGCCGGTGACGAAGGCGCGAAACGCGGTGATCGCTTCTTTGTAGTCGCGCTTGCCGTAGAGGGCATTGCCGAGCCAAAAGCGCACCGAATCCGAATAACCGCTGCCCGCATAACGACGCTGGAAATTGCCCAGCGTATTCACCGATTTCTCAAAATCACCACCGCGCATCGCAGTCATGGCTTCTTCGTACATGCGCTTTTCTTCTGGCTCGACCAGAAAATCGGCGCCATCCAGCGCCACCTTCTGCGGCTCGAGCTTGCGCAGCCGGTCGTCCAGGCCCTGGCCGATATCCTTCTGCCGCTTTTGCACATCGGCGACATCACGCAGCAGTTGTTCGTCAGCGCCACGCAGCTTGGCCAGGTCGCCGCGCATCGCTTCGAGCTGGTTGTTCAGGTCGAGCAGGCTGCGGCGCAGCGCCTGCACAACTTCGGCGAGCTGCGTTGTCGTCTGCGCAAGCTCCGTGGCGCGCGCCTTGGCCGAGTCGTCGGTTTCCTTGATTCGGCTGCGCAGGTCGACGATCGCCTTGCGTGCTTCTTCGTCGTCGAAGAGGCCGGCTTGCGCAGCCGGCATCGCGGTCAATGCGGCCACCGCTGTCAAGGCAGTTGCCAACACACGCAGCCGGCGCCGGAACGGGCGGCGTGCAGGGGCCGCGACCGCGAAGGACAACTCGATCATGGACGGTCCTTCAGTTCAGCGCGACGATTTTTGGCCCACGCGGATTCGTCGCTGCCGTTGGCCGATGGGCGCTCTTTGCCGAAGCTCACCGCTTCGACCTGGGACTCGCCGGCGCCCAACAGCACCAGGGTCTTGGCTACCGATTCGGCGCGCTTTTGGCCGAGCGCCAGGTTGTACTCGCGTCCGCCGCGCTCGTCGGTGTGGCCTTCCACGGTGAGCTTGCGACTGCGGTTGCCGGCCAGCACCTTGGCATGGCCATCGACAACCGGTTTGGCATCGTCGCGCAGCGCAAAACTGTCGTAGTCAAAATAGACGATGCGTGATGCCGGCCAGGCGAGGATCGCTGCCCCGGCCGCACCCGCTGCCCCCGCCGCAGCGCCGGAGCCGGCGCTCACGGTGGCCACACTCGACTGCGCCACGGGTGTTGTCGCCGCGGCCGCCGCGGCGGTGCTGCTCATCGACGGGCCTACAGCGGCCACGGGCGTCGGCGTGCGGCTTTCGATCGGCGTATCGCTGAGCTTGGTTGACGAGCCGCAGCCCGCCAGCAACCCGGCGATCGCCACAGCCGCCGCGAGCGGCGTCGCCCAAGACCTTGCCAGTGAGGTTGGGTGTTGGGTGTTTCGAGCAATCATGCTGGCCTCCGGGAGTGAATGCGTAGAACGTGATGAACCGGGTACTGCGTCTCGCAACGCTGATCAGCGGCCAAACGGCCCCCAGGCCGGCTCGCGCATGTCCAGGCCGCTGCTGAGCAATCGTGTCTTGATCTTGCCATCAAGCGTGGTTGTCATCAACACGTCACGCCCGTTGGCGCGGCTGGCGTAAACGATAAGGCGGCCATTCGGCGCAAAGCTCGGGCTTTCGTCGTCCTGGGTGTCGGTGAGGGTCATCACGCTGCCGGCAGCGAGGTCCAGCGTCGTGACCCTGAACGCCGCGCCGTCGCGGTTGATGTAGGCCAGCGTCAACCCGTCGGGGCTGATCGCCGGGCTGATGTTGTAGTTGCCCTTGAAGGTCACGCGCTCTACCGCGCCGCCGCCGGCCGGCACGCGGTAGACCTGCGGGCCGCCGCCACGGTCACTCACGAAGTAGATCGTGCGGCCATCGGGCGTATAGACCGGCTCGGTATCGATCGCATTGCTCGACGTCAGACGGCGCAGCGAGCCACCGTCGCGGCTGACCACAAACAGCTGGGCCGGGCCATCGCGCGACAACGTCACGGCGAGCTCTCGGCCGTCGGGCGACCAGGCCGGCGCGCTGTTGCTGCCGCGGTGGTTGGCGATCATCGAACGCCGGCCGGTCAAGACATCCTGGACCCAGACCACCGCCTTCTGGGTTTCGAAGCTCACGTAGGCGATCGACTTGCCATCCGGCGCCCAGGCCGGCGAGATGATCGGCTCGGTGCTTTGTAGCGCGAGCTCACCACCTTCGCCGTCGGCGTCGGTGATGCGCAGCGTGAAATTGCGCCCGGCGCGGGTGACGTAGCAGATGCGCGTGGCAAAGACGCCTTTGTCGCCAGTGAGCTTTTCGAAGATCTCGTCGGCGATGCGGTGCGCTGTCAGGCGCAAGTCGGGCGCGGCCACCGTCGTCGCGCGGGCAAACAACTCAGCGCCCTTGATCGTGTCCCAGAGCCGGTAGCGCACATCCAGGCTGCCGTCGACCAGTCGCGTCACCGAGCCGGCGAGCAGCGCATCGGCGCCGCGGCTGCGCATGTCGTCCTGCGCCAGCGGGCTGCGCTCGTCCAGGCCGGCGGGTGCGTCGACAAACCGAAACGCGCCGCTGCGCTCCAGGTCGGCGCGGATGATCACCGACGGCAACACCGCCAGCGCACCCTCGCCGCGTAGCGCAGCCACTGCCATCGGCAACTGCGTCGCACCGATGCCCGAGATCTCGATGCGGAACTGCGCTGCCGTTGGCAGGGCGAGACTGGCTGCTGTTGCAGCGACAAACCGACGACGGAGCCACATGGCGCCATTCTAGGGATGCCCGCGACAGGCCTTGATAATCCCCGGCTCATGGATTCGCTGCTGCAACGATTCAAACGCATCGCGCCGTTTTTCCGCCATGGCCGCGGCGCCATCGGGGTTGCTGCGCTGGCCACGGTTATCGGTGCTGCCAGCGAGCCGCTGATCCCGGCGCTGATGCAGCCACTGCTCGACCAGGGTTTTGCCGGCCGCGCGCTGCCGCTGTGGCTGATCCCGGTGGTCATCATCGGCCTGTTCGCGCTGCGCGGGCTGGCCGGTTTCATCGCCGACTACGCCCTCGCCTGGGCCGCCAACCGCGGCGTGCTGGAGCTGCGCGCTTCGATGTTCGATCACCTGATGCGCGCCGATGCCGCGCTGTTCACCAACCGCAGCGCGAGCAGCTTGACCAACTCGCTGGTCTACGAAGTCCAGCAAGGCGCGCTGCAACTCGTCAACGCAGTGCTCACGCTGGCGCGTGATTCGCTGACCTTAGCTGCGCTGCTCGGCTACCTGCTCTGGCTGAACTGGAAACTGACGCTGTTTGTCGGCGTGCTCTTTCCTGCCGTCGCCTGGGTCATGCGCACCCTGGGCAAGCGCCTGCGCCGCCTCGTCACCGCCGGCCAGACCGCCACCGACGAGTTGGCCTACATCGTTGAAGAAAACGTGCTCGCGTGGCGCATCGTGCGCCTGCACGATGCCGCCCCGGTGCAGGCGAAACGATTTGGCGCGAGCAGCGAGCTGCTGCGCCGGCTGACGCTGAAAGCGACCATCGCCAGCGCCACGATGACCCCGGTGACACAAGTCCTGGCGGCCTTCGCACTGTCTGCAGTGATCACCGTCGCGCTCTGGCAAAGCAGCACCGGCACCGCCTCGGTCGGCAGTTTTGTGGCCTTCATCACCGCGATGCTGATGCTGGTGGCACCGATCAAAAAACTCGCCGACGTGATGGCGCCGATCACACGCGGGCTGGCTGCGCTCGAGCGCGCCGTCGACCTGATCGACAAACACCCGACCGAACAAGGCGGCAGCCACCACGTCGAGCGTGCCCGTGGCGACATCGAGCTGCGCGACATCCGGCTGCAATACCGCGCCGACAACGCCGCCGCGATCGACGGCCTGTCGGTGCGCGTGGCCGCTGGCGAAACGGTGGCGCTGGTCGGCCCGTCGGGCGCGGGCAAGTCGTCGCTGGTGCATCTGCTGCCGCGTTTTCTGGAGCCCACCAGCGGCGCCATCTTTCTCGACGGCGTGCCCCTGCGCGACTGGGATCTGCGCTGCCTGCGCCGCCAGTTTGCGCTCGTCAGCCAGGATGTCGTGCTCTTCAACGACAGCCTGGCCGCCAACATCGCGCTCGGTGACGAGATCGATCCGGCACGTGTGCGCGCAGCGCTGGCCGGCGCCAACCTGCTCGACTTTGTCGACGCCCTGCCCCAGGGCATCGAGAGCCTCGTCGGCCACAACGGCAGCCATTTGTCCGGCGGCCAGCGCCAGCGCGTGGCGATCGCACGCGCGATCTACAAGGACGCGCCGGTGTTGATCCTTGACGAAGCGACCTCGGCGCTGGACAGCGAAAGTGAACGTGCGGTGCAAGGCGCCATCGAGGCCCTGATGCAAGGCCGCACGACGCTCGTCATCGCACACCGCTTGTCGACGATCGAACATGCCGACCGCGTGCTCGTGCTCGATGCCGGCCGCCTGGTCGAACAGGGCAGCCATGCCGAGCTGCTCGCCCACGACGGCCTGTATGCGCGACTGCACGCGATGCAGTTCCGCGGTTGAATCAACAGCATCGCGCCGCTTTCCCCACCGGAGCCTTTTCACCATGACCACGCCGATCTCGCGCTACCCCGTGCCCGCACTGCAAGACCTGCCCGAGGACATCCGCACCCGCATCCTCGAAGTCCAGGTCAAGGCCGGTTTTGTGCCCAACGTCTTCATCGCCCTGGCGCACCGCCCGGCCGAGTGGCGCGCTTTTGTCGCTTATCACGACGCGCTGATGCTCAAGGAAGGTGGCCACTTGAGCAAGGGCGACCGCGAGATGATCGTCGTCGCAACATCGTCCGCGAACGACTGCCTCTATTGCGTCGTGGCCCACGGCGCGATCCTGCGCATCTACGAAAAAAAGCCGCTCGTCGCCGACCAGGTCGCGGTGAACTACCGCAAGGCCGATATCAGCCCGCGCCAGCGCGCGATGCTCGACTTCGCGATGAAGGTCTGCCTGCGTTCGGCCGAGGTCGCTGACGCCGATATCGCCGCGCTGCGCGAACATGGCTTCGACGAAGAAGATGCCTGGGACATCGCCGCGATCACGGCGTTTTTTGG
>JANPDN010000224.1:0-5611 GCA_031431555.1 Rubrivivax sp.
TCACGCCAGAGCACCCACGCCGAGCGGCGCTTCCAGACCAGAAAGTAAAGCGCGAAATTGACGCCCGCCACGAGCATGAAAAATACCGCCACGGCTTCGATCGCAGCGGAGTTGAAAAACCCGATGCTCGCGTCGTAAGCCGCAAAGCCGCCCAGGCCCATGATCGAGCACATGTGCATGAAAGCGTCGGCCCAGCCCATGCCGGCGATGTGCAGCGAAAAAAAGCACAGCGTGGCAATGAAAAAGTAGACCACCCACAGGCCGCGCGCGGTCTCGGCGATGCGCGGCGTGAGCTTGTCGTCTTTCATCGGCCCGGGCGTTTCGGCCTTGAACAACTGCGAGCCGCCGACACCGAGCAGCGGCAGGATCGCCACCGCGAGTACGAGGATGCCCATGCCGCCGATCAGGACCATGAAACAACGCCAGACGTTGATCGAGGTCGGCAGATTTTCCAGGCCCGTGAGCACCGTGCCGCCGGTGGTGGTGAGGCCCGACATGGCTTCGAAATAAGCGTCGGTAAAGCTCAAATCCCTGAGATGAAACATCAGCGGCAAGGCGCCAAACGCCGGCAACACCGACCAGACCAGCGCGACGAGCAAAAAGCCGTCACGCGGCTGCAGTTCACGGCGGCCGCGGCGGCGGAAAATTCCGAAGAGCAAAGCGCCGCAGACGAAGGTGATCGCGATCGATCCGTCGTAGGCGTAGAGCGCCGCATCGTTGCCAAAAAACGCAAACGCCAGCGGCACCAGCATCGTCAACGCAAAGAGCATCAACACGCCGCCTAGCACTGCCAGCACCGGGGAAAAATGGGTCATCCGGTGGGGCTCATCCAGCTTGTGGTGCGAACGGGGTCAACCAAAAAAAGTCGCCGCCACCTGGAACAGCTTTTCAACCTGGCGGACCATCTTCTTGCGCGGGATGAAGACGATCACGCGGTCACCGGTCTGGATGACCGTGTCGCGGTGCGGGATCAGCACTTGGGCTGCGCCGCCGCTGCCCTGCTCGCCCTCAGGCGGCGCGTCGCCGTCCACCGGCAGCCCACGCACGATGGCGCCGATCTGCGCACCCTTGGGCAGGTCGATCTGGTCAATGCGCCGGCCGGCCACCTTGCTGGTACCGGCGTCACCGCGCACCACCGCTTCGAGCGCTTCGGCGGCACCGCGGCGCAGCGAGTGCACGGCCTCGACATCACCGCGGCGCACATAGGCCAGCAGCTCGCCGATGACGGTGTGGCTGGGTGAGATCGCGATATCGATCGGCGTGCCCTGCACGATGTCGACATAGGCCCGTCGGTTGATCAGCGCGATGACGCGCCGCGCGCCCAGGCGCTTGGCGAGCAGGCTGGCCAGGATGTTGTCTTCGTCGTCGCTGGTCAGCGCGACAAAGAGGTCCATGTCGCGCACGTTTTCGTCGCCCATCAGCTCTTCGTCGGTCGAGTCGCCATTGAGCACCAGCACGCCGGCCGGCAACTGCGTGGCCAGGTAATCGCAGCGCGCGCGATTCGCTTCGATGATCTTGATCTGCAGCTCGTCCTTCAACTGCCGCGCCAGGCGCAGGCCGACCTTGCCGCCGCCAGCGATCATCAGCCGGCGCACCGGGCGGTCCATCTTGCGCAGCGCACCGAGCACGGTGCGGATCTGCGTCGTCGCGGCAAGCACAAAAACCTCGTCGCCGGGCTCGATCTGCGTCGTGCCGGCCAGGTCGGTGAGCGCCTGGTCGCGGCGGTAGATGGCCACGATGCGCATCTGCGCGCCGGGGATGAGCTTGGGGATCTCGGCCAGCGCATGTTGCACCAGCGGCCCGCCGGCGACCGCACGCACCGCGATCAGGCTCACCAGGCCCTGCGCAAACTCGAGCACCTGCAAAGCCTCGGGGTAGTCGATGAGCTTGCGGATATAGCGGGTGACGCTTTCTTCTGGGCAGATCACGCGGTCGACCGCAAACCCGGCCTTGTCCATCAACGGCGAGCCGTCCTGGAACTCTGGCGATCGCAGGCGCGCGATGCGCGTCGGCACGTTGAAGATATCGTGCGCGAGCTTGCAGGCAACGAGGTTGGTTTCGTCCAGCGGCGCGCAGGCGATGAAGAGGTCGGCGTCCTCGATGCCGGCCGCGGCCAGCACGGTGGGCAGGATGCCGTTGCCGGTAACGCCGCGCAGGTCCAGCCGGTCTTGCAGGCCGCGCAATCGCACCGGGTCGGTGTCGATCACGGTGATGTCGTTTTGCTCCGAGGCCAGGCTCTCGGCAACACTTTCACCGACGCGGCCGGCGCCGAGGATGACGATATTCACGGCTCAGCGCTCGGCGTTGACGATGCGCCGTTCATTGTTTTGCGAACAGCTGGCCGAGGTCGGCAAAGGCCTTGAACTCGAGCGCGTTGCCCGACGGGTCGAGGAAAAAAAACGTCGCCTGCTCGCCCGCCAGGCCCTTGAAGCGCAGATGCGGCTCGATGATGAACTTCGTGCCCACGGCGCTGAGTCTGTCGGCCAGAAGCTGCCACTGCGCCATCGGCAGCACGACGCCAAAATGGCGCACCGGCACCGCGTCGCCGTCGACGCCGCTGGTCGCCGTCGGCTTGCATTCGGCGGGCGCCAGGTGGGCCACGATCTGGTGGCCGAAGAGGTCGAAGTCGATCCACTCCGGCGAGCTGCGGCCCTCGGGGCAGCCGAGCAGGCCGCCGTAGAAGCTGCGCGCGATGTCCAGGTCGTGGACCGGAAAGGCGAGGTGGAAAGGCGGGACGCCGGTGGCGGTCGATGCGTTGGCAGTCATGCCGCCATTCTGCCCGCGCCGACAGGGCGGGCGGCTGGCGCGGCACCCGGTCGCTGCTGCGGCCCGTGCCGCAGCCGTTGCTAACGGCGCCGCCGCAGCGCCGGCGCCGCCTGCTCGATGGCGTCGAGCCAGCGCGGCCAGATCGCGGCGCCGGCATCACCGCGGAACATGCCGAAATGGCCGATCGCCTGCTGGCCGACATCGGCCGGCGCCAGGTGATGGCGCTGCACCGCGGCGTAGCGGAAACGCTGCGCCAGCGCATCGACGGCGACCGCCGGTGCATAGGCGCGGTCGTCGTGGATGCTCCACAGGTGCACCGGCGCAGAAATCGCCGCCAGCTGGCTGTGCGCGTGCATCGCCGGGTCGCCGAAAAAATAGCCCGGCGTGCAACCCCAGCGCGACCAGTCGAGCGCCACGCCACGTGGCATCGCCTGCGCACCCGGGCCCAATGCCCAACTCGGCAAATGGCCGTACAGGCGCGCCATCGTCGGCAGCCAGATGCCAAAGAAGGCGCCCGTCGCGAGACGCCGGCCGCGGGGCCAGTTGCGCCAGTAACCTTCTTGCGAGGCGATCGTCAATACCGCGTCGGCGGTTTCGATGCCGCGTGTGAAACCGACCGCATGGCCGCCAAATGAATGGCCGATCACGAGCAACGGCAGTGGCGTCTTCGGTTGCGGCTGCGTTTGCGGCTGCATGCGCTGGCCACCGACACGCTGTCGTCGGGACTGCGCCGCAGCCAGGGCCGCCGCGGTATCCAGCAAGGTCCACTCGCGCATCGTCGCCGGGTCGGCGCGCAGACTGCCGCGGCGCGAATCGCCGATGCCGCGGTAGTCGTAGCTCAGCACCGCATAACCGCGCGCCGCCAGCCACTGCGCAAAGTTGCGATAAAAACGCCGCGGCACCGCCGCCGCCGAGTTGATCACCGCCACCGCATGCGCAGCCCCATCGGCCGGCTCGACCCAGTGCGCGGCCAGTTCGCGGCCGTCGTCACAGTGCAGCACAAAGGGCGCTGCTGGCTGGCCAGCGATGGCTGTCGTCGTGGGGCTGGCACCGGGGGTGGTGGGCGTGGCGAACGGGGTGCGGAGTGTTTGGCTGGTCATGGTCGGTGCCTGCAATGTCGATGCCTCGATATTGGCCAGCGTCCGGTACATTGACTAGACTGCGTTTGGTTGACTGATTGACAATGTTTCGTTGACAACAGCTTGCCCTGCGCCCCGGTGGCGTCAGCCGCAGCGACCTCCACCGCGACCACACCACGACCCACATCACAACGCACACCACGAGCCCCATGCCGCGCCCACGCAGCACGCCCAAACCGACGCGGCCGACCTTCAAGCCGCCAAGCACGTCGCCACTCGACGCGAATGCGCTGGAGCTGTTTGCGCGCATCGTTGCCGCCGGCAGTTTTGCCGCCGCGGCACGCGAGCTCGGGCAGACCCGCGCGGCGGTGAGTCGGCGCGTCGCGGTCATCGAAGCCGCGTTGGGCCAGCCGCTGTTTGCGCGCAGCACGCGCGCGCTCGGCCTCACCGAAGCCGGGCGACGCCTGTCGGTGCGCGCGCGCGACGTGGCCGATGCGACGGCCGCAGCGCGCGCGAGCTTCCGCGCCAAGGGTGAACAGGACAGCGCCGAGGCCGGCTTCTCAGGCACCCTGCGCGTGACCGCGGTGCCCAGCTTCGGCACGCTGGTGCTGGCGCCGCTGCTGGCCGCTTTTCAGGCCCCGCACCCGGGCTTGAAGCTCGAGCTCAGCGTGACCCACCGGCGCATCGACCTGCTGCGCGAGGATGTTGATGTGGCCTTCCGCATCACCCATCGGCCGCCCGAAGACTGGGTCGCGCGGCCGGTACTGAAGTTCGAGATCCACGGCTACGCGGCACCGCGCCGTGGCCTGCCGCTGAAGTCGCCGATCCTGCTCGCAAGCGAACGCAGCCTCGTGATGGGCACGCCGGTGATCGCGCCCTTGCAGCTGCACTGGCAACACCGCCGTGGCGACAAACTGAATGTCGAGATCGTGCCGGCCTGCGCCAGCGACGATCTGGCCGCCCTGATGGCCCTGGCGCGGGGCGGCGCGGGCATCGTCTATGCGCCGGATTTCAGCGTCCGCGAAGAGCTCGCGTCGGGCGCGCTGATCGACGTGCTGCCGGGCTGGCAGCTGCATGTCAACGAAGGCGATACGGTGCACGCGTTGACCCTGCCGCAGCCAACGGCCTCAGCCGCGGCGCGTGCGCTGGTGCAGTTTGTCGCGCAGGCGCTGGCTTGATGCGGCGAGCGGCGAGCGGCGAGCGGCACGCCGCAGTCGATAGCGCCAATCGGCGTCAGGCCAGCGCGCGCCCGATCAGGATTTTCTGCACTTCGCTCGTGCCTTCGTAGATCTGGCAGACACGCACATCGCGGTAGATGCGCTCGACCGGGAAGTCGCTGACGTAGCCGTAACCGCCGTGGATCTGGATCGCGGCGCTGCACACCACTTCAGCCATCTCGGACGCAAACAGCTTGGCCATCGCGGCTTCTTTCAGACACGGCCGACCGGCATCTTTAAGCGCGGCGGCGTGCCGCACCAGCTGGCGCGCGGCCTCGATCTGCGTCGCCATATCGGCGAGCTTGAACTGCACTGCCTGGTGCTGAAAAATCGGCTGGCCAAAGGTCTCGCGCTGTTTGCTGTAGGTCAGCGCGGCGTCAAACGCCGCACGCGCCATGCCGACTGCCTGCGAGGCGATGCCGATGCGCCCGCCCTCCAAGCCGCTGAGCGCGATCTTCAGGCCCTGGCCTTCTTCGCCGATGAGGTTGGCCGCCGGCACGCGGCAGTTTTCGAAATTGATCTGCGCGGTATCGCTGGCATGCTGGCCCA